>JAWXAV010000160.1:0-28869 GCA_034439695.1 Bythopirellula sp. | reverse complement strand
GTGTATCTTGGTAGGTCTCCAAGTTTGACAAGCGGCGAAAACGGATCGTGTGGCGAATACTTCTCTCCTACGAATGTTGTTAGCTCCCCATTTAAAGGCAAAACATTCATAGGCTTAGAGCCATTAGCTGTACGCATATAATACGACTCTGTTTCGTTGGGCCAATGGACTACGGCACCACATAGAAAGTCTTCTTTGTCTGCAACAGCTTCGAGAATTCCTTTATAATGATGGTCATAGGGAAACGCATTTCCTCGACGCTGGCCTACTGTAAGTCTCGCGCCTTTTTCAACTCGTATGAACGCCAGGTAGAAAGCACGAGTACGACTCACGAACTCTTGAAGTCGTGCAAGCTTAATCACACTTGTACGAACATTACTGTCTTCATCCGATTTGATTGTTTGATTGCGCATTCGAAATTCGCCGTCATGAATTACATAGTCTGAGTGGTCAATCGCATTCCGAATCCCGGATCGGTAAAACTCGTCAAACGCATCACCAATGGCTGGCAGTTCCGCACTCCTCGACAGTGATTTGATAATGTTAATCTTATCAGTCGGGCTCATGAACTGTCTCTGATTCCCAAGCTTGTTAGTTGCGCCCTTGTTTTTCGGTCGAATGAAAAGGGAATACGACACGGGCTGACCCAGTCGCACTCGGCATAGATTGGCAATGATGTCATAAGGAGCTGCCATCTCGACTAGGTGACAGTATTGAAGAAGCTCCAATCGCAAGCGCGTGGTTTTAGGCTCAGGGAACAGCTCTTGGGGGAGATGAGCTGTCGATAAGTAGTGCAGGTCGTCGAGCATTCTAAACGACTCTTCAAGTGTGTCCCAACCAGCGTTTTCTTGTCCTGCAGCCCGTAATAACGCCAGTACATAGTCGAATGGATCGCCATGACCATCGAAGAGCGGAGCCAGTATGTGACAATACTCTTCAATCAACTGTTCAAAATCTGAATCATCCATTTACGCTATTACCTCGTCGGCTTATTCATTTTTACTCCCGACCCTGCTCATCCTCTTTCACAATCTTCTCCTGCGCCTCGGCTTGGAATTCCACGCTGGGGCGGATGATTTTGTCGAGCACGCCGAAGGCGCTGCCGATCATCGCGGCGCCGGTGCTGCCGCGCTGGGCATCGCGGCGATTGCGTTTTTCTTGGGGCGTGAGACGCGAATACTGCCACAAGGCAAGGATGCCCCAGATTGGTAGCGCGATGAAAATCGCGATGGCTAGGGTGATGAGGAAGTATTGGTGGAGGGTCATGAGGGTGTTGGTCGTGTGGTTGTTCGGCCCCGGGTGTATTGAAAGCGGGACTTTCAAATCACCCGGGGCTAAATATTGTTGTTGAAATCATGCAAATATTTTTCGACGTCGGCGATGAACGGCCAGGGGCGCGGTGGCCAACCGGCGGCGATGTTGTGGCGTTCAACGTAATGCACGCGATTACGCGTTGATGCGTCGTCAAAGCAAAAGCGTTTGTCGTAGTCGGTGGTCCAAATGGGGCGGTCGAGTCGCAGGCCCCACCGGACGGCGTCTTTCGCGCATTTGGCAATTGAAGGAATATCGTGCGTGGTGGCACCGATCACGTAATGCACGTGCCAAGTTCCGATTGAAAGCGCCAACAGCGCGATCTGTTTGCGTGTGATCAGAGAATCACCGATCATCGAACCAATTTCGTGCAGGCGCGGTTTGGGAAATTGATAGATGGGATGCTTGAGTCGCCGCAGGTCGGCGGCTTCGAGGTCCGGATCGGGCGGCAAGATGATGCCATCATCGACCCAACCGCGGCGGTCACCACGGAGCCAAGTGCCGTAGGTCGTCATGGTAAACATGATGGCCCGTGTGTTGGGCATTTCTTAATTCCAAAAATTTAGCCCCGGGTGATTCGATGGTTGTGCCATCGATACACCCGGGGCCGCATTGTGTTGTCAAAGAAAATCGTTTGCGCGATTGAAGCATGGCCCCGGGTGTATTGAAAGCGGAACTTTCAAATCACCCGGGGCTAAATGTTCAAGGGATCAATACATGTCGTCCATGCCGGGGGCGCTGGCACCGTGGCCCTTTTTGTCTTTCTTGGGGGCTTCGGCGATCAAAGCGTCCGAGGTTAAGAGCAACGTCGCCACGCTCGCCGCGTTTTGTAGCGCGGTGCGGGTGACCTTCGTCGGATCGATGACGCCGACTTTGACCAGGTCTTCGTAGACGTCGGTCGCGGCGTTGTAGCCGATGTTCCCCTTGGCTTCGGCGACCTTCTCGCAGACGATACCGCCGTCTTGGCCGGCGTTCGCGGCAATGGCCGTGAGGGGTGAGCGGCACGCACGGAGCACAATCTTGTAGCCAACTTCTTGGTCGTGGCTCAAACCTGTGGGCTTCACCGAAGTGCTCGCCCGCAAGAGGGCCACGCCACCGCCGGGGAGAATCCCTTCTTCGACGGCCGCACGCGTGGCATGCAGGGCGTCTTCGACGCGGGCTTTCTTTTCCTTCATTTCGCTTTCCGTCGCGGCACCGACGTTGACCTTCGCCACGCCACCGGCGAGCTTCGCCAAACGCTCTTCGAGCTTTTCTTTGTCGTAATCGCTCGACGTGTTTTCAATCTCGCGGCGAATCTGCTCGATGCGACCCTTGATCGCGTCGCTCTTGCCGGCACCTTCGATGATCGTGGTGTTGTCCTTGGAGACCATCACCTTTTTCGCGCGGCCGAGTTCCTTGAGGCCAACGCTTTCGAGCTTGATGCCAAGGTCTTCGAAGATCGCCTGACCACCGGTGAGGGTGGCGATGTCTTCGAGCTGGGCCTTGCGACGATCACCGAAGCCAGGGGCCTTCACAGCGCAAACGGTGAACGTGCCACGGAGACGGTTGATCACGAGCGTTGCCAAGGCTTCGCCTTCGATGTCTTCGGCCACGATCAACAGGGGCTTGCCGCTGTTGACGACTGCTTCCAGGCAAGGCACCAAATCCTTGATGCTGGTGATTTTCTTTTCGTGAACCAGCACGTAACAATCTTCGAGCACGCACTCCATGCTGGAGCTGTCGGTGACAAAATACGGTGAAAGATAGCCGCGGTCGAATTGCATACCTTCGACCCATTCAACTTCGGTGGCGAGGCTTTTGCCTTCATCGACCGTGATGACGCCGTCTTTGCCGACCTTTTCCATGGCCTTGGCGAGCATGTCGCCGATTTCGCGGTCGCCGTTCGAGGCGACGGTGCCGACTTGGGCCATCTCTTCGGAGGTCTTAATCTTGACGGCCATCTTCTTGAGTTCGGCGGTGATGTCTTCAACCGCTTTCTCGATACCCTGCTTCATTTGCACGGGATTCACGCCGGCGACGACGGCTTTGAGGCCTTCGTTGAAAATCGCTTCGGCGAGGACGGTTGCGGTGGTGGTGCCGTCGCCGGCAACATCGCTGGTGCGACTGGCGACTTCCTTGACCATTTGGGCACCCATGTTTTCGTACGTGTCTTCGAGTTCAATTTCCTTGGCCACGGAAACGCCGTCCTTGGTGACGGTTGGCGAGCCGAAGGATTTTTGCAAGATGACGTTGCGGCCCTTGGGACCAAGGGTGATCTTGACCGCGCGGGCCAGCTTGCCAACGCCGCGGCGCATCGCATCGCGGGCTTCTTGATCGAAAGCGATCATTTTGGCCATGAGGTTTGCTCCTTAGTAAAGTTTGTTCGTTGTGAATATTTTTAGCCGCGATTCGACGAATCGCAGGGGCACCGGCGATCAAGTCTGATCGCGGCTATTGGTTCGATTACTTACTCAATCACGGCGAGGATGTCGCTCTCGCTCATGAGGAGATATTCTTCGTCGTCGATGTTGATTGCTTCGGGGGCGTAGCTGGTAAATAGCACGCGGTCGCCCTTTTTGACTTGCAACGCGCCGCGGGTGCCGTCGTCGAGGAGTTTGCCGGTGCCGACGGCGATGATCGTGCCGCGCGAGGGCTTGTCCTTGGCGGAGTCGGGCAGATAGATGCCGCCGGTGGTGACTTCTTGCGACTCATCACGCGCGACGACGACTTTGTCGCCGAGGGGTTGCAGCGTGACCTTGCTCTTCTTTTTGGTGGCGGTTGCCATGAACGTTGTCCTCCGAATTGTGAAAGATCTGAATACCGTGTGTCGGCGTTGCGACACGGCTAAAGCCGCGATTCAACGAATCGCACGGTGCTGGTATGTGTTTTGAAGCGCGGGGGAAACATGTTATTAGGGCGCAGAACCTCCCCGCTGGCAATGGGCCAAAAGCAATCGGCGGGCCAAATGTCGACAAGATTGCAAGTGTGGGCGTGGCAAGGGATTAGGGAAATGGCTGGAAAACGTCGTTTCTGCCAATTTCGAGCGGCGTCGCAAAGAATCAGTGAGAACGCTGCCATTTTGGCAGAAGATCGGGGTTGGCTCTTTCAATGCTCTAACGGCATCGGGACGATGCCGGCTAACTGAGTTGCCAGATGATGACCGAGATCCCCAGCGGCACCAGATAATACACGAACACCATCAGCTTGCCCCCTTTGACGAAGCGGATCAGCACGGCGAGCGCGGCGAGGCCGACGATCATCGAGACCACAAATCCCACGGCGAGGTGGGGAATCGGAGTGGTGGTCGTACCTTGCTGGTAGAGGTCGAGCATTTTTAGCAGGCCAGCCCCGGCGATCACGGGGACGGCCATCAGAAAGGAAAACGTGGCGGCAGCGTTGGGTTTCAAGCCGGAACCGAGTCCGCCGGAGATCGTCATGCCGCTGCGTGAGACGCCCGGGAGGATGGCAATCGACTGCAACACGCCGATGAGCGTCGCCTTGCCGAGCGGGAGGTCGGTGTAGTGCAGGTCGCCTTGGATAAAACGCGACGACCACCAGAGCGCGCCGGCCGAAATCAGGAAGCCAAAACCCGCGAGCAACGGGCTTTCCAGCAGCGGTTTGCTGATGCTGTCCGGCATGCCTTTTTCGATGCCGAGCCCCAGAATCACGGCGGGGATCGTGGCGACGATGATCGGCAGAATCGCGCGGCGGTCTTGGAAGAAGAGTTGCACAAGCTCCTTGCGGTAGAACATCAGCACCGAAGCGAGCGTCCCCAGATGCAAGATGAGCGTGACTTCCAACAAATCGGGTGCCGGCTTGCCGCCAAAGCATTCGAGCAGGGCGTTAGTGACGGCGAGGTGGCCATCGCTGCTAATCGGCAGGAATTCGGTGATTCCCTGAACGATGGCCATGAGGATGACGGCGAGGAGGGACATTGCGGAGGAGGCGTCAGTGTTGGGGGTCGGGGATAGGAATGACCAATGTCCAATGTCCAATGACCGAATGACCAATGGAAATTTATTGGTCATTCGGGATTTGGTCATTGGTCATTTCTTCAGAGATAGCACTATAGCGGGGAAGTGGCCGAGAGTCTGTGGCGCTTCTCGCGGTTTGGTACGCGAGTTAAGATGGCACTATGGGTATTCGTTTTTACTGTCCGAACGGCCATAAGCTGAACGTGAAGTCGTTCCTGGCGGGGAAGCGCGGAATCTGCCCCGATTGCGACACGAAGTTTATCGTTCCTGCCGTAAGCGGCGGCACGGTCGAGGCTATCGACGAGAACGAACCGCCACCGCCACCCTCGCCCTTGGCGGAGATCAACATGCCCGGCGACTCGGGCGTGGGGCTGGCAACCGACGTGTGGCATGTGCGAACAGCTACCGGCCAGCAGCACGGCCCCGCGACGACGGCAGTCTTAAAAACCTGGATCGTGGAAAAGAAAATCGACCGCGACAGTTGGGTCTGGCGTACCGGCTGGCTCGATTGGCAGCGGGCGAGCGACGTATTTCCCGAGTTGGGCGCGGTGCTCGAAACCCCGGCCGTGCCCCGGCCCAAGTCGTTCGTCGAAGAGTCGCTCGACATTCAGATCGTTGGCCCGCTGCCGAACGAAGCGGAAGCCGTGAGTCTGCATCGTCGGCGACAAAAGCAAAAGCGCGAACAGGTGAAGGCGATCACACTGTTTTTGGGCGGGATGATTGTGCTGTTGACGGTCGTGATGTTGGTGGTGCTGTTGCGGTAGCAACACCATTATTTAGCCCCGCCGCTTGCGGCGGGTTCGAAGCGCGGTGCCCTTGATTTCAATATTATGGCCGAGGCTAAATAAAAGCAGTGGCTAAATAAAAAAAAGCCGGACCTCGCGAGGAGGGCCGGCTTTTCGATTTTTGAATCAATTCAAACCCACTCAGGTGGTTGAATCGCTGCTAGGAGCTTCGGGAGCGGCTTCAGGAGCAGCACCTTCGATCATCGGAGCAGAAGATTCGCCACCGCAACCGCAAGGAGCGGCTGCTTCGCAACCACAAGCCGGAGCGGCTTCGCAGCCACAAGCTGGGGCAGCAGCTTCGCAACCACAGGTGGTCACGGGAGCACAACAACCAGCACGACGAGCCTTACGGGCTTCGCGGCGAGTCATTTGGCAACTGCATTGTTGAACTTCGCAGCCACAAGGAGCGGCGGCAGCTTCGCAACCGCAAGGAGCGGGAGCAGCTTCACAACCACAAGCTGGGGCAGCTTCACAGGGGCAAGCAGGAGCGGCTTCGCAGCAAGGAGCTGGTTCGCAGCAGACAGGCTCGCAGCAAGCAGGCTTGCAGCACTTGGACTTGCGATTGCGGAACAGGCCGGCCTCGGCATCCGTCACGGCAAAGCTCGTCACAACCATGACCAACGCGGTCAACGCAACCAAAACATTCTTCATAATAAATCCCTCCTCTAAGGAAAAACCTGGGGCACCGCGGGGAATACGTATCCCACGAGCGACGCGACAATTCTCTGTGTCACCGTCAAATTGTTTTTGTCCCCAATGCCACGACGGTTGATAGCGGCGGGGAAGACGAAATTTTTTGCTCAGCGAACAACTGCGAGACCAATCCGCCTGATCTCGCAACACTCAACTGCTCTAGCTTTCTAGTCGCACCGAAGGAATGCGGATTTCGCAGACCTTGCTCGTTGGCGAACTTAGGTCAGCAAAATAACATGGTCAGATTGAGTGTCAATGGGCCTCGCATCTCAAAAACACGGCATTTCTGTGATGCTTTTTACCCGTGTTGCGCGACAACTCGATGAGGATGCGGATCGAGAACGATTTTGTTGGAATTCACCGGGTAAAGTGAGGCATCGAGAAATTGCGCAAAAAACTTGAAAAAGGTAAAGTGCGTAGTTTAGCGAGACTGCACTCTCAAACTTTTATTGCAAAAGAATTTTATTTTTTGCAGCAAATCTAGCGAGGGACCGTACGAAAGGGGTCTTGCGGAGGCTGGGCCGCTTGGAGTGGCGTCGCCCCTTGCGGAGGCTGAACGGCGGGTGTTTTGCCACGCGCTGCAAGTTGTCCTGGGTTCTCGAAGTCCATCACCACCGGGGGTTGCGTGGGGCCAATGTCGGCGGCCATGCCCGAGATGCGCCAGTCGCCGGCGTTGAGTTTCAACGCCCACGTGATTTTTTCATCGCGGGGTACGCCATCGGCATCCTGATCGGTCCAAGTACATTCGACGACCGCCTTCTCGGCGTCGATCATTTCCACGGCACCGACGCGGAATTGTGCGGTCGGGCTGCCGGGGGGCGAGAAATTCAAATCGAGTTCGCTCGTCCGCTGGAGCGCAAGTGGCGTGAGGCACTGGCTGGAAGTCGCGGTGTCACCGCAGCGCACCGCATCGAGAAATTCGTAAACCACGCGACCGACCGGATCGCTGGGGACCGGACCACCGGCGGTTGATCCGGTGGTGCCTTGCGAACCGCAACCCATCGAAACTGCCAAAGTGCCAATCATAAAAAACAGGAATAGGTGGCGGCGCATCGCGGAACCTCTCGCTCGGGAAACAGGTACTCCATTCAAGGGGTCGGAGTGTGTCAAAAGGGCGGAGCGCGGTCAAGGCAGATGAACTCGTCGCTAAGCCGCAAGCGGCTAAACTGCTTTGCCCACGGACAAACCACGATCAACGGCTTCTTTGTCGCGGCGGTAGAGTGCTAGCTGCGATTCAAACGTCGCCGGGCTGATTTGCCAAGAAGGATCGCTGTCGACAAAACTCTGGCAATGGGCCACGAGCAGCCGGTACAGGAATTTGAACAAATGCCGCGGAACGCGGAGCGCGCCGAAAGCGTCGATTAACCGACTGCTGGTGATGCTGGGGTCGAACATGTCCTGCAACTTCGGCGTGGCCCCTTCCTTGGCACAGGCTGCCACGCGGGCATTCGCCAAGTCGTACAAAGACGCACCCGTCCATTCGAGCGACGGGATCATGTTCTGTTTGTCGAGCCGGGCACGCTGGAAGAAATCATGCCCTTCGTTTTGTACGTATTCCGACAGCTCTATCGGCAGCAGCAATTTCAGACCCAAGCCCGGTTGTTTGAGGAATTTGTTGTCGAGCAACGACCACACCAAGCCCTTCATATTGTCGAGCGAGCCGTTGATGAGATGCGGTTCATCGACGCGGTCCACGAGCACCACAATGCCTGAAAAACCCATGGCTTTGAGCAGGCCCTGGAACTTGTAGAGCAACTCGTAGCGGTCGTCGGTGCGGCGTTTGCTGGGGAGCGGTTGGCCGTTGATGTCGCGTCCCGAGAATTGCATCAAGACTTTGCGCAAGGGATTGATGTCGCGATTCACGCAGCGCAAATTCCGCGACACGCTAAACGCTTGCATCCACCAACGCCAGAATTGGGCCAAGAGCGGTGCCCAGCCGACCGCGATAATCAGCCAAGGCCAAACCGTTTTGAACCAATCGAGGCGCTGTTGATACAGAGCCCCAGCGACCACCGCGATGGTGGTGAGGAGGCCCAGCAGTTTGATGCCCCAATTTTGCCAGGGGATGTAACGCAGTTTGCGCCGCAGCCGGAACCAGCGGGCGTCGAACGATTCGGTCAGTGAGTTGTCGTAACACGCGGCCAGCAGCAACAGGTCGCGGCGTTGGAATCGGTCGAGTCGCCGCACGGCATCGTCGGGGAGTACATTTCCTGCCGGGCCGCTCGGTTGCGACATGCCGAGCAGCCGGTCGACCACGTTCGTGACGCCGAGCGACAGAATCGCGTCGACGTGATCCCAGAGCTTCCATTCGTCGAGCACCTTGGTCGCCTTGCGGCGAGTTCGCGCGCTCAAACGATCGGCGAAGCGGTCGAGGAACGGATTGAAGTCGTCGTATTCGATGACGAACGACCGATTGTTTTGGTTGGTGCGATTGAATTCTTCGATCTGCGAACTCACCTGCATCCGCATGGCCGTTTTGCCCGCTCCTTTTTCGCCGAAGACAATCGACGTGCCGGGGTTCGCGGGGTCGCCGTAGACTTTGTCCCAATTGGGATGAAAGGTGCTCGTGCGGCAACGGCCTTGGAACACGGGGTCGGTCTGCGCATCCTCATCCGCGAACGGATTGGTGGCCATGCCGTGGTGATCGAAAAATTCGTGGAGATTCATGCCAGGCCGTGGGTCTTGTGCGAGCGGAGGAGAGTGTCCCTCAAGTATAGTTTCCGGAAGTGCGAAAGACCGCCCCTATAACCGGCCAAACTGCTACCTCGCGAAACTGGCCAACGTGGCCGTTCGTCGGTAAACTGCCAATAGAGAAGGGGGATTCGGCTTGCGGCCACAGGGGCTGCCTTTTCTTGGGCCGAATCGCGCGTGCAATGAAAGTTGATCCGAAATACGGCGTCTATCCTTGGTGGCCCGAGGATGGCAACGAGTGGGTTCATCCCGAAGACGTGGAACTGGCGCGGCAGATGATCCCTAGCCCCCGCGTGTTCCGCCGCGATGGGGAACAGGGGCCGTTCGTGGTGTTGCACTATGGCGACGTGCAATTGCGCGTGATGCGCACGCTTTGGCAGGAAGTCGCGTGGCAGGGTTTTGAAATCGGCGATTGGGTCGAAGTTCTCTCGCGCGGGTTTAAGAACACGCCCCGCACGGCGGTCATCAAAGAAATCACCTGGGACGGCAATGCGCGTGCGCTCCGTTATCAGGTCGCCGAGGGCGAACAGTTGATTCCCAATTTCTATGAGGCCGACGATCTGCGGCACGTAGAACCAACGCGCACATAAAAAGACGCTAAGCCGGTCACCGTGGCGACCGGCATAGCGTCTTTACTCAAAGATGCACACACATGGTGAAAAATCGTGCGGCCGTGGATTTGCGACTAGAGGTTTCCCCGAAATCGATGATGAATCAATCGCCGCGCTTCACGCGACCGCACACCTGAAATGTAGTGGGGTGCTACAGGGGATGCAACTAAATTGTGGTGCGGAATCTACGAATGATTCAGTGGTAGCGCCAGCAAAGAAAAAAACCATGAAAAAAGCCCGGGGAACGCCGTCCCCGGGCATGGAATTTGTACAAAAATGTCACATTAATTTTCCGCGTATTTGCCGTCTTCCAGGCCGAGTTTTTTCATCTTTTTGTAGAGTGTCGTACGGTTCACGCCCAGCGAATCAGCCGTGGCATTGCGGTTCCAGTTGTTCGATTCGAGCACATCGAGAATGATTTGGCGTTCTGGTTCCTCAAGAGCCTCCTTGAGCGTTCGGCTGCCAACGCGCGAAATACTCATGGTCGGACCGCCGGCAATCTCGCGGGGGAGATCGGCGGGCACGATCACATCGCCCTTGCCCAACAGCACGGCCCGCTCGACCACGTTTTGCAGCTCACGGATATTGCCCGGCCAGGGATAACATTCGAGGGCCAAGAGGGCTTCGTCGCTAAAACCTTTTACGGGGCGATTGGTGTCCTCGCGCAACTCGGCCAGGAAAGTCTGGGCCAATAGCGGAATGTCGCTGCGGCGTTCCCGCAAGGCGGGGAGTTCGACGTTGATCACATTGATGCGGTAATACAAATCTTGGCGGAAACGACCCGCGGCCACCGCTTGGGCCAAGTTTTCGTTGGTGGCCAAAATCACGCGAACGTCGACCTTGAATGTTTTCGCGCCGCCGACTTGCTCGAACTCCAGTTCTTGGAGCACGCGGAGCAATTTCACTTGCATCGCGGGGCTCGACGTACCGATCTCATCGAGAAAGATTGTGCCGCCGTTGGCTTGCATGAACTTGCCGAGCTTATCACCGGTGGCACCCGTGAACGAGCCAGCGACGTGGCCAAACAGTTCGCTCTCCAGCAAATTTTCGGGCAGTGCCCCGCAGGCAACTTCGATAAACGGTTTGCCACTGCGGCCACTTTGGCGGTGGATCGCGCGGGCGATCATCGATTTGCCCGTACCGCTCTCGCCGGTCATCAGAACCGTAGCCTTGGTGTCGGCAACGCTGGTGACCATGTCGAACACGCGGAGCATGCGAGGGTCTTGGCCCACGACGCTGTCCATCGCGTAGTGCTTGTCGAGTTGTTTGCGAAGTTGGTTGTTCTCTTCGATGACTTCGCGTTGTGTGAACGCCCGTTGGATGGTCATCAACAATTCTTCGTCAATCAGCGGCTTGGTGAGATAATCGAACGCACCAGCCCGCAGTGCTTCAACGGCCGAATCGCCATCGCCGTAGCCGGTCATCAGCACGACGTGGGATTGCGGATAACTGCGGCGCACTTGCTCCAAGAGATCGAAGCCATCGCCATCTTGCAGGCGGACATCCACGAGCAACAGCTCGTAGCTTTTGCGGCGCAGCTTTTCGAGCGCGTCGGCATAACCGTTCGAGGTGTCGACTTGCAGGTTTTGGCTGCGGAGCCAATCGGCCATCGACTCGAGGACGTGGCGGTCGTCGTCAACCAACAACAAAGAACCGTGTAACATGGTGCAAGATACTCCCGGCGTGAGGCGCTGGGCCCAACATGGAGTCCCGAGCGCGAATATTTGGTCTGTCGCAACCAATGAACGAGCGAGGACGGCGGATCTTGCCGACCGCAACGCTCGTGAAACGGTTTACCTGCGCTGGGGAGTGGCACAAACAGGTAGTGACCGGCGGGGAGATTTCACCATGGGCTGTCGCTAAATATCTACGTTACGCACCGCGAGCGGTCAAAAAATCGACTGGCGGAGCATTCCACAAGAAGGAGGTTCGGTAGGGGTTATAACGGCCACAACAAAAAGGCGGCTGGCTCCGGAGTGCCGTGGAGTCCAGCCGCCCTGTTTTCCCAGGGGGAGAGAGACCTCGGGAAAACGTGGAAGGTAAGTAAGTGCGTAGGTGAGTAGGTAAACAGTCGGCGGCGCGTGGCCGACACGACGAGTGCCGGGTAGTTGCCTGCTCACCCAAAACCACGGCCGCCGACGAAAAAAGTGCGGTGTGATACTGAGGTAAGCGAGAAGCCGCGCGAAGTGTTACAGAGAAATTTTGCCGCGAAACCGCCAGCGACGAAATCCGTTAGCCGCGATGCGAAGCGCCAGCGCAGCAGAGCGGTGACGCGCTAAGCCGCAGAGCGGTCTTACTTCGCCCGCGGATGGGCCTTTTCGTAGGCCAGCCGCAGATTGTTGGTGCTCACGTGTGTGTAGATTTGCGTCGTCACCAAGCTTTTGTGGCCGAGAAGTTCCTGCACGCTGCGGATGTCGGCCCCGCGATCCAACAGATGGGTGGCGAAACTGTGCCGCAGGGTGTGCGGACTTGTGCGGCCATCGAGGCCCGCTTGTTGCAGGTACTTTTCTAGCATCCGACCGACGCTCCGCGTGGTAAGCCGCGTGCCCAGGCGATTCACGAACACCGGGGCCTCACGGCCTAGCTTTTCGGTTTTCGCAAGTTTACGCACGGCGAGCCACGCCTTGAGAGCCTTGGCGGCGAACGAGCCGAGCGGAGCGAGCCGTTCCTTGCGACCTTTGCCGCGAACTTTCAGAATCCCCTGGGGGAAATCAAGATCGCCGTCGTTGAGATCGACCAGTTCGCTCACGCGGAGGCCACCGGAATAAAGCGTTTCGAGAATCGCCCGATCGCGCATCGCCATCGCGGCGTCACCTTTGGGCGCGCCGAGTAGCGCACCGACGTCGTCGGTGGAAAGAAAGTGTGGCAGCTTGTGCGACTTCCTAGGATTGCGGAGCGCCGTGGCGGGATTGGTTTTCGACCAACCCTCGCGCTGGCCGAAGCGATAAAAACTACGGAGCGCTGCCAGCTTGCGTGCGATGGAAGCTTTGGCGAAACCCGCCTCGTGCAGCGCCGAGAGGAACCCGCGCAGCTCCATCGAGGTGATCGCCGCCGGCTCGGGGCAACTGCCGTCGGCTTCGCTGTAATACTCCGCAAACGCGGTGAGGTCTTCGCGGTAGCTCTTGAGCGTGTACGGCGAGGCCCCTCGTTCAATTTGCAAATGCCGCAAGAATTGACCGATGTGGCGTTGCATTGTGTAGAGGTTAGAAGTTAGAGGTTGGAGGCTAGGGAAGAAATCGTCAGCCGAAGGCGATTTACTAGCCTCTAGCTTCTAGCCACTAATCTCTATTCCTCAAAATCCAGCGGCTGGGTCAGCGAGATGCGATTTCTGGGTTTGGCGGTTCCGCTGCCCATCTGGCGAATCTTTTGGCTGAGCACGGCGGCATCGTACCAACTGAAGCTCAAGTCGGGATTCGAGGCAAAACGACCAAGCACACGCAGAGCCTCGGCCCGTTGCGAGTCATCGTACAAAAAGATGTACCGCTCTTGGCCTTTGACCAAGGCTAACACATTGATGTCGTCATCGTTCACAGTTGCAGCTCTCCGTGCGGCAGCGCGGGGGGGATGCTCTGCGTCCATAGTGCCGGTCCATGGCAGCAGGGACAAACGCGGGTTGTTCCTTGGGCAGGGTCAATGCCCGGGCAATCAAACCAAGCCTCCAGGCTTGGTGGGAAACCTCATTCCGGCGAGAACAGTTTCCTTACGCCTCTATCGGCTTTCCGGCCAGCGCCACAACACACGCGTTTTGCGAGCCCCACCGCGCGCTGACAGCATCTCGGAGATGTGCATGTGACAGCAGAAGCGGACGAAGTCGTCGCTGCGTTGCAGGTAAGCCTCCCAGCCACCGAACCGCGCATCGTCTCTATGATAAACATAGCCTTTTAATGCTTCGGTCATGTCGCGATCGGTGCCGCGATAGATTTGCGTATGGACCAGCACGGGTCCATTGTGCGGCAAGCAAGCAGGGCGTTCACCTTGTGGTAGCGGTGGCGCGAAGCAGGAATCAGTGGGTCCGGTGAGTGGCATTGTGCTAGTTGTATCGAAGCTGTTGGTTGTCAGGCTTGCATCGCTCGTGTCGTCTGGAGCGGAATTACGTGACTCATTTGCTGCTGGCGTGGGAGCCGTGGGAGGCAACTCTTCCGTGGCTTGCACAAGTCGCAGTTCATTCCACACACTAGCGTTCGATTCTTCTTCGAGTTCGGCTTCTTCCGATTCGAGCTCGTAAGTCTTTTCGGAATCTTGCGGGGGAGTGGCTGGCTCGGGTGCCTTCAGTGGCGGCGTTGGTAGCGGTTGACACATTTCATCACAGGCTGGTGATTGCGTTGCCAGTTGCGTGCGGGCGACCGACATCTTGGCCTCGTAAACCAAATCGTCGGGAATGAATTCCTCGTCCGGTGTGTGCCAAGGCAAACCGTAACCGGCAGGAATCTCGTGATAGCCAGGATTGGCCGTGTACCATTCCACGCGCAGGCCCAGCCGTGGTGGGTAGTAGGGTGAGTAATCAGTGACGGCACCCACGATCACGGCGTCAACTCCCAAGAGCTGCGCGAGTCGTCGCGCTTCGCCGGGACCACCGAGTTCGACGCGGTGCATGATGATGGCTTCTTCCACGACGCCGACCGGCACGACCTCAAAGCCGGGCGTGTCTTGCAACTCCGCGAAATAGGCCATCGCGATGGCCCGACCATCGACGGTCGGTTCGTCGCTTTGATTGAAGAAGGGGGCCACCGCCACCTTGCTCAATTGTGGGAACGGATTGCGGATGACGGGGATGTTGCTGATTTCAGGCAGCACCAAACTGCAGCCCGTTTGAACGAGCAACATTCCGCAAGTCAGCAGTAAGAAAAGCGTGCCACGCATGGTGGTCAACAGTCCCAATGAAAGGTAGCCCCCCTTTCAAATGGGCACGGCGCGGCGCAAGACCCCGCAGTGTTGTCGGTATCTTCGGCACGATGAGGAAAGTCGCTGTAAGAAAAGGCTGGGAATCCCGAGAAGTGCAGGCGTTGCTAGCGAATTTATTTAGCCGCGGTGCTTGCACCGCGATCAACGTATAACCCGCCGCAAGCGGCGGGGCTAAATAGGCAAACCAGATTCCGCTATAATACCACCTATGTTTCACTGGGATCAGGGTCTGTTTCTCACCAAGGCCGGGCTGGCGCTCGATGTCACTCGTCGGCAGAAGGTCGGCTTCGTGTCGCACGCGCATGCAGACCATATTGCCCGGCATGAATTGGCCCTCTGCACGTCGGCCACCTCGCGGCTGTACCAACATCGCTTGGGACTCAGACGCACGGCGGAACTGCCCCATCGTCAATCCATTTCCTTTGGCCCGCTGACGCTGACCACCTATCCCGCGGGGCATTGTTTGGGCTCGGCGATGTTGCTGGCCGATGATGGCGAGAAACGGCTGCTATTCACGGGTGATTTCAAACTCGGGCCGTCCGCCACCTGCGAAGAAGCAGAACTTCCCCAGGCCGACATTCTGGTGATGGAGAGTACGTTTGGCAAACCCAAGTACCGCATTCCGCCCCGAGTAGACGTGATCGCCGAGTTAATTTCGCTCGTGCGCAAAACTTTGAGCGAAGACCGCACGCCAGTAATTCACGCCTATGCCCTCGGCAAATCGCAGGAAGTGACGAAAATCCTCACCCTCGCGGGGATTCCCGTCCAGCAACATCCCGATATTTTCGCGGTGAGCAAGGTGTACGGCGAGTGTGGCATGGACTTGGGCGCGGTATCGGAATTCAAGGGCAAACTTAAGCCCAACCATGCGGTCGTCACTCTGCCCCGTGGCATGAAGAACTTTCGCATGACGGGGATTCAGCATCCCGTGAGTTTTTTGGTCAGCGGCTGGGCGATGGATGCCGGCGCGAAGTATCGCTACGGCGTGGACTATGCGTTGCCGCTGTCGGATCACGCAGACTTCGATCAACTGCTGGAAACGGTGGAGCGCGTGGGGGCAGCCGAGATTTATTGCACCCACGGTCCGGCGGAATTCGTCGGCCATCTGCGAGCCGCGGGGTTTAATGCGAAGCCGGTGACGGGGTGTTTTCAGATGCGAATGTTTTAACCCTGCGCTTGCGGTTTCGCGAGGCACCGCTAAACCGCAAGCGAGGTGGTAAGCCTTGCCGGTTGCTCCGGCTGCTAGCAAAGGGAACGGTCGGCCTGTGCGGTTTGTAGCGGCTGGACCTGAATCAATGAGCGCGGTGGTAGCGGTTTTGTTGATTCCCCGTCCGCGCGATGGTCGAATCAGAATCACGAGGTGCGTCCCCGCCGGGGTTGCGCACTGCCCACCGCAATCGTTCATCCAGGGAAGGTTGAACCGATGCCCCACCTCCGTTTGCTGCGTCGCCGTCGCCGCCGACTCCAACGCCTCGCGTGCTTCTTGCACCTGTGGGTTAGTTGTGCGCTGCTGCTCTCGGGTTGTTCGCGGAACGAACCCCTGGAGTTGGAGGCGGCTGTTGATAGCGAGTGGGTCGAAGCTGAATCGCAATCTTGCGACACGTATTGCTCACCTTGCGACACGTGGCCTTTGGCACCTCATGCCGAGCATCTGCCGGTGACGGAACCTACGCAGGTTTGCGCTCCGAGCGAGCCGCAAGTCGTGCAGCCTTCGCAGTATTGGCAGTTTTCCGACGATACGCGGCTGGTCTGCTTGCCAGGAATTCAGGGTGTGGAAGAGCCGGTCGTGGAACTGGCGAGCCCCGTTGTTGAAGAACAAGTTGTCGAGTCCCCGCTGGGGAAGTTGCTGCCGCCACGAGAATGTAACGAATCAGAAACTCCGGGCGCTGACGCTGCCGGCTCGCCTGAGGAGTTAGATGTGGCGCTGCCGGAGCCAGTTGCCGCGGAAGGGGCGTCGCAGCGGAGTCGTTCCATCGAGGTTCCCGCTTATCAAGAACTTTCGCAAGAAGAGCGGCACCTGTTGGATCTGATCGAACAAGAAACGCTCTCCGCGACGACGGGTGTACCCACAGATGCCAAGCTCGATCTAGAGTGCCGCGAAAAAATCGCCGCAGCCTACGCCTTGAGTCAACGCGGAGCTTCTTACGCAGCTCGGCAGGAATTGATCACCGTGTTGCGGTTGATTTCGCAGGCCAAAGATTCCCGTGAAGGGACCCGTTCGCGGACCGAAAGTCTTGCCGCGGGCTTGCGGGCTTTGGAAGAGGCCGAAGATTTTTCGCCCCCCGGTTCGCAGCTTGAAGCCGACATGAAACTCGCAGTGGTCTGTGCGGCGCATCGCACGCCACTAGCCCGAGAATTGAATCTTGCCACGACACTCCCCGCGCAGATGATGGAACGCTACCACCGTTATGCCCAGATCAAACTGGCCGTCGCGGTGGCCGGTGAACCCGCGGGATCGATGGCGTTGTACGCACTCGGCAAGTTGAACAGCCAACTCGCCGCCACGGAAGCCGAGCAGCATCCTCTCGCGACTCGGCAGGCCGTCGCGTTCCAACAGGGAGCGCTACTCGCGCATAACGAAAACTATCTTGCGGCGCATGAGTTGGGCGTGTTGCTGGCCGAGACGGGGCATTTTCCCGAGGCACAACATCTGCTTGGGCAAGTTGCCGCCGAACAACCGAATGCTGTTGTCTTACGCAACTTGGCTCGCGTGCAGGATGAACTCGGGCAACATGGCGAGGCACTCAACAGTCGCCATCAAGCTGAAATGCTAGCCCAGCAGGGTCGCGGACCGAAGCCGAATGTGGCCTGGGTCGCGCCGCAAGATTTCTCGCGGAATCAAATGAACACGTTCGCGCCGCAAGTCGCCAGCCGCCCGGCCGCTCCTACACAATCCAGCCCCGCCGTTGTATGGCGCTAACCCCCTCCATCGCTATGAGCCTACAACTCCGAGAAATCTTGTTCACGCTGATGCTCACATGCGTGTGCGCAGCGGCAAGTCATGCCGAGTGCCTTGACCCCGCGGCCCCGCATCCGATTTGGGCCGTCGATAGCACGGCTGGCTGCGGGCAGGGAGAAGTGGGTTGGAAGGCTCGCAACTTTGTTGATTGGCAATCCTACGCCCAAGGCGAATACGTGGGGCACGCCCGCACGCCCCATGTCCAAGAATATCGGCTCCGCGTTGACGATCAGATTGCGTTCGTGTTTCGCTTGACGCGCGAAGAGACCTCGGCCCCATATGAACTGCAAGTCGGCGACAAAATTCGCGTGGAATCCCTCACCGGCGACAGCACACCCAGTGCGGGTGAAAAAGAGGCAGGGTCGGGGGACCGCATCCAACGCGAATTGGAGGTTCAGCCCGACGGTTCGATCACGCTTCCCTTGCTGGGACAAGTTCGCGCCGCCCGGATGACTGTCGATGGCCTGCGGCAATATCTTGATGAACGCTACACAAAATACTACAAAGTTCCCGCGATCACGGTCACTCCGGTTGAGGTCAACACGCGACTCAAGGATTTGATCGCGTCGGTGGATGCTCGGCAGGGCGTGGGTGGCATCAACTTGAAGTTAACCGTCACTCCGGCGGGCAGAATTTACATGCCCGGTATCGGTTCGTTATGCGCTCAAGGTCTCACTCTGGAAGAGCTCAGCAACGAAATTGACGCCCGCTATGATGCCGCGATTCCTGGCGTGGATGTGACCCCCGTGTTGGAACAACGGGCACCCCGGTTCGTGTATGTGCTCGGCGAAGTCGGCAAGCCCGGGCAGTTCACCATGACTGGCCCTACGACGCTCATGGGAGCCATTGCGCTCGCCGGTGGTTGGACGCCGGGGGCCAACTTGCGGCAGGTGGTAGTGTTCCGCCGTGGTGAAGATTGGCGGCTCATGGCCACCATGCTCGACATCAAAGGTGCGCTCTACGGTCGCCGCCCTGCCCCGGCCGACGAAATCTGGCTCAACGATTCCGACATCGTCGTCATCCCCAAGACGCACATTCAAGCCACGGACGAATTCATCGGCCAGTATTTCACGCGTGGGCTATACAGCCTGTTCCCACAGTTCGCCTTCGGGCAGTTCAACTTCGATAACTTCCGGTCGCTGAGCGTGGAATAGCGATTCACCACGGAGGCACGGAGGACACGGAGAAGTTAGCTTCAAAGAGAGGTTCTTCGAGACTTTTAATGGGTGAATTTGTTACATTCGACGCAGAGCGTTCCTCGTTATGGCCATTGGTGTAAGCCTCTGATATCCCGTCAGGGATTAAAGCTTTTAGCCCGGGGTTGCGGCGAAATGAGCTTGGCGAACTTCGTCGCTACCCCGGGTAACTTCCAGCAGAGATTCCTCGGCCGAGCAGCAGGCGCTGCGTACCAGCGGCATGTTATCGAGGCCGAAACCTTAGCTGCGGTTTGATTTCGTCCTCGATGGCACCCGTCGGAACACAATGTCGCTACCTCGGACGAGGAATGTTTTAATACGTTTCCCGGGGTGGCGAAAAGACTCGCTAAAGCTCGCTTTTCTGACCCCGGGCTAATAGCTTTGATCCCTGACGGGAGACTGGAGGCGTTTACCAAGAAAAAATGCTCCCGTCATCCAACATCAGTACACTCTTGTGAGCCACTAAAATTCCTGAAGAACCAAAAATGCTTATTCAATGCCAGTGAAGTCACGCCGCCGATAATGCTAGCAGCGCGCCTTTCATGGGCGGACACACACATTTGTTGATTTTGATTGAAGAACCGTGCCGATTAAACAGACTACGCCGGTAAATTCCGGCTGGCGATCTCATCTTATTTAACTTATCTGGGGCAGTGTCATGGTACGTTTGTGCCAAAGTCAACAGCGCGCATCGAGGCTGCGCTCATATCGTTGCGTCCCGATGGCGCGCGCTATTGTTGCTTGGCTCGTATTTGAAATGTGCGGAGTTCTGACGGCATACGCTCAAATCGCCCTCCCGCCGGTGGTGGCCGAAGACGCCGCCGAGATTTTTCCGAGCGAGTCGCTTCGCGTGGCGCAGCAGCAGCCCTTGGATTATGCACTCGAAGCCGACGACGGCACTGACGACGTTCAGAATGCACCAGGTGCTTACGACGATGATGAGGAATATCGGGGTATTGCGCCGATATTTCCCAGCTACTACTTTAATCCCGCGTACTACAACACGCCCGAGATCGGTGCGCGGGCCTTGCCCGACTATGCTCCGCCAGGTTATGAAACGCGGGACTATCAGGACGCCCCGGGCGAGCCGGAATATTCTCGCATCACGACTCCCTCACAAAGAGCCGGTGCTGGGGGTAATTACGTGACCGCGGGTATGTTCCCTGGCTCGTATCTTGTGCCGGGCACAAATACTTCGTTTCGCTTTCGCGGCTTCGTGCGGCTTGCCGCGCTCGGCGACTTTGATCCGATAGGCAGCACCGACTCGTTCGTCCCCAACACAATTCCCGTGCCGCAGCAAGAGGGCCGTAACTTCAATATGAGCGGCCGGATCAGTCGGTTCGCCACCGAGGGCCAACACGCCTAATAGCGCCATGAAGCCAAACGGAAAACCGGTGAGCAAGAGCCCCGTTGTGACGCCGATGAGGCAGAGCGGCATGATGAGCCAGATGAGCAGCGTAGTGCGAATCGAATTGAACAGACACACGACGATAAACACCATCAGCGCCAGCACCGCGGGGAGGGGTTTGGCCAATGCGGTACGGGCACGACTAGAATCCTCGTATTCGCCGCCCCACTCCAGCGAGTATCCCGGCGGCAATTCGATTTGTTCGATTCCTTCGCGGACACGATTGAACAATTGACTCGGTAATTCGGAACGCGGATCGGCATGGACCGTGAGTGTCGCAAAGCGATCACGACGCATGACAACCGGGTCTTCCCAGACGAGCTCGGTCCCAGCAGTGACTTGGCTCAAAGGGATCATCCGCTTGGCGACGGGGCTCCAGATTTGTAGGCTGTTGAGCACGGCAATATCTTCGCGCTCGGAGGAGGGTGGTCGGGCAACAATCGGCAGCAACCGCGACTCTTGGGGGAAGACACCCGTACTGGCGTAACCTGGCTCGCGATAAAAGCCAACCGCGCGACCTTCAAAGCTGCTTTCCAACGCCTGGGCGACTTCGACCCGTGTGATGCCGTTGCGATTGGCTTGCGATTCGAGCAGTTCGGGCCGAATCGCTTTCACCCGCTCACGCCAATTGCTGCGTACGCAAACCGCTTGGCCATCGTCATCGAGAACCTTCAAGGCCTGATCACCGATTTTGCGGAGCGTGGCGGAGTCGGGGCCAGTGAAGCGGGCTTGAATGCGGCCCCCTTCGCCCGGGCCGAGCAGAAATTTCTTCGCCACGGCGTTGGCGTTGGGGTACTGCTCATCCAAATGCTTTTGCACCTCGGCAATCAGTCCACTCATTTTCGCGGGGTCATCAACATCAACAAGAAACTGTACAAACGCGCGGTTCTCTCGCTCCGGACTATAGACCAGCAAGAAGCGCATGCCGCCACCACCGATGAACGACGTGACATGCTTGACGCCGGGCTGCTCCTGGAGGTAACGCTGAATCTCGCCCGAGAAAGCCTCGGTTTCGCGGATGTGCGTACCGGCAGGCAGAAAGACGTCGACCATGAATTGCGGCCGAGTCGCGGGTGGAAAAAAGCTTTGGTCGACTTTGCCAAAGCCGATAATTGCCAGAACAAATCCCACCGCGCAGGCGATCACCACCGCCCAGCGGAAACGGAGCGCCAGCACAAGCAACCGCCGATACACGCGGAAGGGCAAGCTGCCGTAGGGATCGTGGCTACCCCCCTCTTGATTCGTCAGGGGCGAAAAGAATAAGTAGCTCAACAGCGGAGTCGCGGTCACCGACGAGACCCAACTCAAACTAAGCGCAATCAGAATCACCCAAAAGAGCGAGTTGGTATATTCCCCCGTCCGGTCCTCCGACAAACCGATAGCCGCGAACGCGATCACGCCGATGGCCGTCGCGCCGAAGAGTGGCCACTGATTTTGGGCAACCACTTCGCGAACAACGTCGAGCTTGTTCTTACCAGCCTCTATGCCGACCTTAATGCCCTCGATGACGATAATCGCATTGTCGGTGAGCATGCAGAGGGCAATGATGAGCGCCCCCAGCGAAATACGCTCCATCAAGAGGTCGCCCCGCATATACATCACGAAGAAGGTTCCCATGATCGTGAGGAACAGCACGATGCCAATGATAATCCCGGTTTTGCGGCCCATGGCAAAGAACAGCACGACGAAGACGATGGCCACCGCCTTGCCCAAGTTGAACATGAACTCGTCGGTCGCCGCGGAGACGGCCTCGGGTTGAAAATTGATCTCACCGATCTCGATGCCCAGCGGCTGATCGCCCGCAAGTTCAGCCAGCTTTTTACGAATCCCCGCGCCCATCGTCACGACGTTGCCACCCTGCACGGTGGAGATACCCAGCCCAATCGCCTGCTGGCCGTCGTAACGCAAGAGTCGTCGTGGCGGGTCTTGGTCCCCGCGCACCAAGGTGGCGACATCGCGCAGGAACAATTGGCGGCCCGATCGGTCGGAGCCGATCACCAGATCGAGCATGTCTTCCGCCGAGCGGAATTCGCCCGTCGGATCGATCGTGATATGTTCGTCACCCACGCGCACCCGGCCACCATCGGCGGCGATGTTCCGCGCTTGGAGTTGGGAGTAGATTTGCTCCTCGTTCATGCCAAGCCGCGCGAGCCGTGGGCGCGAGATTTCCAGAAACACGACTTCTTGCTGTTCGCTAAACAACTCGACGCTCTTCACGCCGGGGACCAACAACAACTCGCGGCGCAAGAATTCAACGTACCGCCGCAGTTCGGGAAACGTGTAACCCTCGCCCGTGACGGCGAAAAAGATGCCGAATACGTCGCCGAAGTTGTCGACCACCAGCGACCTGCCGCGCACGGACGGCGGAAGCTGCGGTTGCACGTCGGCAACTTTGCGACGCAATTCATCCCACACCTGCGGGATGCGAAGCCGGTCATAGCGGTCCTTGATATTGACGATCACCACCGAACGGCCACGCAACGATTCCGATTCCACGAAATCGAGTTGCCCCAGTTGCTGGCACGCGATCTCAATGGGATTTGTGACCTCTTGGGCGACTTCCTCGGCGCTGGCCCCCGGATAGGGCGTGATAATCAGCGCTTGTTTGATCGTGAATTCAGGATCCTCCAACCGGCCAATTTGCATGTAAGCGACGATGCCACCCGCGAGAACGAGCGCCATCGCCACAAACACGACGCGGCTGAATTGGACCGACAACACCCCGGGGTTCATGGCGACCCTCCCAGTGCATCGCCCAGATCGCGAACCTTCATGCCATCTCGCAAGAACGAAACTCCCGCCACGGCGATGCGATCACCCGCCGCGAGTCCCTCCAAGATTTCAATCTCGCCCCCTTGCACGGAGCCAACTTTCACCGTGCGAGGCTTGGCCATGTCATCCGCACCAATCACCCAGACGACTTGCTCGCCCTTTGGTTGCTGCGAGACGGCGGTAATCGGCACCAAAATTCGCTCACCAAGGATGCTGGCCCGGCGATAATCCACCGTAACCGTGGCCGTCATGCCGGGTAGCACGCGCACGTCGGTCGGTGCCGGCATCGCCACGCGGACATTGAATGTTTGAATCGACGGATCGGCGACTTGGGCGATTTCACGAATCTCCACGGGGAATTTCATGCCGGGAGCACCGCTGATTTCCGCGACAAGCTGCAAAATATCGGCCGTGCGAATATCGGTCGTCATCACTGCTTCGGGAACATCAACCGCGATCTCGATTTCGTTGGCATCCTGAAACCGCACAATCGGCTCTTTCGCGCGGACGTTCTGCCCTTGTTCCACAAAGCGTTGAGCGATCACGCCGTCGAAGGGCGCATTCAGTGTGCAATCGTTAACCTGAATGTTGGCCTCCACCACGCGACCTTCAAGCCCCCGAATCTGGGCCTCTTTGGCGAGCAAGTCTTCCTGCCGAGCGACCAGGCCCTTCTCGACCATTTGCCGCGCGGCGGCCAGTTCTTCTTGCGCGACTTCGTACTGGGTTTCGGTCAGCTCAAATTCGGAACGTGAAATCGCACCACGAGGCACCAACGGGGCCAAGCGATCGCGTTCCGCCCGAGCATTCGCCATCCGAGCTTGCGCGGCGCGCACTTGGGATTCCCGGCGCAGCCGTTCTTCGGGACGCTCGCCCAATCGTAAGGCGTCGAGTTCCGCGCGGGCTTGATCAAGTTGGCCTTGCAGCGCCAACAGCCGCGCCTCGAATTCATCCTTGCGCACCTGGGCGATCAACTCGCCTTTTTTAACTTCTTGACCTTCCTTGACGGGCAGCTCAACGAGCAATCCCGAAACTTGAAAGGCGAGCTCCACCCGCTTCGACGCTTCCACGGTTCCCGGAAACGAGCGCACCCGCACATCCTCGCCCGCGGCTACGAGCAGCGTCTTCACGGGACGAATCGCGGTCGTCTGCGGAGGTGCCGGCGGCTGACATCCGGCGAGCAACACAAGCAGCGCGAAACTCGCCAGTAAAACTCGCCTCAGAGCATCGCATTGATAGTTTTTGTTTTTCATTCCCTGATCTCGTCTGCGGAGAAAAGTATCGTTCGGCCCGTCGGAAAAAATAGCAGCGCAAACGAGTTCACCGTCTCGCGGCCAATTCGTGATTTTCAACAATTTGCGCACGGCGAATCGCGAAGCAGATTCTCTCGTCTTGCCCTCAGTTCTCGACCCGTCCTAGCTTACACAGTAGCGCACAGTCCGCCGAGTCCAGTTACTGAATTTATGCGTAACAAATGTTACTTTCACCTTCCATCATAACACGCCCTTCCAGCAACTGCCGAGCAGAATCATCACATGAACTCGGTTGAGATTTTGTCCCAGGGGTTTGGCGTACTGACCGGGGCAAAGGTAGACTAGCGGCTGCGACTCATCAGCAATCCTCGGGAATCATCTCTATGACGAACTGCCTCCTCAACGCCTGCAAACTCTCCGCTTTGATTTTGATCGTGTTTGCCGTGGCAACCGGCAATTGCCAAGCTCGCCTCTGGTCGAACGCCAGCGGCGAGTACACGCTCGAAGCGGAGCTGGTCATGTCCAACGAGAAATCGGTGGTACTCAAGCGGGCCGACCATGAGCTGGTCGCCATTCCGCTGGCGGAGCTTTCCACAGAGGACCGGGAGCATCTCAAATCTCAAGAAGCTTTGGACGCCCAGAAAAAAGCCGACGAGCGTCAGCAAACTCTCAAACTCACGGATGGCACCGAGATCGTGGGGCGCATCATTGACTTTGCCGAGCGCGACATCACCTTGCGCCGCTGGCGCGGGAATTTCTATGTCAACGACCGCAAGCTCGATAACCTGCCCAAGTTTTATCAACGATTGCTGCCGCAAGTCGTCGCCCACTTCGAGACGCTCCGCACGGTCGATCTGAGCGGACTCGAAAACTGGATGGTTCGCCAACGGGGTCGCCCGCGCACGTTTCATCTGGAAGGTGTGCTCATCGAGTCGGAAAGTGGCGACGTTCATGCCGTCCCCTTCTTTCTGCTCCCCGAGACCGAGCGCAACTTGTGGGAACGCTATTGGAAAAATTGGCAAGCGGCCAGCAAGGAAAGCACTTTTGAAAGCCGCGAGGATTTGGCATTTCTCTTGAAGTCATTCGCCGCCGCACGTGCCGAAGATGCCCAAGTGCAGCGCGAGATTGCCGAGTTGCAACTCAAAATGCAAGCCGTCCAAGCAGGCGTCACCTCGCTGTGGGAAGTGACGCTCTATCCCGATGTGGCCATGAATGGTTGGCCCCAGTGGGTGGTTGTGCTCGGTCGCGATAACCGCCAAGCGACGATCACCGCGCTCGAACAAAACCCCGGGTTTGTGGCAGGCCCTGTCCGCCGCGTGAGCCGCCGTTAATTTTCCAACAACTCTAGGGAATGCCCTCCGCGGCGTTCCGTTAAAGGAACATGAAGTGACCGCCCCCACAAATCCCGCATCCTACGTCTCAACCGGACACCTTCCCCCTCCGGAATTCGTGAAACAGTTGGTCGAGGAAGCGTACACCAAATTCGCCGCGAACACCGACGGCCAAAACGCGCAAGTTTATCCCGCCCTTGCTCGCGTACCAAGCGATCTGTTCGGCATCTGTGTCGTGGGCAACAACGGCGACGTGTTTTCCGTCGGAGAAGCTGACCACGAATTCACAATCATGAGCGTCTCCAAGCCGTTCGTGTTTGCCCTCGTCTGCGAAGCCTTGGGCCCCGACGTGCTACGCGAAAAAATCGGCGTCAACGCTACCGGCTTCGCCTTCAATTCCCTAGCCGCCATCGAACGCGGCGACGATGGACGCACCAATCCCATGGTGAATTCGGGCGCGATCGCCACCACCAGTCTCGTGCCGGGCGCGACGCTCGAAGACAAATGGCGTTTCATCCACGAAGGTTTATCGCGCTTTGCCGGCCGCACGCTGCCGATGAACGAAGAAGTTTATACGAGTGCCACCGAAACCAACTTTCGCAATCAAGCGATCTCGCGGATGCTGCAAAGCTTCGGCCGCATCTATCTCGACCCCGCCGAGGCGACCGATCTCTACACCAAGCAATGTTCGCTCAATGTTTCCGCCAAGGACCTCGCCGTGATGGGCGCGACCCTGGCCGACGGCGGCGTGAATCCGCTCACCAAGGAGCGCGTGGTCACTCCCGCAGTCTGCCACTATGCGCTCACCGTCATGGTCACCGCCGGGCTGTACGAAACCTCGGGCGATTGGCTCTACGAAATCGGTCTCCCCGGCAAGAGTGGCATCGGCGGCGGCATCGTCGCGGTCTCGCCCGGCAAGGGAGCGCTAGGCACCTTCGCCCCACCCCTCGACAAAGCAGGCAACAGCATCAAAGGCCAACTCGTCGCCAAGTTCCTTTCCCAACAATTGGGCATGGACCTCTTCGTCTCCAAGCCAGCCCCATGAACAATTTAGCCCTGCGTGATTTTGAAAGTCCTGCTTTCAAATACACGCGGGGCAGCGCACCCCACCCCCGCGCGCCGGTCAACTTCCGCATTCCCTCTTCCACAAATCGCAATTCCTCTCGAAATTCGCCCCGCTTTGTTAAGATAGCGCAAGCGTTTCAATCTTGCCGCGCGAAGTGCGGATCGGTGTGAGCCATGTGTATGCCAGTCACAGTCAGAGCGAACCAACGGCCCGGCTTCACCCTCGTGGAGCTGCTCGTGGTGATCGCGATCATTGGCATCTTGGTCGCCCTCTTGTTGCCGGCCATTCAGGCCGCCCGCGAAGCCGCTCGCTTGGCACAATGCAAAAATCATCTCCGGCAAATCGCCGTCGCCATGCTGAGCTACGAAACAGCTCACCAGACGTTTCCTGCCGGCGGTTGGAGCTCGGGTTGGGTTGGAGACCCCAACGTCCTCACGGGATCGCGGCAGCCAGGGGGATGGATTTACCAAACTCTCCCTTATCTCGAACAACAAACAGTCGCCAATCTCGGGCTCGGCCTCACGGGGCCTGACCTCAAAACCGCTCTCACCGAGCAAGCCCAAGCGGTCATCCCGGTGTTCCATTGTCCGTCGCGTCGCCCGGCCCAGCTTTACCCAAGTGTTGAACTCTTAACCTGGAATTTCCATCCGCTCGAGTTCGCCGCCAAGACCGACTACGCTGCCAACGCCGGCGGCGATGCCAGTGCCATCGGCAAACCCGGTCCCGCCCTGAAAGTCCCTTTTGTCATTTCTGATTGCACGAACGGCTATCCCAACTGCGCTTGGATGAACAATCAGGCCTGGGTCGACTTGCTGTGGACCGGCATCGTCGCCGACCACCTCGCCGCGCGGAT
This sequence comes from Bythopirellula sp., assembly GCA_034439695.1. Taxonomy (GTDB): domain Bacteria; phylum Planctomycetota; class Planctomycetia; order Pirellulales; family Lacipirellulaceae; genus Bythopirellula. The sequence goes on along the minus strand of JAWXAV010000160.1, from coordinate 1,088 downwards.
CCCCGAGATTACCGACGGCACTTCCACCACCCTGCTTGTCGGCGAGAAATGGCTCTACGAATTCTATTACGACGTCGGCACAATCGACATGGATTTCGACAACGCGACGAATCAGATGGCCAAGGACAATCCCGGCGACAATGGCGTGCTGTACGCCGGCTACAACTACGACAACGTCCGCGCCTGTGGTTACGTCAACCGCAACATCAAGTATCCCCCGATGCGCGACTCGGAATACAATCGCGCGAACAACCAAACCGACAAAAAGGGGGCTCACTATCAAGAACGGTTTGGTGGCCCCCATCCCGCAGGAGTCAACACCGCCCGCTGCGACGGCTCGGTCGATACAGGAAACTTCGACGTCGACCCAACTGTCTGGGCCGCCTACGGCTCCCGCAACGACGGCGGACTATAACAAAAATCCCTCTCCCTCCGGGAGAGGCTACGTGAGGGCTCTTTCACTGGCTACCAGCTAAAGACTAAAAGCTGACAGCCATTCACCCGCCGCGCGACCGCCAGTCTGATCGACCCCGCACCGATAACGACGGTAACATTTGTTGGTGGCATGAGTGAATTACAGGCAGTGAAGAATTCAAAGTTTTGAAGGCCCTAAAATTGCACGGCTAAGTCGTGTGCTTAGGCACGGCTTGCACGACTGCCTTTACTCCGACGTTTCGTGCTTCGGACAAATTTTTCTCCTAGCGTTCGCAACATCTCAAAGGTGTTCACGTATTCAACGTCAAACTCGATGCACACATTGGGGATTGGGATCTTTCGCCTTGCATCAGGCGCGAACTGTTCGTGAGTTACAACAATCAGATCATTGGCGGCGGCATACGCCACTACCCAGCCATCTGCAACGGACGCAAATTCCGACTTCGCCGCATCGCTGAACTGCGATTGCCCATAAGCCCAATTTACCATTTCTTGAAACTGATCGATAACAGCTTGATCTTCAGTCTTCTTGAAGAACGTCTCAGGGACTTTGTTCGAGAATGTCCCTCCGTTAGTTGAAAAGCCGGTTCCACCGACGTTCACAATATCACGCGGACTTCTGCTCGGCGTCAATGGTCTTCGTATCGAGCACG
>JAWXAV010000159.1:0-8105 GCA_034439695.1 Bythopirellula sp. | reverse complement strand
GTGGTGGGATTTGATCCACTGTTAAAAAACGAAAATCTCAGCTCCGCAGCGTTTAGCCCATCAGAGTGATTGCGCACGAATCGCGCTGCAGGCGGCTGAGCTCCGCAATGCCTTGCTCGGCGAGCGCAATCATTGCCAGCAGTTCGCTTTTATCGAACGTGGCTTCCTCGCCAGAGCCTTGTACTTCCACGAATTTCCCTCGGCCCGTCATGACGACGTTCATATCCACGTCGGCCCGTACGTCCTCGGTATAATCGAGGTCCAACAGCGGCACGCCATCGACAATGCCGACGCTCACCGCGGCGATGGTGTCGGTGAGCGGCAAGGGCTGTTTGCCGCTAAACTCAGGAAGCGACCGCAATGCCGCCACCAGCGCAACAAAGCCGCCGGTGATGCTGGCCGTGCGCGTCCCGCCGTCGGCTTCGAGCACGTCGCAATCCACCGTCACGGTGCGTTCGCCAAGTGCCGCGAGATCAACCACCCCCCGTAAACTGCGGCCGATTAGCCGCTGAATCTCGCTGCTGCGACCATCGATTTTCGGACCGCGTTCCCGCTGTTTACGCGGCGAAGTGCTGCCGGGCAGCATGTTGTATTCGGCGGTGACCCAGCCCTTGCCACGCCCCACGAGCCACGGAGGCAGGTCGTTTTCCACGCTCGCGGTGCAGAGGACGGTGGTGCGTCCCGCGCGAACAAGCACTTTGCCCGCCGCGGCACCGGGGACATTTTGGTCCATGGTGAAGGGTCGCAAAACATCGGCGAGGCGGTTGTCGGCGCGAGTGGGCATGAAGGCTTTCTAATAAGAAAACGCGGAGCAAGCTCTGCGGCTAAATTGGAATCAGTTTTGTGCCGCCAGCAGCCAGGCTAAAATTCCCTTTTGCACGTGCATCCGGTTGCCGGCTTGTTCGACGATCACGCTATTGGGGCTGTCCATCACTTCGTCGGTGACTTCCTCGTTCCGCTTGGCGGGCAGGCAGTGCATGAAAAGGGCCTCTTTCGGCGCGGCGGCCATCAATTTGCCGTTCACTTGGAACGGTGCGAAATCGATTTTGCGTTGTTCTTGTTCGCCTTCCTGCCCCATGCTGGCCCACACGTCCGTATAAATGGCCGACGCCCCCCGCACCGCCGCGATGGGGTCGTTGGTGAGAGTGAGATTCATACCGGGACATTCCTTATGCACGTCGGCAATAAAATCCTCAGGAAATCCATAGCCTTGCGGAGTCGCCACGGCGAAATGCACGCCCAGCTTGCCACAGGCCAGGGCCAAGCTGCGAGCCACATTATTGGCATCGCCGACCCACGCGAGCTTCGCTTCCTTGAGCGATTTCACATGGCACTTGATCGTGTACAAGTCGGCCAGCGCCTGGCAAGGATGCTCGAGATCGGTAAGCCCATTAATGACGGGGCACGTCGCGTACTTGGCAACCTCGACCACCGTTTCGTGTTTTTTGCAACGCATGACGATCACGTCAACAAGCTCGCTCAACACGCGGGTAAAGTCGTCGATGCGTTCGCGCTTGCCGAAGCCGACGTCGTCACCCAACATCATGCTCGAACCACCCATGTGCGCCATGCCAGCCTCGAAGCTCACGCGGGTCCGCAGCGATGGCTTCTCGAACATGAGGGCCATCACGCGCCCCGGCAGGATCGGCTCGCGAATCCCTTTTTCGAGCTTGGCTTTGAGGTCGGCCGTGAGCGCGAAGATCCGCTGGATTTCTTCGCTCGTAACGTCGCGTAAGGAAACTAAGTGTCGCATGGTGAGTGAATTGTCGTTTGAATGTAAGGTAAGTTTTGAATTATGGTGTGTGCTCGCGTAGGGCGGTGATCAGCGTGTCGCAACCTGCTTCCAACTCTTCGTCGGTCAGCGTCATCGCGGGCAGAAGTCGGATCACGTTGCCCTGGGTGCAGTTAATGAGCAACCCGCGATCCAGGCACGCCTGCACGATCGCAGCCCCCGGCAAACTCAACTCGAGACCGATCATCAAGCCCTTCACGCGGAGCTCGGTCACGAAAGGAAGTTCTTCCACAAGCGGAGCGAGTTGGGCGCGGAACATTTCACCCAGTTCCGTGGCCCGAGCGAGCAAGCCTTGTTCTTCGATCATTTCAATCGTGGCGATCCCCGCGCGGGCCGCGATGGGATTCCCGCCAAAGGTGGCGGCGTGCATGCCAGGTCGCAGGCTTTTGGCAACTTCTTTCTTCGCCAACAGCGCCCCCCCCGCGATCCCGCCGCACAGGCTCTTGGCGAGGGTCATGATGTCCGGCTCGATGCCGTAATGCTGATAGGCGAACCACTTGCCCGTCCGTCCGCAGCCGGCCTGCACCTCGTCGAAGATTAAGAGCAAGCCCCGCTCATCGGCCAGCTTTCGCAAACCTTGCAAAAATTCCTGCGAGGCAATGCGAATACCCCCTTCGCCCTGAATTGGCTCGATCATAATTGCGACGGTATCGTCGTCGATCTTCGCCGTGACGGCAGCCAGGTCGCCGAACGGAGCGTAAACAAACCCGGGCAGCAGCGGGCCGATCCCTTCGTGATATTTCGGTTGGGCCGTGGCCGTTACGGCCGCATAAGTCCGTCCGTGGAAGCTCCCCTCGAAGGTGATGATTTTGTACTTGCCGGTCGTCGAATGGAGCCGCGCGAGCTTGATGGCTCCTTCGTTGGCTTCGGCACCTGAGTTACAGAAAAACGCCTGCCCTCCAAAACTCCGCTCGCTGAGCAACTTGGCCCATTGGCCTTGAGCTTCCATGTACCACGAGTTGGGCACGTGGATCAACTTGGCCACTTGATCCTGCACGGCCTCGACCACCGGTGCCGGGCAATGCCCCAACAGGTTGCAGCCCCAGCCGGGGAAAAAATCGAGATAGCGATTCCCCTGGTCATCCCAAACATGCGACCCCTCACCACGAACCAGCGACAGCTTGTAGCGACCGTAGTTGGGGATCACATAATCGTCGAACAACTGCTCCGTTTCTGGAGAAATTCGCGTTTTTTCGGCCACTGTCACGTTTCAATCCTCGCGGGCGATATTGGTTTGTGCTGAACAGACGAGATGTTACTCAAACAGGTTCGGCAATGATTTCCGTACCCACCCCACGGTTCGTATAAATTTCGAGCAGCAACGAGTGCCGCAGCCGGCCATCGATGATGTGAATCTTGCGAACTCCCTTGCTCAAGGTTTCCAAGCAAGCTTGCACCTTGGGGATCATCCCCGCTTCGATACTGCCGTCGTCGATCATGCGCTGGGCTTCCCCTGCCGTGAGCGAGTGAATCAGCGAATCGGGGTCGTCCTTGTCGCGGCGAACGCCGTTCACGTCGCTCAAGAAAATCAGCTTCTCGGCCCCCACGGCTTGGGCCACCGCGGTCGCGGCGGTGTCCGCATTCACATTGAGCCGCTCGCCCGACGCGGTTTCGCACATCGAGGGAATCACCGGCACTTGGTTGGCATACGTGAGATTGTCGAGCGTCTCGCGGTCCACGCGCGTGACATGCCCCACGAATCCCAAATCAATCGGCGAGCCATCCTTGTCGGTGAGAGTGAGCCGCTCGCCGAACAGCACATTGTTGTTCATTCCCGAAAAATTGAGCGGCATCGCCCGGCCGCCGAACTCTTCGATACTCGCGGCCACGGATTCATTGATCTCGCCCGCCAGCACTTTTTCGACGATGCCCAGCGTCGCGGCATCGGTGTAACGCCGACCGTGAATGAAGCATGGCTCGATATTCGCCTCGGCCATCGCCCGGCTAATCGCGGCCCCGCCGCCGTGAACCACGATCGGCTTCATGCCGACGGTTTCCATGAACACGATATCAACCAGCAAATGCCGCAAGGCGTCGGGGTCTTCCATCACGCTACCACCAAGCTTGATGACAGTGACCTTATCACGAAATTGCCGAATCCAGCCCATGGCTTCGATCAGGACATCGGCTTTTTGAATCGCATCGAGCAAAACGGGCTTCCTCAAGATTCGCGGCGGTCGGACGACGGTACTCACGGAACAAATTCCTGCAATTGAGACGAATCTAGCATTTTAGAACGCAACGCGGGACAACGAAAGTCCCAAATAGCCTGCCGCGCAAGCGGCAAGGACCATCCGCTGGCGCGGACGGCTATTTCCAAAGAGCGCGCCGTGACCCTGGAAGCTAATCGCCATTCATGGCAAGATAAGGGCCTACCCCGTTTCCCCTGAATCGACTTGCAAAACCATGCCCCCCGACGCCGCAGCACGACCTTCACTAGCCATCGTCCTCGCCGCGGGCAAGGGCACCCGCATGAAGTCCGAGCTTCCCAAAGTGCTCGTGCCGGTGGCCGGTCGGCCGATGATTCGCTACGTGATCGACTCCCTGCGCAAAGCCGGCGTGAGCCGCATAGTGGTCGTCGTGGGCTATCGGGCCGATCTGGTGCGAACGGAACTCGCCGACGAGCCGGGGGTCGAGTTCGCCGAGCAAACCGAGCAACTCGGCACGGGACACGCCGTGATGATGTGTCGGGGACAGTTAGCCGACCACCAGGGGCCGGTGTTTATCGTGGCGGGGGATTCGCCGTTGTTGCAAGCGGAATCGGTACGCACGCTGTTGGAGAACTTCTCCGCAGCTAGGGCGTCTTGTGTTTTGGGGACGGTCGACAAGCCAAACCCCACGGGCTACGGACGGATTGTCCGCGACGACGCGGGCAAGTTCGTGGGCATCGTTGAAGAAAAAGACGCCACCCCCACTCAGCGCGCGATTCAAGAAGTGAATGTGAGTACCTATGTGTTCGATGCTCAGGACTTGTTGTGGGCCCTCGACAAGCTCACCGACAAAAACGCCCAGCGCGAATATTACATCACCGATTGCCCCGCGATCCTGATGGCGGATGGTAAGAAAGTAACAGCCGAAAAAGTGCTCCAACCCTGCGAAGCGCTGAGCATCAACAGCATGGACGAGCTGGCATTGGTGGAACAAGAAATGAAGCGGTTAGTGCGATCTCAAAGCTAAACCTGAAATCAAACATATCAGCCGCCGGGCGCTAGCCCCCGGTTTTTTGCCTCTCCAACCGTGGGCTAGCGTCCAACGGCTAATTTTTGACATAGCACGACGCATCGCGAGTTAATAATCGAAAGAAACACTCATGGCAGATCTCAAAATTTTCAGCGGCAAGGCCAACCTTCCTCTCAGCAAGGCGATTGCCGATTACTTGGGCGTGCCGCTGGGGCAAATCTCGCTCGGTTCGTTTCCCGATGGCGAAACCTCCTGCAAGATCGACGAAGATATCCGTGGCCGCGACGTGTATCTCATTCAGCCCACCTGCCCGCCGGCCAATGAAAATCTCATGCAGTTGTTGGTGATGATCGACAGTTGCAAACGGGCCAGTGCCGAGCGCGTGACCGCCGTGATGCCGTACTTCGCTTATGCCCGCCAAGACCGCAAAGACGAAGGCCGCGTGCCGATCACGGCCAAGCTCGTGGCAAACATCATCACGCGGGCCGGGGCTGACCGTGTGCTCGCGATGGATTTGCACGCCGCTCAGATTCAAGGTTTCTTCGACGTGCCGGTGGACCACTTGTACGCGGCCCCCGTGCTGAACGATCATTTTCTGAAAATGGCGATTCCGTCCGAGGAATTGGTCATCGCCAGCCCCGACGAAGGCAGCATCAAGCGCGCCCTCGGACATGCCAAGCGCCTCGGCGGCACGGTGGCCATCGTCGACAAACGCCGCACAAGCGCCGAAAACACGATTCAGGAAAACGTGATCGGCGGGCCTGTCGACGGCAAGATCGTGCTGATGTTCGACGACATGATCAGCACGGCAGGCTCGATCAGCGGAGCCGCCAGGGTGCTCCACGCCCGCGGGGCCAAGGAAATACACGTCGCCACAACTCACGCCGTCCTCTGCGGCCCAGCCGTCGAACGCCTCGCCGCCGCCAATCTCAAGAGCATCATCTGCACCGACTCAATCCCGCTCAAGCCCGACCAAATTCTACCGCAAATGAAAGTCCTCAGCGTGGCCCCGCTCCTGGGCGAAGCGATCAAACGCATCCACCGCAACGAGTCGATTAGCCGCTTGTTTCATTAAATCGTAAGCGGGGTTTGTAGGCCGGAACGAGTAACGCGAGTTCCGGCAAAGCGGCGGTGTACCCATCAAGATGCCGGAACTCGCTCCACTCGTTCCGGTCTACGTCTGTCGCTAAAATCTTGGCATGTCTGACTATCGACGCTACTTCGTGCCAGGCGGCATGTACTTCTTTACGGTTGTGGCCTACGACCGGCGTCCGATTCTCACGACTCCCGCTGGGCGTAAGTTTCTACGCAGCGCGGTCGGCAAGATCACTCAGGATCGAGTCTTTCAAATCTTTGCGACCGTGTTGCTACCCGATCATTGGCACTTGGTGATGCAATTGCCCCCGAACGATGCTGATTATTCCTTTCGGCTGAAGCGGATTAAGGAAGAGTTTACACGCCTGTGGTTGGAAGCTGGACTCCACGAGGCCCCGGTCACGGTGTCGCAGCAATCCAAAGGCGAACGAGGAATCTGGCAACCACGATTTTGGGAACATACGATACAAGACGAAACCGATTTAGAACGATGTGTGGATTACATCCACTGGAATCCACGTAAGCACCAACTCGTCGAACGAGTGCGAGACTATCCTTGGTCCTCTTTTCATCGCTTTGTGCGCGCCGGACAATATGACATCGACTGGGGCGGCAGTGAGCCCAAATCAATGGTCCGCTACGAAGCCTGGGGCGAGCCATAGATCGTAGGCCGCAACGAGCCATTGTTTGTAGGCCGGAACGAGTAACGCGAGTTCCGGCAAGGCAGCGGTTTCCCCGTCAAGATGCCGGAACTCGCTCCACTCGTTCCGGCCTACGGGCTTAGTCAGCGAAATGTTGCCGCTGTTGGTTTGCATCTCAGGGGAGTAAAATGAAGAGGAACGGTATATCGCAAGATTCGTTTTGCCCCATTTTACTTCCTTATGCTGGTCGGGCAACGTTTATCGGTCTCGGGGATCGTGTGCGGTGGGCTTACTTCTTTTTCGCGGATTTTTTCTTGGCTGTCTTTTTCTTCACTGTTCTCTTTTTTGCCACCTTCCTGGAAGCAGCTTTCTTGGCCGCAGTCTTTCCAATTTTCTCAGAGTAGGATTTCACCTTCTCAAGCATCGTCTCGGCTATCAAAAGTTCTTCGGTTGGAGTGGTCGCTAGCGCTGAGGCATCGCTGAGCTTCAACCGAACGGCAATTACATTCGGGTTGAGCGAGAGTAGTTCGGTTATTGCCTCTGAAATAAGTTTAGCGGCTCGTTTATCATCCTTGCGAGGTTTGCTGCTGGAAAACAATCCGCCAATCGCTTTTCCTAGCAGTTCTACAACTTTGATAAGTATGACGGTTTCCATACCGTACCTCTTGTGGACTAGACCAGTTGAGTTAGCGCTTGGGTCCGAAGTAACGCTCGATTATCGCGGGCAAGGCAGCCATAAAAGAAAGAAGCACCGCTAGTAAGGCTAATGTTTCCATTTCTCATTTACCCGTAACTTGCGAGATAAGCGCCGACAATTCACCCTTGGTGATGTCTTTGGGATACTTGATCCCAAGATCATCCGCGAACTCTTTTTGCTTGTCGGTAGCGGGATCGGCTTTCCAAGACTTTGACTTCTTTGACGACATCAGATTGGAGCCGACCACCAGCAATAGAATTGCGATGATACCAGCAAACCATATTGCACCAGATTCTTGTTCTTGGAAGTAAAAAGTTGTAGCAACAGCCGTGAAAAGAACTCCCACAACTAGGAACAATAGACCGAGAACAGCATTGATAAATCCCACGGCTCTCTACCCCAAAAAGGGAAAACGGCAGGTGTATAAGTGGCTTGAGTATAAACGCCCCCGTTAGCCCAATCTAGTATCCTGTGCTTTCCTTAGCTTAACGGCTCTTTTGCCTAAAACTCGTACAAGATATTGTGCGGCTCTTGATAATGTACTTTTTTATAGATCGTAGGCCGGAACGAGTCCCGCGAGCTCCGGCAAGGCGGCGGTGTACCTGTCCTGGTTCATCGTGAAATGGAATTTCTCTGTTGATTCGTTAGCGAGTTAGGGTTTGATTTGTGGACGGCTATCGCCGGGATTTCTATTTGCGTT
>JAWXAV010000158.1:0-6894 GCA_034439695.1 Bythopirellula sp. | reverse complement strand
CCGCGTGATATTGTGAACGTCGGTGGAACCGGCTTTTCAACTAACGGAGGGACATTCTCAAGGCTCGCCCTTGATTGCACACAAGCTTGGCGAACTCAGTTGTTCCTCTGGCTGTTAACTGTCGCAGAAACGCTGCTTGTGCAACCCTTTCAGGGTTGGCGGTTGTTGGGGGATGGCTACCCAGGGTAGGCATGAGTACATGCCAACGCCTGGGCTACGATGATGGAACCACTTCGCGGTAAAGACGGGATTCCCTCGATCCCTGTGCGATCTCATTCAAGAAAACACGGCCGGGGCGGCCATGCTACGTCGAGGAAGCCATCCATGCGTCAGGCAAAAGCAACGACCTACAAAACCCTGTCAACAACTCTTTTTGTGCCAATGAAGAAGGGGTTGGGGGCTAGGATTTGGGGACTTATATACGAATTTCATCGCCAGTCCCAAGCACCCACACCCCAATCCCCGCGCTGGCCAAAAATCACAACAGAAAAGGCCGCGCCCTCATGCTAAAATATACCTCGTTCACGGCCAGGGATTGTTTCCTTGCTGTGGCGTCGCATAGGTACGTTCGCCAATCGGCCGGCCATCGTCTGGGCACCTGTTTCCTGCTGTGAAGCCCTTGATTTTTTTATGAACAGGTGTTTGGGCACCGATTTCTCGAGAAGTGATGTCACGAACGAAACGTCAGCGACAACAGGCCACAAACAGTCCATCGCCGCGAACAGTTTCCACCCGTGGGCGCCCACGGTTTTTTGTCCTTTGTCAGTAGTCCGTGGTCAGTAGTAAACAACGGACCACTGACAAACATCAACTGCGCCAAAACCAATCCCAACGGATTGGCTACTTCTATGCGCGCGAGAATATCACGACTCCCCGAGTCGTCTCATCTCATGACTCCGCGAGCCTTTCCTCAAGAATTGTCTCCGAAAGCGTCTAAAACGAGAGTTTTTTCTAGCGCAACCACAACATACAGTGGCTCCGGCAATCTCACCCACTACATGTACGCAAATAGAGGCGAGTCATTAGAGGTTGGAGGCTGGGAAATTCACTAGCCTCTAGCTTCTAACTACTAGCCACTTCCCCTCAGATATACCACATCGGATCAGCCGCCACTGCCGAGCGTTCCAGCAGATCGGCCAGCGTGATCGCTTCGAGCCGCCGTCGCCGGGCGTTGGCCAGTTCGTGGCAGACCTCGGTCAGCACCGGCGCTAGGGGCGATTCACTAGCGGCGCAGGATGTCAGTTCGTTCGAGCCTTCGACGATATCGAGAATCTCAGCGAGGTTGAGCTCCTCCGGCGACCGCGCGAGCAGATAACCCCCCGCCGCCCCACGCACACTGGTCGCCAAACCGGCCCGTTTAAGCTCTTGAAAGATCTGCACCAAAAACGGCGAGGGAATCCCATGCCGTTCCGCAATCCGCCGCACCTGCACCGGCTCACCCACCGCATGGTGCTGAGCCAGCTCCAGCATCGCCAGACAAGCGTATTGAGTTTTGGAGCTTAAATTCATAATCATTGAACCACTAAGAACACAAAGAGCACAAAGAGCACAAAGAAAAAACATTCAAAAATGCAATTAGTATTTGCCTATTATTACCTTAGTGCCTTTGTGGTTAATAGTTTCTTAGATACCGCTGCCGTCGGATTCTTGGATTGTGTGCAGGCCGCACTCAGTTTTGGCCGTGCCGCTCCAGCGACCGGCACGTTCGTCGGTTTCCCCCAGGCCAACGGCCCGCGTGCAAGGCCAGCAGCCGATGCTGGGGTAACCTTGGTCGTGGAGCGGGTTGTAAGGAATGTCCTCGGCGAGAATCCGTTTCCAGATGTCGCTTTTGGTCATATTCGCCAGCGGACTGATTTTTACGAGATTGAATTTCTTGTCCCAACCCACGATCGCCGCCTGCGAGCGGTCAGTGCTTTGATCGCGGCGGATGCCACTCATCCACGCATGTTGGCCTTCGGCCGCGCGGCGCAGGACTTTGATCTTGCGGTCGAAGCAGCATTGATTCGGATCGGTTTTATAAAGTGGCCCGCCGTGGAGGGCTTCGTATTCGGGAACGGAAAGTTCGGGCTGGAGCATGTCGACCTCGATGCCATACTTCGCGGCAATGCGGTCGCGCAGATCGAGCGTTTGTTGGAATTGGTAGCCGGTGTCGAGATTGAAGACATAAGTTTCCGGCGCGATCTTGGCGAGCATCGCGAGGATCACGCAGCCTTCGGGTCCGAACGCCGTGGCCATGGTCAGGTACGGGGCGAATCGCTCATGAGCCCATGTGATGATTTCCTCGGGCGTGGCCGATTCCAGCCGCGCGCTCGCCTCGGCCAATTCGGCCATGAGCTCGGGCGTCGGTTCCAATTGCAGGGCCGCGCGCGGGGCGATGATCTTGGTGGGTCGCTCCAGTTGGCTGGCGGCGGCGGTAATCGACATCTTGGTTTCCCTTGGTCCGAAAATGAACGAACGGGATCGCGTCCCTCCGAAATCCCGAATGCAGTCCGATTGCGTCTTAATCATATGTATTAAGGTCAACATAATCAAGAATAGTTAGTTTCACAGTATTAATCGGCAAAATTCTGCAAAAATGCGAGAATTTGCCGCGATTTTTGGGCTGAGTGCTAGCAAATCTGCCAGAAATCCCGCGAATTTGGGCGGAGGTGACTGTTAGAGTTTGCCGATTAAGGGGATTGTACGGCCTGCCGAGGCGGGCGAGTGTCAGCCACAAAACGAGGGAATTCAGTATGAAATCGCAACGATTTTTGGGTCTGGGAGTGGCACTGTTTGTGGTTGGCACAACACAAGGAGTCTGTTTGGCCCAATTGAATCAGCCTTTGCGAACTCCGGCGGCGATGTATTTCGGTAGTCGTAGCGCCGCTTACCAAACGGCCCAGTACCAACAATCCCATGTCGATCAGGTGAACTACGGTCCTGCCCAACAAGCGTCGCAGACCTCAGCCGGCAAGCCGTTTCAGGAGATTCAACGGCAGCCGACGATCAGTCCTTATTTGGCTCTTGATTTGATCGAGAGCAGTACGGGCTTGCCGAACTACACGATGTTTGTGCAACCACAACTTGAGCGGCGGGCAGCCAGCGAAGCTCAGGAGCGTGAACTTCAACGCCTGCGTCAGCAGGTCCGCGTGGCAGCGGCGCGGGGGGTGGTGTCCAAAAGCGGTGTCGCTGGCGTGCCGACGACGGGTTCGAGCATGCAATTCATGAACGTCGGCAGCTACTTTCCGAGCGCACGCTGAATTCCAGCTTTCTTTTTCGGCTGGGTGGGATCCACAAGATGTTGTGGCAGTTCCTAGGTCCGGACCACTTTCGGGTTCTTCCTGAACCACTTTAGGTGAGTTCGGCGGGGAGGGAAAATGTCTATAGGTAGTAGGTGGTCTGGCAGGACCCACTACATGATGTTTTTTGGCGAGAAAAAGCTCGCGATTTTAACGTTGTCGGACCCAATTCCCACGAATTGTTGTGGCCTTGCCAACCCAATTATCAAGGAACCTGCGCGTAAGAATAATCCAGCGCGTTGCTGATTGTATCACAAACGGGTGGCCAATTTTAGCCACTAGATTTGGCCATTTTAGAGATTGGGATTTGGGGGTTTGGGACTGGCGCTGAATTTCGCAAACCAGTCCCCGCATCCTAGCCCCCCAACCCCTTTTTCATTGGCACGAAGAAGAGTGTTGACAACGACGCAGCTTGCCATGCGCGGGGCGGTTGTAAAGTGTTTGGGTAGTGAGCCGCTGGCCGTTGTTGGAATTGCTCGGACCCCGAACTTGTTGGAGCGTGGAGTACCACACTCCAACAAGTTCGGGGTAAAAAAAATGGAAGAGTTGCGGATTGGTCGCGGGCTGGGATTGGTTACACTGGTCCCTTCATCCCCAACACAATCCACCTCGTTGCGGATTGGTCGCGGGCTGGGATTGGTTACACTTCTTTCCCATCTAAGACCTTTCTGCCACACAACTTGAGGAGAAAACTGACTCAAAAAAGTTCCAACTGACACGGGGCCGGCTCCGGGGGCTTGCGCATTTTTCCCCAAAAAATTTGCATCCGCTCGAACTGTTTGTCCGTGATTGTAATCACCCGCACCTCGGCATTTTCCTTGCTGGGGCAGTGCCGAGCATACACCGAATACTGCATCTGCGTAAAGCCATCGGTGAGCAGCGCCTTGCGAAACAACGTGTAGGCACGCCGCGCTTTTTTCGTATCGGTCGGCAAGTCGAACATCGCGAGCACCCACATACAGCGGTATCCGTTGATGAACATTGGGGAAGTGGCTAGACGCTAGTGGCTAGGGAAGAATTAAGGGGGACGGGGATTTCCAGTTTTTTGGCTTCGCCGGTGTAACAGCGGACCAGCGATGCGACCAAGCGGGCGAACATCACCATGAGCGGGCCGGTTTGTTCGCCCAGTTGCATGGGCTGGGTGAGCAGGTTCAACAATTCGCCCTTCGCTGGTTGATTAAGTTCTTCGTAACCTTGGGCATACATATTGCGGACGCGGTCATCGACGAGCGGACGAAACGGCTCGATCAGGTCGTCGGCCAAACAAAAGGCGTTCGAGCGATTGCGATGATGAATCCCCAGGCTCGGTTGCAAGCCCGCCCCGACGATGGCTCGGGCCAAACTCGCCCGCAGCACGGCATAGCCGTAATTCAAAAAACCGTTGAGACCCGCTAAGGCCGGGTCGCGGCGGAAGGGTTCGGTATCGAGTTCGGCAGGGGTTGCCGCGCTGAGCCAATTGGCCCAATAGATTTTGGCGGCTTGGGCTTCGATGTTCAGGGGATCGCCGGAGCGAACTTTCTTGGCCAGGCCAAACAGCTTTTTTTGTGGGCTGCTGTCCGGGGACAGGTTGCGAGCTTGGGCTTCGACCTTGGCAATGACCAGTTGACTCCACAACTGTTTATTAAGCGGCTTTGACGCGCCGAGCTGATCGCGGAGTCTCCAAACGACTTGCGAATGATCGGCGAGCGGCAAGACCATGGCGATGGGCAAATGATCGCGGCCACACAGCACCACGGCGGCATCGCTCTCGGCCAGTTGGGCGAGCGCGGCATGAGTGTAGGTCGTTTGCGGGTGATCGACCATCACGAGGCCGATGTCCTCGCAGGGGACGCTCCCGACCTCTAGGCCATCGCGTTTGAGGACAAGCTGCTGATTGCGGACGGCGAGATGGGCCGGCTGGCTGGAGATTTCGAGCGTGCGTTTAATCAAGAGTTGGCCCTGACCACGTAAGGGAAACAGGACCCTCCGTGGCGGAACCGCTGGCGGCAAAAACTGACCAGCACTCTTTACACTAATTCGGGGACAAAGGGATTTCTAAATGGACAGGCGTACACAAATTGGCTAATCGTTGGCCCAGCGGATACGGCCGAGGGGGTCGACGGTGACTTTGCGGCCTTCGATAGTTGCGGCAGAAAAAGAAACAAAAGCTTGATCGCTAGATTTTCGCGCATCCGAGTGTAGCGCGAACCACATTTGACCAGATGTGGATGCAGCCGTCTTAAATGTCAACAGTTTTTCTTCGCCATTCTTGTTGGCGAGCAGCATTTCACGACTCGAAAGCGATAGCACAAACTTGGCATCGGGTGGTATCTTCTCGTGGTTTGGGGGGGGCGTACGTTGGATTATCTCCTCTTTTCGTTTCACTCGATCAATGGCATCGAGCATCGAAACAAAGACCGCCTCACGCTTCTTCTTGCTTTTGACTTGCCACTCGAAAATACAAAGGTGGTGCATGGAGCCTGGCTTCACGTAGGCAACCGAGTCGCAACCGCGAATAGGTCGGATCGTTTGCTCTGTCTTAACGATGCGGACTTTTTTAATTGGCACGCCCGAGGGCATTGTCATATTGGCCAAAGCGGTTTTCATCTTCTTGGCATCGGGCTTCTTGCCGCGACCGAATTCGATGCCATGCTCCTTGAGACGAGCAATAACCAAATCCCGTATTGTCTGGTCTCGAATTTTCTCGATTTCATTCGCACTGAGGTTTTCTAGTGGCTTGCGCACAACCCATTCGCCGCCTTTTTGAGTGCGACCGTAAAGCGTGTCTTCATGTAAGGCACCCGCGACTTTGCGTTCAACGCGATGGGAGACGTTGACTTGCTTGATGCGGTCGAGCACATCGTCGCGGAAGTTCTCCCAGGGATCGGGCAGAATCTCGCCATGCTTTTTGGCCCCACCAGTCTTTACGATCTTTGTAAGCTGATGGAGGCGGGAGCGATTCGTGAGAGCCAATACCACGGCATCAATGGCATGATGCCGATGATCGGCGCGATTCTTTTCGCCAGGGCGCAGTTTGTTCGCTTCATGCCAAGCGGGACTGTCAGGAAGTTCTTCGATGACGGTTTCGAGGCCCCAATGCCAACGTAACTCGCTGGTAAGTTGGCCCTTGAGGCCAAGTACCGCGTGTTCTTTATCGAACAAACATTTCAGGTATTCCGAAGTTGCTTTGGTAATGTAAGCCGTATCCGTTAGCTGGCGAGCGATAAAACTGTCTAGCTCCAGTTCCTTCTGCAGAAACTTTCGATACTTGGAGTAGGCAAGCTTTTTGGCACGTTGACAGACTTCGTCGTACTTTTGAGGGTCTTTAGCAGCTAACCATTCGTAAGGTGTGCGATCACCCTTGTCGGCGTTCGCCGTGCGAAAGCAAACGACTTTGTTGCCCTGCGAATCATCCAAAGTGCGTTTGTAGGGGAGGATGTGATCGACTTCAATTCCACCGCTGTCACTAAACAATTGACTAAAACTAATTGATTTTGCCGGAGAGGAATACATGCAGTCTTTATTTTGCTGAATCCATAATGTCCTGGTTCATCGTGAAATGGAATTTCTCTGTTGATTCGTTAGCGAGTTAGGGTTTGATTTGTGGACGGCTATCGCCGGGATTTCTATTTGCGTT
>JAWXAV010000157.1:0-8781 GCA_034439695.1 Bythopirellula sp. | reverse complement strand
GTGCTCGATACGAAGACCATTGACGCCGAGCAGAAGTCCGCGTGATATTGTGAACGTCGGTGGAACCGGCTTTTCAACTAACGGAGGGACATTCTCGCAGGTGCCCGCGTGTAGTTCTACTTGAGCCTGAAAGCAAACAGCAAGTTAAAAAGGCGCTACGCGAAATCTATCAGAACTACAAACGCGAAATCGAAGTTCTACAACCGGATGCACCACACAAACGAATCAGCATCCTATTATATGACAGCGTAACCGATGCTGAAGACCATGATGGCTACCACATTTGCCATGTAACAGGTAACAGAAATGCCGGTCCTATACTTCCAGAATGGGAAGATGTGGATATCGACTGGAAATGGCGTCATCCTGAATATCGTCCGACTAAGGATCAACTGAAACTTTTTAGCGACTATTGGCGGGGTCAAGTTCAGGCAATGAAGACTGGAGAGGCAGCCTACTACGAGTCAAAAGGGGTAGAAACTTGGACCCCAGAAGACGAACCTGGAATACGAAAAAGCAAGAAGTCTGAAGAGATCAAAATGATAAAAGACTTATGCCAACGCAATAAGATGACTCAGGATGAATTGGAACGCGAGATCGCTTATGTCTGGTCATGGCGACTAGGCGAGAAGCCAACTGATGAACGAGTTAAAGAATGGGCCAAAGATTTTCACTTAGATTGGACTGATTGAGAGCTTGCTCTCATTGCCATCTCGACCGTAAAAACACGGTAAAAATCATAGCACCATCCCCACGTGCAATCTCAGAATCCGCATCACTTCGCTGATCGACTCTGGATCGCGATGCAGCTTCTCGTGGATCGTGGGGACGAAGATTTCGCTCTCGCCGCAGTGTCGGGCGCTTGAGACCGCGACCACGCCGTCACCCGGTTCTGCCAGTACATAACCACCACCCGTCCCGATGATCGAATGGATATGCGTCGCGGGATTGATTGGCATGTTGGCCAGGCCATCGAGGAACGGGCTGTCGGGTTCGAGCAGCGAAATCGACGTGGGGGGTCGGTTGCTGAAGTCAGGCCAGAAGACGTCGTGATTGCTCTCGACGATCTCCCGATACTCGGTCGCTTCCGCCGAGTCGAACGAGACCAGCGCATTGCCGAGGCGGCCCACGACGCGGACCGTGAGTTCGCTGCCTCGATGGGGAGTGCCAATAAAAATCACCCGCTTCACTGTCGGCACGGGGTGAAAGAACAGGCTCTCGGCGAAGCGTTGTTGTATCTCGGGCGGAGCACGCAAGGCGCTAAACGGCTGCTGGGCGATCCGGCCCCAAAATTGGTCGTTGGAAGTAGTGACTTGCAACTTTGAGACCAAGCCTCCCAAGCTATGCCCCACGAGCACCATGCTGTCCATGGCTGCATCGGTGTGTTGAGGATCATAGTAGGTGCGAATTAACTTTAACTGCTGTCGGAGCGCGGCGGCGGAACCGAGCAAGTTGCCGCCGGTCGGGTAACGAAAGAGCCAAAACTGGTACTGCGCGTACAGGTCGTGCTGGGCCCGCAATTCGTTGACCATGTCGCCCCAGGTGGTCGGGTCGGAATACAAACCATGAATCATCACCACGGGAATCTTGCCCCGTTGATAGGGCTCGACCATGATCAACTGCGGCTGGACCGACGTGTCGTTTGGCGATGTAAACCCGCGCAGATACTGGCGGGGTGACTCGTTGATTTCCCTGGCCAGCGGCGCGGACAGATCGCGCGCGATTGGCACACTCAAGCCACCTCAGTTCACTTGGTCGAACACGAGTGGGTTGTACAGTTCCAACACGAATCCACCCGCCGACGAAGCAAAGCGAGTTGTCGCGGGCCGCAGGAGCGCGGTCACCGCAAAGGTTTGTCGACCTCGCACGAAAGCGGCTGGCTGGTTGGTTATTTGCTCCCCGATCAGAGGCATCCCAATGCCGGAGCTGGTGTAATGATTGGCGATCTCGGTGTTGCGTTCGTACCGGGCGGGGAGCAGCAACGAGAAGTCCTGGGGTCGCCAGGCGAAGCCAAAGTAACTGATCGGCAAGAGGCGTGTGCCGCCGCCCACCAGAAGCCGTTGACGCTGGGGATCGAGTCGGCCGTACCGCTGGCTGGAGTCGATGAGGCCTGCCAAGGCGTCGCGATAAATCGTCTCGATATCGGTCTCACCCGTGACCGCGGTGGGGAATTGCGCAAGCATCTCCGCCGCCTTAGCGGCAGCCTCGAAATAGTAGTCGACCGCAGTGGGATCTTCGAGACGATGCAAAGCATCGGCTTCGGCTAACAAGTCAGCAGCAAGCGTCGGGTCGACGGAGACCAAACGCGCTTGTTGGCCGACTGTGCTCGTTACAAACATCGTAAGCGCGAACAGAATCCCCACTTCCCATGCAAACAGAGCGCATGGAATGAGTCGTGTCGGGGCAGGTAAACGGGCGGGGAGCATCGCATCTTGGGGGGAGAGCAAGTCGGAAGGTGGCCAATTTAAGGATACCACTCAAACACCCGCCACGCGGAGCGGAGGCACTGCCCAGGGTCGTTGTACCCCCGCGCGGCATGTCGCTCGAATTACGATCGTTAGACTTTACGCAGCTTCGCACAAGCCTGCCTGGCACCGCTTTGGCCTGCTTGCATCGCCGAATCACCAGGAAAAGATTGTTAACCACGAATCTAACGAATAGCACGAATCAACTTATTCGTGAGATTCGTGTGGATTCGTGGCTCATCCGCCCACTGAAGTGGGCTCGCCGCGTTTTTCCCCAATTCGCTAGACAAAACCCCTCCCCCAGCACATCCTTACGGTTGATGGGATCATCCACCAACTTTTCCGAGAGCGTCAGAACCTGTGCCGAGCGCATGGCTGAGAGCGGCGTGTCGGCACTGGGCGGGTTGTTCGATTTGACCTCCCAGCGGCTCGTGAGGTATGCGGCCACGATTACCCGCAATCAACATGACGCCGAGGATGCCGTGCAGGCGGCGTTGGTGCGCGTGGCCGGGCAGATGCATTACTTGTGCGATGCCGACGCTCCTTGGCCGTACTTGCTGCGGATGGTGCGGAACGAAGCTTTGCAAATCCTTCGCCGCAAGAAACGGTGGTCGCTACTGGCGAATCTGTCCGACCTCTTGACGGGGCGGCTCGTCGACGAGATGGAACGCGAGGAATCGCACCGGGCGGTGTGGTCGGCTTTGCGGACGCTCCCCACCGAGCAGGCCGAGGTTGTGGTGCTCAAGATTTGGGAAGAGATGACCTTCGCCGAGATCGGCAAGATTCTGGAAGTTTCGACCTTCACCGCCGCGAGCCGTTATCGGTATGCGATGCTCAATCTCACCCAAAAGCTCACAGCCGCGCATGTGGAGGTGGCCCATGAGTAACCACGACAACAACTTTGAGAATGCTCGTGATCGCCGTGAGCGAGCGGCGTTTGCCCCGATTGAAGCGCTGGTGCGGGCTGCCGGTGGTTATGTCCGGCCGAGCGACGACCTGCGGCCGCGCACCCTGGAAGCAGCACGACGGGCGGGGAGTTCGCGACGCTGGAATTATCGGTTGGCTGGGGCGGCCGCGCTAGTGCTGGCGCTGGCGGTTGGCAACATTCCGAGCCGGTTTGTGCCGGAACCGCGCGAGACGACGCTGGCCGAGGAGACCGTCCAACGGGAATACGAACTGCAACAGCAGACGGCCAAAGGGCTGGGTTTGAGCTTTAATCCCGCCTGGGCGTGGGTTGAGGCGTTCTTTGAGCTGCGGAATAAGCAGGCGAAGATGATCAACGATTGAGGCCAGATTCAATCGCCAGGGATGAACGAAGACAAGACTGCCCGCGTATGACGCTAATCAGCGCGAATAAATTTCTGATATTCTCGGCCATTCGCGCTATTCGCGGGCCAAATTCTTTGATCTGGCATAATGCTAAACAATTCGCGGTTGCTCGCGCATCTTTTCCAATAGTCGTGCCTCTTGTCGATTTCCCCTTAGCCGGACCAAAACTTTGGTCCGGGAATCCCGGAGAGCGTTGCTCTTCGGCTAGCTCACCTCCATGAACGACGTCTCACTGGAAGAAGTGTTAGCACTGAACGAGGAGCTGGCCGCGCTCTCCGCTGCCGGCGTGCCGATTGAGTTGGGGGCTGGGAATGTCTCGACCGAGGAAACGCTCGCCAATATTAACGCAAGTCTGGCCCTACGGACTAGTTTGGGTCAGCCGGTCGGTGCCGCGTTGGCTGCCGACGACAAGCTGCCGACCGTTTACCAGAACGCCTTGCTTACGGGACTGCAAACGAACCAGTTGTCGCTCGCGCTCGACGGGGTCAGTCGGCAGCCGATCGCTTGGGATGATCTCCGCCGCACGGTGGGCCAGGCACTCGTCGGGCCGCTCATTGTGCTCACCCTCGCCTACTGCGGTTTTATTTTTCTGTGTCTGCTGTTCGGCCCGACACTGGCCAGCGTTTACGAGCAAATGCGCGAGCCACCAAGTTGGGGCGTGAGGCTGCTGACGTTCGGGCGTGAATGGATGCCTGTGTGGGTGCCGTTGGTGCCACTCCTCGTCCTGCTCGCGATTTTTCTCTGGCGACGGCGGGTCCATCATCAACGGCCGTGGCTGCCTGGTTCGAGCCGCTACTTTGCGACGATCACCCGCGCGACGTTCGCCGAGCAATTGGCGAGTTTGCTGACGGCCAATGTTCCGTTGCCAGAGAGTTTGCGACTCGCGGGGAAGTCGACCAATGATCCGGGGTTGATTGCGGCGAGCGAACGGATCGCGTCGGTACGTGAACGGAACGAGCCGTTGACCCCTGCGGACGAACAACAACTTTCCGTGTTGCCACCGTTGTTGCGGTGGGCGCTGACGGGGAACCTTGGCGGCGAGTCGCTCCCCGACATGCTGCGGTTCATTGCCGAGACGTATCGGCAATCGGCCCAGCGGCAGGCCACGGTGTGGCACTTGGCCCTGCCGACGTTCGTGGGAGCGATTGTTGGCGGGGCGATTGTGTTGGTTTATGGCCTGAGCATGTTTGGGCCGTACATTCAAATGTTGCGAGACTTGGCGTACTGATCCCAAGGAACAACGTTGATTAAAGAAATAAGAAAATGGCCACGGAATTTCACGGATTAAACACGGATAATTTTTGCAATATCCGTGTTTAATCTGTGTCCGGTCTGCCGGACTGGAAGACCAGTCATCCGTGGCTAACTACTCTGGACTAAACTTCAAGATAAATTATGCGTAACTTCACCTATCAAGCCCTGACCAAAGACGAAGAGCTGCTCACGGGCGTGATCGCCGCGCAGAGCGCTGCGACGGCGCTGGCGGAGCTCGAAGCGCAGGGGATTACGGTGTTGTTGATTCGTCAGGTTGATGTACAGGATGCCGTTCCAGAGCCAGCCAGCGAGCTAACCGTTGTCCACGACGGCGCAGGGGAACGCATCTTGCGCGAGCGGGTGACTCAACTCATCGAACGACGTGCGACACTCGCTCCGGCACTC
Source organism: Bythopirellula sp. (assembly GCA_034439695.1). GTDB lineage: Bacteria > Planctomycetota > Planctomycetia > Pirellulales > Lacipirellulaceae > Bythopirellula. The sequence goes on along the minus strand of JAWXAV010000157.1, from coordinate 3,328 downwards.
ATCGCGTTTGCCGAGGAACTGCCCAAGGGCCGCGCGCGGCGTGATTTGCAGCGTCTGGCCACGCGACTCATTGACGGGGCATCGGCCGCGGAGCTCACGAAGACGCCAGACATGGCCACGACTTGGTTACCCTTCTTGGGAAGTGGAACCATGACTGATACGAATCGCTTCCTGCAAAATGTGTTTGTCGAGGCTGAACGCGACAATGCCATCAGCACTCAGCGTTGGCGGAGCCTGGCCTATCCGTTCATTGTCATGTTACTGGGATTTGGCGTGCTCGTATTCTTGAGTACCTTGGTCATTCCAACATTTATCAACATTTTTGACGACTTCGCACTCGATCTACCTAAATTAACACGGTTTTATATTAGTCTCTCCCAAGAGATTCTTTATCATCCCTTGCGACTTGCCTCGACTTTGACAATCGCGTGGGGAGCCATTTATCTGCTCATTCGCTTCGTCAGGTCTTGGATAAAACCAGGGAGTGCTTTGGGCGTCTTTACCAACGGCAATTCAGGCCAACTCTCCGACATGGCCGATTTTTTACGCCGATTGTCAGAAGCCCTTCAAATCGGTCTCCGAACTTCTGATGCTTTACGACTTGCAGGCAGGGGGAGTTCGTGCCGGTGGCTGCAACGCGAAGCAGAGCGGCTGGCAAATGTTTTGGAAACAGAACATGCTCCGCAGATTCCGCCGCATAAGTATTCGCTACCTGCCACGGTGTTGTATGCGCTGCAGGCAGATCCCGACGACGCACCCAACATTCGCTTGTTGCAAGAATTGGCGGAAGTCTATTCCGGACGCATCTACAATCGCTTCGATTGGGCGACTGGTTTTACTCCACAACTTGCGGTCGTCATCGTGGGACTTTTTGTGGGGGGCGTGGTATTTGCGTTGTACTTACCACTGGTTTCCTTAATCAACGGTTTGACAGGATAACAGAAAGAGCCTGATTTGAGCCAATACTTTCCAACCTTTGACCGCCTCTGGCATGGCAATCTGCACTCCTCACCGTGGCGGAGTACACCGTGGTGGCCAGCCGATACGCTCGCGACCAAGCAAAAAGCGCTCTTGCGAATTCTCGGCGTGGCGGCAGAGGAACGGCTTGAAGCCGCGCCGCTGGTGGCCGCACTGTCTATTGAACATCGCGGTCGGTATCGGCGGCGGTTGCGGCACTTGGGTAAACGGCTGGCCTTGGGCACCGCGCTCGCCGATGCGTTGGAACAAACCCCCGGAGTGCTGTCCGACGAAGATGCGCTGGCGATTCGCTTTGGGGACCAATCGGGCACCTTGCCCGCCGTATTATCGCAACTTGTCAACAGGCCCGCAGGGGCGGAGTCGCGCATCATGGCGCGCCTGCGTCAAATCGGTTTTTACACAACGCTGACGCTCGCGATTTTCGCTTTTATTCTGACTTTTATGATGATCAAGATCATCCCCAGCTTTCAAGCGATTTTTGATGATTTTGAGATGGACTTGCCAAGAGCACTTGTCGTGTTGATCGTGATTTGTTCATGGGTTGAGAAATACTGGTTCCTGATTGCGATTCCCCTGCTGGCGGTGTTGTGGCTGTGGAAATCCGAGCGTTCGCGACGATTCTTTCGGCGCACCGTGTCGTCGCGTTTGATTCGGCCCATCGCGCAGTTGCGTTCCGCCGATCTGCTGAGCTTGTTATCGGTGAACGCTCGCGCGGGACGGCCACTGGCCGGGGCGATGTCGACGCTCGCGCGTTATCACTTCGATGCGAAGATTCGCCAAAAGCTGCTGTTTGTTCGCAATGAAATGGAGCAAGGGGTCGACGCGTGGAACAGCATGGCGACCGCGCGGCTGCTGACGCCCCAGGAAGCGCGGGCGCTAGCGAGTTCGACGACCACCGACTCACGAGCCTGGACGATGGACCGACTGGCCGACCTCAGGCGAGGCCGCGTCGAGCGACGGCTGGATTTGTATCTGTCGCTGCTACAGCCAGCGGTGACGTTGCTGATGGCGGCGGCGGTGTTGTTTGTCGCCGTCGCGTGTTTGAGTCCGCTGTTTGGAATGGTCGAGGCGTTGTCGGGATAGGAAATTGATATGAGTCAACAAATTAAGAGCCTGACACCAATCGTAGCATGGGCTCCCGGCCCGTGTGGAAAAGAGATATTCACGGCCCGGGGGGCCATGCTACCGATGAGAAATGCTACCCGAAACGGTTTGATGATGACGGAACTGATCGTTGCGGCGACGTTGCTTATGACCGCGTTGTCGCTGGTGGTGACGCTGTCTTTTCGCACCGGCAAGTTGTGGCAGGAATCGCGACATTACAAGCTAGCGGTGGAAGAGCTGACCAACCAACTCGAACGCTTGACGATTCTCGACGAAACGGAACTCGACGCCGCGCTGGGTGAGTTGGCTGTTTCGGAAAAGATGCAAACAGCGCTGCCGAATCCCCGTTTGTCGGGGACCAAGATTGTTGACGCAGACGTCACGCGCGTGATGCTCGAAATCGAGTGGGATCGTGTCGGCAAATCCGAACCACTCACGCTGGTGGGTTGGCTGGCTCCCACCGTGGAGGAACAACCATGACGAAGCAGCGTGGGTTTACCCTGGTAGAAATGTTGGCGGTGATTGCGGTAGGTTCGGTGCTCTTGGTGCTCGCCACCAGCGTCGTACAGCGCGCGATGAAACTCAACAGCCAGTGGCGTACTCATGCCGACGTGACGCGGGCCCTCACCCGCTTGTCCCACGACCTCCGCCGCGATGCGCACGAAGCAAATGGCGTGACCGTTACCCAAGAACCAGGCGAAATACAGTTCTCGTTGCCCGACGGCCAAACAGTGCGCTACACCATCGCGGACGACGAAATCGTGCGAGTTTTGGAAATCCCTGGTCAGCAATCGCAGCGGGAGTATTACAAAAAGCCGGTGGAGTATCAGGCGACGATGACCAGCTTGTCGTCACCGGAGCGAATCGATCTGCAAATCACCCGTGATCTGAAAACTAGCGGCGTACCGCCGCGCACGGTGATGCACGTCGAAGCCCAAGTGGGGCGACTGTTGCGGTTGACGCAAACCAAGGAGCCGACGCCATGACTTCACCGCGGAAAAAGCGCTCGGGTTCGATACTGATTTGCGTCCTGGTCTCGCTGGCGATTGTGACGAGCATTGCGGCTTCGATGCTCAAGACCGCGCTCGACGCGCGCAAGGCGGTACGGCAAGAGTTGCAACTGAGCCAAACCGAGTTCTTGCTCGAAGCGGGCGTGCAACGTGCCGTCGCGCAACTCAGCGCCGATCCGGCTTACACCGGCGAAAGTTGGCAACTCACGAGTGCTGCGATTCCTGGCCAGGAATCG
>JAWXAV010000156.1:0-20272 GCA_034439695.1 Bythopirellula sp. | reverse complement strand
TGAAGAACCCTTTTTATTGAGAGTCACTCTGCTTCCTCTGCTGACTCCTGTTCAAAAAAATTTGCGCACGCCACGCAAAATTCGACTGTTTGTAGCACGGAGGGACTCACGAAAATAGCCCAGCGATTTATCGCTGGGTCAGAAAACAACGTGCCAAGTGAGTCCCGTAGGGACGATTGAAAGCGCGGTTCGGGATTCAGTCGTCCCTACGGGACTTGTGATCGATACGACCGTTTTCCCAGCAGTGAACTGCTGGGCTATTATCATGGCATCCCTCCGGGACGAAAAAATGTGCGTAAAGACAAGGTTTGAATCCCAACCCAGGGCGGCGAAAATGTTCGCAAAGGCCCACCTTTTCTTGCCGCTTGGCTATCATGAAACGTCCCTTCGGGACTTTGACAGCTTGTAGCGACGTTAGCGAGTTATGGTTGCCAGGCTACGGCAATACAGTCGCCAGTGGATTCGGCTCTTCGACCGTGGGATGCAGGCCTGGCCCGTCGGTGGCGTACCATTTCGTGAGCACCGCGCGCCAACTGCCTGGTTGTTTCACTTGGCAGAAATCTTCGCGAACCAGTTCGCCTTGGGGATGGAGCCGCGAGTATTTGATGCCGAACTTGCGCATGTTTGGCAGGCAACGCTCGGGGCCGTAGAGTTCCTCGGCCAGTCGGTAATGTTCGGCGATCACGTCGCGTTGTTCAAACAGATTGGGCGGTGCTGGCAAAGGCAAGCCGGCAGCTAACGCGCGGGCTTGCTGAAAGACCCAGGGATTGCCAATCGCGCCGCGGGCCACGGTCACGCCATCGACGCCCGTGTATTGCAGCATGTCGAGGCAGGCCTGGGCATCGAACAAGTCGCCGCTGCCGAGCACGACGCGGTTGCCGGCATACACTTTGAGCTCGCGCAAGAATTCCCACCGTGACGGGCCATCGTAACGCTGCTGCACCGTGCGGCCATGGACCGTGATCGCGGCGACTCCCAGTTCGTAGGCTTGGTCGAAGATCGTGAAAAAGTTCTCGCGGCTTTCCATCGAGTCGTCGATGCCACGACGCATTTTTAACGTGACGGGAACATGACTAGGAACAGCCGTTCGCACACGCTCCACGATTTCGAGAGCGACCACTGGTTGGCTCAAATGAAATCCACCTCGGCAGCGTCCCAAAACTTTCTTCACGGGACAGCCAAAGTTGATGTCGATCACGTCAAAGCCCTGCTCCACCAACCGCTGAGCGGCGGGACCAAAATGGCTGGGGTCGGCCCCCATCAACTGCCCCGCGACGGGGTGCTCCTCGTCGGCGACGTGCATGATGTGGTGGGTGCGCGAACGCTTGCGAACTTGCAAAATAAACTGGTCGAGCATCACTTCGCAAAGGGTGTAGGGCGCACCCAGCCGGCGGGCGATTAAACGCATGGCCGTGTCGCTGTAGCCACTCAGTGCCGCCTGCACGACGGGGAAGTCGAGTTCCAGGGAACCGATACGCAGCGATTGGGGAAGTGGGTGAAGCATGGGTTTTATTGTCGATGCTGGCTGCTTATCCTGTTGAATGACAACAACTCACGTTGCCCCACCACTTCAAGCAACGCGGGTTCGCTCACGATTGAGCACAAGGAGATCATTCCCCGTTAGAGTGGCGACACAGCGTGTTCGACCGGCGCGATCAAGAAACTCAACTTCAATGCCATCCGGCGGGAGCAACTCGACGACTGTGCCGACATCGCCGACCTCGACGTCCGATTCCCCAGCGTTGTTTAGTACGGCAACTATGTCAAACAGTTGTGGATATCGTGCGTTACTCATGTTTCACCTCTTCCTATAGTATAAAGCAGGTTACGAGTCGAGGAAAATCTTCGCCTAGGCGGACGATCCAAGCCGAGCGGATCATCGCCGCGCCGCCAGGACCAGCGAAATCGAAATCGATCACGTAGCGCTGACCGTACTTATCTAGTTTACCGAAGTTTGCCTCTCCGCTCATGGCAGCTTGTCCAACAGCGCTGAGCAATAGTTCGCCATTTTGGAGGTTGATGCCAAGTAGAGATTCAAACAAATGAGCCTTGTGCCGACCTTCATCATGCTCCGGATCGAGGGAATAGGCAAACAGCTTTTGCCGGTCAACAAACGCTCTCTCACCACTAGGCAGCTTCATGCGCACATTCTCTCAGCGAGGACAGTGGAAGGCAGGGCTAAAACGCTCCTCATTTTATTATTACTTAGCCTAGCTTCCTGCAAAACCGCATTAAACTAAAAATTGTTTAAGTGCTGCTTCTATTTCCTTGAATACGGTAAGTTCCGTCTCGATTCGCAAGCGGTTATTCAGTGCCCGCAGCGCTGACGGTCTGCTGATTTGACCCAAGGCCCAAGCTGCCGCGCCGCGGACAATTGGCTCGTCATCGTGTAATCCCTTGGTGAGCGCGGGGAGCGAATTCGAATCAGCCTGATTGCCGAGTACAATCGCGGCGCTCCGCAGTAGTCCTCGACGGTGGGCCCGCCAGAGGGGCGTGTGGCGGAATCGTTTTCTGAAACTCACTTCATCGAGATCAAAAAGTGCGGTGAGTTCGAGCGGATTGAGATCGGCCTGTGGCGCAAAAGCGGGCTCAACGGATTTTGGTGCCCCGTGATTCCAGGGACAGACTTCTTGGCAGATATCGCAGCCGAAAACCCAATCGCCCAGGCCCGCGCGCGATTCAACCGGAATCGCGTCGTGCAATTCAATCGTGAGATAGCTGATGCACCGCGTGGCGTCGAGCACGTAGGGTTGTGGAAAGGCCGCCGTGGGACAGGCGTCGAGGCAGGCCGTGCAAGTGCCGCAGTGATTGGTCACCTGCGGCGCGTCGTATTCAAGTTCCACGTCGGTGAGTAGCGCAGAGAGAAAAAAATAGCTGCCCGCTTGTTTGGAAAGCAGCAGCGTGTTTTTGCCGACCCAACCGAGCCCGGCGAGTTGGGCAAATTCGCGCTCCAAGAGCGGCGCGGTGTCGACGACTCCGCGAGTCGTGGCTTCGGGCATCAGTTCGCGCAAGCTATCAGCGAGCGTGTGGAGCCGCTCACGAATCAGATCATGATAGTCGGCATTCCCCCAAGCATAGCGCGCCACGCGGCCTTGCATGGTGCCGGGGAGTGTCGGTTCTTGTGTTGCGTACACCTTTCCGAGCATCACGAGACTGCGCACACCGGCGAGAATGTGCTGGGGATCATTATAAGCCTCGCGGCGGTCGGCGATGTAATGCATCTGTCCCGCATAGCCTGCGGCGAGCCACTCATCCAGGCGGGTTGTCCCTACGGGGGAAATGCTGGGGCAAATGCCACACAGTTCAAAGCCCAATTCTTGGGCCCGCTGTTTCAGTTTTTTTGTCACCTCGGATTGCGGCATAACCCAATTTTAGCAGCCACACGCCTAGCCCACGAGCGGCAGCGCCCTCGCCCAGTGGGGAGTGATTGAATAGACTTAATGTCCATCCCCTAAAAGTAGCATGGGGCCCCGTCCCGTGCGAAACAATGCTTTCACGGCCCAGGGGGCCATGCTACGAATTACACGGCCTGGAGAACTGAGAATGTTGCGGATTGGTTTTTTGCTCGCGTGTGTTTTGATTACCCCTTTCCACGTCCTTGCCGAGGAATTGCGCTCGGGCATTGATAAGAAATTCATCGATCCCGCCGTGAGGGTGCAAGACAATCTGTTTTTGCACGTGAATGGCAATTGGCTTAAGCACACGCCGATCCCGCCCGACAAGTCGAATTTTGGCTCGTTCAGCGCGCTGGAAGATGAAGCCCAAATCGCAATCCGCGAGATTTGCGATCGACTCACCGAAGGAAATTTTCCCGTGGGGAGTATTCAGCAGCAAATCGGCGATTTTTATTTGAGCTACCTTGACGAAGAAGAGATCGAGAACAGGGGAATCGTCGCCCTCAAGAACCAATTGGATGCGATCGCTCAACTTAAGAGCCATGACGAGCTGATTACGCACTTTGGCTATCTGGCCACGATTGGCGTGGATTCGCCGATCGGCATCTATGTCGACCAAGACGACAAGGATTCGACCAAGTATCTGTTGTCGATCATCCAGTCGGGGACGTCGCTTCCCGACCGCGATTACTATTTGGAAGACAGCGCGGATTATCTGGCCGCGCGTGAGGCGCTCGTCAAGTACATTGACAAACTCTTCAAGTTGGGCGATTTGCCTCACGATGAAAACGTCGGCAAAACGTTGTTGGAATTGGAAACCGAGATCGCGCGGTTGCAGTGGACCAAGACAGAACTGCGCGACGCCCATAAACGCTACAACAAGCAATCGGTGGCCGACCTCAAAAAATTGTCGCCGAGTATTCCCTGGAGCAAATATTTTGACGGGGCGGAAGTCGTGAATTTGAAAGAACTGAATGTCGCGACGCCCAGTTTCTTTGCAGATCTCGATGATCTCGTCGCGAAAACGCCGCTGGAGACATGGAAACAATATCTGCGTTATCAGTTGATCGACAGCTTTGCCAGCGGCATGCCGGCGGCTTATGTTGACGCCCAGTTCGATTTGTATGGCAAACAACTGGCCGGTGTGCCTGAATTGCAGCCACGCTGGAAACGGGCCGTGGACGCGATTTCCGGCAAGCGTGGTTTTGGCGTGTTGGGCGATGCGGTGGGACAGCTTTATGTCGAGGAACATTTTCCCCACGAGGCCAAAGCGCGGATGGATGAATTGGTTGGTAACCTCATGCAGGCTTACAAAGAGAGCATCGATGGGCTGACGTGGATGACCGACGCCACCAAGAAGCGTGCCCAGGAGAAACTCGCGAAGATCACCACCAAGATTGGTTACACCGAAAAATGGCGTGATTACTCGACGCTCGTCGTTGATCCCAACGATTTGGTTGGCAACCTCATGCGCTCGGCCCAGGTGGAATACAAGCGGATGATCGACAAGCTCGGCAAGCCCGTGGATCGCACGGAATGGTTCATGACTCCGCAGATGGTGAACGCCTATTACAACCCAGGGCAAAATGAAATTGTGTTCCCCGCCGCGATTTTGCAACCACCGTTTTTCGACGTGCGGGCTGATGATGCGGTGAACTATGGCAGCATTGGTGCCGTCATTGGTCACGAAATTAGCCACGCGTTCGACGATCAAGGCAGCAAGTACGACGGCGATGGCAATCTCAACGATTGGTGGACGGACGAGGACCGCACGGCGTTTCACAAGCAAACCGCCAAGCTGGTGGAGCAATTTAGTCAGTACGCGCCGCTGCCCGGCAAGACGGTCAACGGTGAGTTAACGCTCGGCGAAAACATTGCTGACCTGTCAGGGATGTCGATTGCTCACAAGGCCTATTACATTGCGCTCGATGGGAAGGCGCCGCCCGAAATTGACGGTTGGACGGGCGACCAACGCTTTTTCTTGGGTTGGGGCCAGAGTTGGCAGCGTAAGTACCGCGATGCCGAAATGGTGAACCGCTTGCTGACAGATCCGCATTCGCCGTCGATGTACCGCAGCAATGGGCCGGTATCGAACTTTGATCCTTTTTACGAAGCGTTCAACGTGCAGCCAAGCGACAAGGAATATCGCCCCCCCGCCGAGCGGATTAAGATTTGGTAAGTTGAGCCTGGTTGTTCCGCTACTTCCCCAGCAACTTGACGCCTAGCTTCTTGGCGGCTTTGCGCAGGGGTTCGTCGAGAGTCGCGAGCGGCAACTTCCGCCGCACCGCCAATTCCAAGTAGACGGCATCGTAGCTGGTTAACTGGTGCGTGCGGCAGAGAGGGAGCAGTTCGTCGAAGGAGCGTTCCGGAGCTTCTGCATCATCTTCGATTTTGAGGAGTGCTAAGTCGTTGAGGAACTTCGAGGATTCCGCGATAGTGATCCGTCCTTTGCGTTCCGCCAAAGCGACGACATTCGTGACTTCAAGAAACCACAATGTGGGCACCAGGGCGGCTTCTCTGTCCAAGCGGTCCAGGATATTCGCGGTCTGAGAGGTGAGTTCTTGCTCGAAGAGCCAAGTCATCGTCACTGAGCAATCCAAGATCAAAACGGGATTCATCGACGGCCTTCGTTAATCAGGTCACGAATTTTCAAACCACCCAAACTTAATCCTTTATTGAGTTGCATGATGCGCTCGATAGCCGCGCGGCGTTCCTCGACCGTGTATTGTTTTTTGATCGGCACCATGCGCGCGACGGGGGTGCCGTGCTTGGTGATAGTGATTTCCTCGCCGGCCTCGACTTTTTCCAGCAAGGCGGAAAAGTGTGTCTTGGCCTCATAGGCGCCAACAGAATTTGAATTGGAAAGTGCCATGAAAATGTCATCCATGTGATACGACTGGTCTACGACTAGTTTAACTCGCTGACGGCGGAAAAGCAAGGGAAACGGCGTTTGCGGGTCCGCCACTGCGGATCATGCTTGCCGCGAAAAATGGCAAAAAACTCACCCCAAAGCCCTTACGGCATCGGGACGATGCCGGCTAACGAAGGCTTGTTGCGTTATCTGCTTGGGCAATTATTCTGGAAATAGCGGCCTGATTGGCCGCATTCCGAGCGATTCAATTCCCCGATGAGGTAAGGCAATGTTAAAGAGAAGCGGTTTGATGGCGCTGGCTTTGCTCTGCGGTTTGGCCGCTGGCGAGGCGCAGGCCCAATGTGGCGGCATGTATGGCGGTGGCTATGGCTATTGGGACATTGGCCGCCTGTATCAGGTGTTGTCGCAGAATGTTCCATACTATTCCGCGTTTCCACCGGTTTATTACAGCGCTCCCGTACCACGGAGCTACGGCTACAGTCCGTTTGCCTACCCGCCCGGCACGATGACCCCCGAAGTTGTGGAAACCATCTCGGCCCAAGAGATCGTGAATCCCTATGTCGAACCAGCATCCGTGGAAACGCCTGTGGTGAAAGAAGATCAGGTGACCAAGGCTCCGGCCAGTATCGAGCCGCTGGTTGTGTCGAATCCGTTTGTTGATGCGAACGTGATGCACACCGCTGCTGCTCAGTGATAGCGTCGAAAAACTTGCCTCAGATATTCACGCCACGGACTTGCTAGCAGGTTCGTGGCGTTTTTTTTGTTGCCCGACGCTGGCAAAATCTGTCTGGACACAATCGGCAAGTTGGCTAATATTCGCACCTTAAACAGGGATGTCATTCCCGCGCAGGCGGGAAACCAGTTTCGTGCCGTCTTGGATTCCCGCCTGCGCGGGAATGACGAAAATTGTATTTCGCGGTAGAAAGGAATCTGCCGATGCGGTGGCAATTCGCATTCATGGTGTTGTGCGCGGCAATGGGTTGCCGCAGCCAATCGACGCCGCTGTCGAATCCTTTTTCGTCGCCCGATCGCGTGCCGCCACCGGCCACGCGAACCCTCGCGCCTGGCACGGCCCAGCCGTATTACCCAAGTGATCCAAACGTTGGTGCTGCCCCCATGGGCGCGCCTGCCGCCGCACCGGGTTCGGTGTTTGCCCCCGCCAGCACGCCCCTGCAAAACGTGACACCCCCGCCACAAACGCAACCAATGCAAACGGCTCCCGTAACGCCGCCCGGCGGTTGGAGTCAACCTGCCGCAAATCCTTACGGGGTGCAACCGACAAGTGCTTATACGGGCGTGGGTGCGAATGGCACCGACAACTCAGTGGTGCGGATCGCACCGGATGATCAAGGCCTGCGCTTCGCGTCAGTGCCGAATAACAATCCGAACGACATCATGCAGGTCGCCGCGAATCAGCAACTCGCAACAAGTACACCGTTTGTCTACACGCCGCCCGCCATTGAGCGGCAAGGTTTCCCCAACTCGGCCTCACCCGCGCAGTACGCGGCAACGACGGTTGCGCCGGGGACTGCAAGTGACGGTTTTCGCCCCCAAGGCAGCACCCAGCAAACAGCCGCACCTCCCAGCAGTCAGCCCTTCGCGAACCAGAATTCCGCTTTGGCAGCGGAAGACCCCAGCCATTTCGGTTTTGATCCCACCTACAGCTCGCTACGTGGGCAGTTGCAATACTATCCACAAACTGGTTACTGGGGTCTGAGGTATGTTTCCATGCAGGGTGCGCCTGACCCGTATGGGGGCGTGGTTGTGATTAACAACCCCGATGTGCTAGGGGGAGTGCAACCCGGCGAGTTCTTGCTGATTCAAGGCTTCCTCGAAACGCAGGACAACGGCGACGGCACCTTCTTGCCACACTACACGGTTGAAGGGATTCAGCGTCAGCGCTGAGTCGGCCATTCTCTCATAGCGACTGCGACGATAAGATTGTGTCATCCTGAGGGGAGTTCCGCGACCCGAAGGATCTGGCCAACAGAACGATCACGCATTGAAAGTGTGCGAGAGTTGAAATCAGATTCTTCTCGTCGCGGGGCTCCTATCAGAATGACTTCTTCCTGATGTTCAAGATATCTGACTGGTAGCAAAGCGTGTCGAAAATTCCCAGCGGTCTGAGCTGCACCATTCGCGCCAAACTTGGTGATCATCTTGCCCGCTGCGCGAGTTATGTGCCGTTGGTGAATGCCTTGGCTCCCGACATGGAGAAGTTGAGCGATTACGATCTTCGTAAGACCAGCCTCGGCTTGCGCTATCGCGTGCGCAGTGGTGAATCGCTCGACCGACTGTTGGTCGAGGCGTTTGCCCTCGTGCGTGAAGCGGGGCGGCGCAAACTCAACATGCGGCATTTCGACGTGCAGATCATGGGCGGGGCGGCGGTCCACCATCGCTCGATCATCGAGATGCAGACCGGCGAAGGCAAAACGCTCACCGCGACCTTGCCCATGTACTTGGCGGCACTCGAGGGTAAGGGTGCGCACCTCGCCACGGTCAACGACTACCTCGCCCGCCGCGATGCCGAGTGGATGACGCCTCTCTATTCGGCTCTAGGCATGACCGTCGGCATTATCCAAGCGCAGCAACCGCAGCCCGAGCGGCGTAAGGCCTACACTTGCGACGTGACCTACGGTACGGCCAATGAGATGGGTTTTGATTTTCTCCGCGACCGCTTGCTGATGCGTTCGCAAGGGGAAGGCAATCAGGATCTGTTTGGAAAAATGTTGGGGGCGGTGGAAAGTGCTGGCGGCGATCAGCCCGTGCAACGCGGCTTGCACTTCATGTTGGTCGACGAGGCCGACAGCATTCTCATCGACGAAGCCCGCACGCCGCTGATTATCAGTGCCCTGCCCGGCGAAGATGAAAAAATCGCCACCGAGGCGTATCGCTGGGCCGCCGAGCGGCAAACCGATTTCATTGAAGACGAGCACTACGAGTACGACCACGATGAAAAGACCGTGGAGCTTTCACTCGCCGGGCGGCAATTGGTCCGTTCGCTACCCAAACCGAGCGCGATGGATCGCTTGCCACTCTCAACCATTTATGAATATATCCAGCGCGCAGTCAAGGTTGACCGCGAGATGTTTCTCAATCGGCAGTATGTCGTGCGCGACGGCGAGATTGTGATCGTCGATGAATTTACTGGCCGAATGGCGGAAGGTCGCAAGTGGCGGGCTGGGATCCATCAGTCAGTCGAGGCCAAGGAAGGGGTTGAAATCACATTTGCCACGAACCAAGCCGCGCGGATCACCATTCAAGATTTATTTCTGCGTTTTGAACGACTGGGGGGTATGACCGGCACGGCGTCCACCAGTCGAGGCGAGCTGAAGAAGATTTACCGCGTAAAGGTGGAGTCGATTCCCACCAATCGCCCCCCCATCCGCAAGCAATTGCCGACGCAAGTCTTCGGCACGGTCGATCAAAAATGGGCCGCCATCGTCGAAGATGCGGTAGTCGAACATCAAAAAGGCCGCCCGGTGCTGATTGGCACGCGCTCCATCGACAAGAGCGAACACTTGGCGAATCTGCTCGTGGAGCGAGGCGTTGTACCCGTCGTGCTCAATGCCAAGCATGTGGCACAGGAAGCAGAAATTGTCGCCGTGGCGGGACAACAAGGCAAAATCACCGTCGCCACGAACATGGCGGGCCGTGGTACCGACATCCGCCTGGGGGAAGGGGTCCAAGCCCTTGGTGGGATTCACGTGATCTGCACCGAATTGCACGAAGCCCAGCGGATCGACCGCCAGTTAATCGGCCGCTGCGGACGCCAAGGCGATCCTGGCACCTATCGGCAATTCCTGGCGCTCGATGATGAGATTTTGCTGTTAGGCTACGGCCCGAAAAAGGCGACCCGCTTACGCGAAGTGGGCCTCCGCTCGCAAGGCCCCTTGCGTGGGATGGAGCAAATGTTTCACAAAGCGCAACGCCGGGTCGAACGCCGCCACTTCCGCGACCGCAAGGTGCTGTTGTATCACGAAAAAGAACGCCAAAAAATCCAGCGCGCCATGGGGCAGGATCCTTATCTTGATACGCCGGGGTAGGAAGGGTTAACGCAGAGTACGCGGAGACGCAGGGGGCGGCAAGGAGTGCGAAATCACTTGCGAAGTGCGGCTAAGAATTCATCGACACTTACTTCGGCTTGTTTGAGAATGCCATGAAGTGTTCCCAACTTGAGCTCGCGATGGTTTGGTACTGAACAACCTCGATCTTCACAACGCATGACCACATGGCTGCCGCGTTGCCGCGTTTGCACGAAGCCGAGTTTTTCCAAGGCCTTCACGCATTCTTTACCGCTAATGTGCGGAAGTTTGGGCACACGAAACCTCAAATGTGGTTAGCCAAGCTTGGCTACCGGCGAAATGGGGAAACTCTTCTAGATACAGCTCAGTGGCCTCTCTGAGATTAGCCAACGCTTCGGGCATCGTTTCGCCCTGTGACGTTGTTCCCGTTTCGGGATTGTAGGCTATGAAGCCACCTTCATCGGCAGGGGTTAGTACAGCGCTTAATGTCATATCCCAATCGTACATTCTGGCTGTTTTATGTCAATCGAAATAGATGTTACACTGAAACTAGCGAGCGATATCTCGAAAGAGGTAGAACGAAGTTGATTCAAGGGAAACGCACCGGAGCCGAAGACTTCCTTCCGTCTTTACAACCAGGAATCGCAACTATTTACCAGTCGCCCCCCAATTGTAAGCAAACGCCACTTCCGGAATCGCGACATCGCCCACCTCGATGGCTGGAAACGATAGTCGGAAACCCTTGCGGTCGGCTGCCACTTGGTAATCAGCGGGCTGTTGATTGATCGGACTCACTGGAAGCTGCCCGCCGAATGTTGCCTCCAAGCCGGACAAATCTTGCGGAAACAGTTCGCCCTCGCGCTCGGCACAAAGGACCAGCGCGACATTGAGCAGTCGGTGTGCCGCTTGGTGCGTGGCGTAAAAGGTGGCGATCTGTGCCGGACTCAGTCTGTCGGGATCACCGAGCCGGAGAAGTTGGTCAGCGAACTCCGCATGAACTTTTTGGCCCGCCAGGATGGCTTGCTCGGGGGGCAATGACAGCGCCGCCAACGTGCGGGCGTAGAACTCGCGGTAGATGTCGCGCATCTTCTCGACGTACTCGTCGAATTGCTCCTGACTCTCAAAAACAGATTCGGGCACGCCACGCTTGATGACTTCAGCCTTAGCAAACTCTCGCCAGTCAGTGACGCTGTCCGTTGGCAAAGGAGCGTTGGTCGCCGCGAGTAAGATTTCGGGCCAATTGCCATCAGGAAATGCCTCTTGCAATTGGGTGAGCCTTAAATCAACGACGGCTGCCTCGGTGGTCAGCGCCGCCAAGGGGGAGACCGACTCCGTGCCAATTGCCAACAGCGACTGGCGCGCGGCGGCGATGAGCTCACGATCAGGGCAATGAGCCGCCCAGGTGACCAGGCAATAGTAACCGGTCTCGAGGATGCGGATTCCTTTGGCTGATTCGCCCAAGGTGAGTTGTTCGGTCAGGTGGTGGCCCATACGTATTACACTGAGAAAGGTTCCTGCCGCATCTGACCAATTTTCCTCGCCTTGCTGGTGCATGCCGTAGAGTGCGATCAGATTGGCTAGGTCGTGCATTGGGCCTACATGGGGTAACAAAAGGGCCGCGCCGTAGGCACGTAGATCGGCACCAAAGTCAGCCGCATTTTGTTGAGACCCCAACATGCCAGAGCGAATCGCATGACGCCCTCCGTAGAGCAATTGCGTGATTGTGTTTTGTTGCTCGTCTGTCATCTGCGGCGTGACAATCTGCCAGATCGGCTCTGCCAACAGCTTCTTGCTCGCAGGGTTAACGTCACCGAGCAGCAGGATGGCGCGCTGATAATGCAAAGCCGCGTTGCTCGACCCGTTAGGCAGTGGTTGCCGCAGTTCCTGTGAAAATGCCGCAGCGATTGAGAACCATAGAATCGTGGGAACCAGCACTGCTTTGGTACACACTAAATTCTTGGCAAATCCCTTGAGACGGTCGCCCAATGTTTTGAAAAGATTCATATCTGCTACTACTTTAAAGTTGAGACATCAACGACTGGTTAAGTTGCTAGGCCAAACCGTTAAAAAACAGACCATGGGCCTAGGCCACGCAATATCTCGGCTCGAGCGACATCCTCGCTGGTGACCAGCGGTTGCGCTGCTCGTGAAAACTGCGGGCCAGAGAATGGTTTTTGAATGGGGCGTTGCGTGACGGTATTCGGATTCGGTCGGGCAGTCACGGGTTGCCCCGTAGAAACTGTCCGGCGATTGGCCAGCGGGTTTTGAAAAGCTCCCATGTTTTGCGCCGGCAGATTCCCGCGGTTGGCTTCGCGACGCAGGTTGGTCCAGCGCTCTTGCTCCTGCTGCACTTGGGCGCGCTGCTCTTGATGTTGAATCAGCCAAATCTGCATCTGGTCAGGCGACATGGCTTTCAGGTCGGCCATGTACTTTTCCGCCTGCTCAGGGGTCACCTGGGCTGATCGCTTAAAGTACAAGTCCATATGTGCTCGGGCTTCCAGCATCTCCCTACTGTTCCAAATCTTCTGGCGTTCGGCATCAAGCTGGGCCGCATCAGCCGAGGAAGTCGAGGCAGAATTGGTCGTCTCTACCGACGGTGGCTTTGGCGGAACTGGCTGAGCCTGCGACAAAGCGGAGAATAATTCTAACAGCAACGCCATAGGGCAAAACAATAGTCGATTCAAGCGGTATTCCATGACGGTCACCCGACGGCGATTTTGTGCAGATAAATGACTGAATGCTCACACGATCATGCGCGGACGCCCATCGTGCTCCAACGAGAGTTTAGCGTAATTCGCTCAGCGCCATGGCACAAGAGAGTGAGTTTATGAAATTGCTAGCCTACTCGCTAAACTCCTTCGCAAACGCCTTGGCGTTAAGCTCTTCCCCCGTGGCGTGTTTGGTGAGCTCATTCCACGGCAGAAACGCGCCGGGGGCAAAGACTTTTTCTTGCATAAACTCCCCCACGCGCGGGTCGCGGGTGTAGATCGCCGTGGCGGGGTCGCCGGGCAGCTTGAGGTCGTGGGCGATTGCGTCGTGAACCTGGCAAGCAAATAGCTCGCCCATCATGTAGTTGTGATAGTAGGCGGGGGCCGTGACGATGTGAATCTTGCTGGCGAAGTCGGGCGCATCGCGATCCGTGGGACGCTTCACAAGCTGGTATTTCTCGACCAAGTCCCACCACAGCTTGTTGAGGTCTTGATCCGGATTCTCGTACATCGCCATCTCGAAGCGGTACATCACCTGGCACCAGCGCGAGAAAATCAGTAGCTTGTCACGGCGCATGCGGTGGCTGGCGGTGGTGTAAGCGATAGGGTCGTCGACTTTAACTCCGTAGGCTTTGAGCCATTCCGCATCGGTGGCGAACCGCTCGAACATCATCGCCACCCCTTCGGTGGTAAGTATGTGCGAGTTCACGCGCAGCAAGTAAGGCAGGTCTATCGGAATAAACTTGCTTGTGTAAACCGCATGGCCCAATTCGTGC
The DNA here is from genome assembly GCA_034439695.1 of Bythopirellula sp. Taxonomy (GTDB): domain Bacteria; phylum Planctomycetota; class Planctomycetia; order Pirellulales; family Lacipirellulaceae; genus Bythopirellula. The sequence continues at coordinate 6,496 of JAWXAV010000156.1, read as the reverse complement.
AGCATGGTGCCCATCCAATATTCATTCGGCACGATATTGGCCAAGACGCGAACATCCCCCTCGCGATCAATGTCGGTGCAGAACGCGTGCGGACTTTTCCCGGGTTTTTCGTAGAGATCACTGCGCTCGATCACGTCATCGATGGGCAGGCCAATCCCTTCGTAGAACTCGCGGCAAATCTGCAAAATGTCGGCATTGGTGAACGGACCGCTTAGGTCGACTTCATACACTGCCGGCGGTTCCTGGAAAAACGGGTCGTGATAGTGCCACGGTTGCAGTTCATCGACGGGAATGCTGCACTGCGCGGCGAGGGCCGTGTCGATGTCGCCCTTCGCCTTGGCAAAGGGTTCGCGAGTCAGCTCGTCGAGTTCGTCGAACAGGGCCAGCACCTGGGCGGGCTCTTGCTCGTTGATCGCCAGTTGCATTTCATGATAGTTCTTGAAGCCAAGTTGCCGTGCGGCTTCATTACGCATTTTTACGAGATCACGCAGATCATCGGCCACTTTTTGGCCAACGAGCTTGTAGCCTTCCCAAACGGCTTGCCGCTCGGCCGAGTCCTTGCTCTTGAGCAAGATTTCGCGGACTTGGCTATCGGTAAGAGATTTGTCCCCCACCGGAGCACGAAACGTATTAAAAGTTTTTTCAATCTCAGTGGCTTTCGACGACATGCGATTGAGCAGCGCGATGTCGACCTGTTTTCCCAAATAAAGCAGGTAGAGCAGTTCGATTTGCCGCGCGACTTGTGGGTCGGTAATCATGCCGGACTTAATGACTTTGAGCTTCGCAAAATCTTCCTTCGAGGCCAGCAGTTCGTTCATCTGTTTGTCGAGAGCTTCCTTGGCGGCGAAGGCCTCGTCGCTACCGGTAGTGTTAGCATCCCACCAAGCGCGGCTAAGCGAGATTTCGAGGGGAACCACGGTGGATTCGTAGCGACGGATAAAGTCTTGCGCGGCGGAGGTGGTGTCTTGTTGGCCTTGAACTGTCGTAGAGTTCACGACGATTATTGAAAAGAGGGCGACGAAACAAAGTGAAATCAGATTCGGCATTAGTGTGTCTTCCATGAGTTATGAAAAATGATGATCGCTAAGCCGCAAGCGGCGGATCGAGAGTTAATGTGATAATGACGCATTTGAACGCCGGGGTTTTGCTCGCCGGGTCGAGTTGGCGACTCACCAACACGTTGCATTCGGGATAGTACATCGCGGCGTTGCCGGGCCTGATTTTTGGAAACGGATGAATGCGTACTCCACTCATCGAACCTGCTGGGCCGTGGACCGTCACCGTCGTTGATTCTTCGAGCTCGAATCTCGCCACATCATCGGGGTGTAGCAGAATGACGCGTCGATCTTCCACACCTCGATACAAATCGTAGTCTTCGTAGACCACGGTGTTAAACTGCCCTTCACTACGGATCGTCATCAGGCGTAGTTCGCCTGGGGCGGTGCCGTAAAGCTCGGGCAACGTGTGCGTGTGGAGCACGGCCCGTCCGTCTGGTGTAGGAAAGCTTGCTTCGTGGATCGTGCGACCGGCGATTTGAAATTCTTCTTTCGTGCGGTCGATCTCTTTGATTTTGTCGAAACCAGGGACAATCGCGGCGATGGCTTCGCGGATGCGGCCCGTGTTCCGCATCGATTTCCAGTCGATTGTTTGGAGTCCATTGTTTACACCGCCCGCTGAAGCAGGCTCGCCTGCGGCGGTGTGGGCTATCGTGGCGATGACTTCGACTTCGCTTTTGGGGCCGGTATGTCGGCGGGGGCCGCCGTCGCTCAGCCGCACCAAGTTGAACATGGATTCCTGGGTCGTGGCCTGCGGTTCTTCGTCGCGGGCTAGCACGGGCAAAATAATTGTTTCCTGTGCCAGGCCATGCGCATGGCCGGTGTTGAGCGTCGTGCTGAGGTAAACCAGCATGTCGAGGTTTTCGAGGGCTGCCTGAGCGAACGTTGCGTCGGGATTCGAGCCGTACAGATTTCCACCCAAACACAAGCCGAATTTCACCTTGCCCGTGGCGGCGCTTTCCATGCAGCCCATCGTGTCGAGGCCGGGCGTGGTGGGGAGAGTCACGCCGAAGTGCGATTCCAGCCGCTCAAACAGCTCGTCCTTGAGTTTGGGGGTGACTCCCACGGAACCGATCCCCTGCACGTTGGAATGTCCCCGAATCGGCAACAGCCCCGCGCCCGGTCTGCCGACCATGCCGCGCAAGAGCGCGAGATTGGCGATGGCTTGCACATTCTGCACGCCATGGGCGTGATGGGTGATGCCCATGGTCCAACTGAAGACGGCGTTTTTCGCTTGGGCATAGCGCTGGGCAATCGCATCGATTTGATCGAAGGGGACGCCGGATTTGGACGTGATCTCTGGCCAAGTTTGCTCTGCTAAGCCGCAAGCGAAATTTGACCATCCGTTGCAATTCGTTTCGAGAAACGTCGTGTCATGGGCGTTGAGCTCGACGATCCGTTTAGCAATCCCCGTGAGCAAGGCGAGATCACCGCCGATGTGGGGTTGCACGTAGAGGCTGGCGATCTTTGTGCCGAAGAACAACGAGCGCAAATCACTGGGCACGCGGAAATTGACGAGGCCCGTTTCCACAATCGGGTTGATAACGATGACCTCGCCCCCGCGCCGGCGTACTTCCATGAGAGTGCGCATCAGCCGGGGATGATTGCTCGCCGGATTGCCTCCGATGACGAACATCAGATCGGCCGTGTCGAGGTCTTCGAGCATGATCGTGGCTGTGCCGCTGCCGGTGCTGCTGGTGAGACCCACGCCGCTGGCCTGGTGGCAGTAAAAACTACAATTGTTCACATTGTTCGTGCCATAGAGCCGGGCGAACATTTGCAACAAGAACCCCGCCTCGTTGCTGCTGCGGCCACTGAAGTACCAAAAGGTTTCGTCGGCGGAGAGTTCACGCAGCTTGCCGCCGATGCGCTCGAACGCATTCTCCCAAGAGATCGGTTGGTAGCGACGGAGCTCCGGTGTATAGAGCAGCGGTTGCGTCAGCCGGCCACAGTTTTCTAATTCGCGGGGCGTGAATTGTTTGAGATCGTCGAGCGCGTATTGTTCCCAGAAGTCGGTGCTAATGGCCCCCTGCATGTCGGCGACCATTGCTTGCAGCGATTTCTTGCAGACCTCGGGGAAGTGGCCTTGCTCGTTGACCATGCCGCCGCGTTGGCCACCCATGCCGAGCGCGCAGGTTTTGCAGGCGTTCTTGGAGCGCATGGCTTTCCAGAGCTTCCACAGGCCGCCAGCTTCGCGCCCTTTGCTCAGCGTGTACCAGATTGCCGGCCAACCGCCGCCGGAGGTCACTTTTTTCATATCAAATCAAGTCGTGTGAAATGAGGTGCCAAGTACCAGATTGCCGCTCGGGTGGCAGAGGAGACATCATCGCGATATTCTGGACTTAAGCATACCTACCAAGAGTCGATTGACCAATCGCATGCGATGTTCCGGGTTCGCAACAATTTCCAAGAAATTTTATGACGGAAGCCCTCGAAATACAGCCTGCCACGGGACCGGTTCGGGGGGAGATTCGCCCGCCGGGGTCGAAGAGCATCACGAACCGCGCGCTCGTCTGTGCTGCATTGGGGCAAGGAGATTCCAGACTTACTGGTGCCCTCGATAGCGAAGATACCCGTGTTATGATCGAAGGCTTACGCGCGTTAGGGATCGGCGTGACCGTGAGTGACGCTGGCGAGACGCTACAAGTGACCGGTTGCGCGGGCCAACCCCCGGCAGCGCAAGCCGATATCTTTGTCGGCAACAGCGGCACGACGATCCGCTTTTTGACGGCACTGGTGACCTTGGGCCGTGGCAATTATCGGCTCGATGGCATCGCCCGCATGCGCGAACGGCCCATTGCCGATCTGGCGGACGCGCTCAATCAACTCGGGGCGAATGTCGCTTGCACGGGTGCCAACGGGTGTCCGCCGGTGTTACTGAAGTCCAAAGGTTTGTCGGGCGGGGAGGCCACCGTGCGGGGCGACATATCCAGCCAATTCCTAAGCGGCCTGCTGATGGCGGCCCCGTGTGCAAAACAACCGGTGACGCTCAAAGTCGCTGGCACGTTGGTTTCGGTTCCCTACGTGGCGATGACGCTGAGTGTGATGAAATCATTTGGCGTGAGTGCGGTAGCTGCCGCCGATTTCTCGCGGATCGATATTCCCAGTGTGGGGCACTACAAGTCTGGCGACTTTGCGATTGAACCCGATGCCTCGGCGGCGAGTTATTTTTGGGCCGCGGCAGCGGTCACGGGAGGCGAAGTCACAGTCCGAGGCTTAAACCGCGAGAGCCTGCAAGGTGACATAGCCTTCGTGGAATGTCTCGCTCAAATGGGCTGTAAAGTTCATTACGAGAGCGATGCAATCACCGTAATTGGGATGCCACTGCATGGAATTGATGTCGATATGAACGCCATCAGCGACACCGTCCAAACTCTTTCCGTGGTAGCATTATTTGCCGAGGGAATAACTCGAATTCGCAACGTGGGCCACATTCGCCACAAGGAAACAGACCGGATCAGCGCCGTCGCCACCGAATTGCGTAAGCTCGGCGCGGAAGTCCGCGAACACTCCGAGGGACTGGACATCAACCCAGGCAAAATAACCGCTGCCGAGATCGACACCTACAACGATCATCGCATGGCGATGAGTTTTGCCATTGCCGGCTTGGTTCAACCAGGAATCGTCATCCGCAACCCGGAATGTACCGCGAAAACGTATCCCGATTTTTTTGCAGGTTTAACCCGGCTCACAAAACAGTGAACAAAATCACCGGAAAAAAAGCTCCAGCTAAACGCTGGCGATCCTCACCGACTCGATAAGTTCGTCAGCTCGAGCCAATAAGCTCAGCGACGACTCACTCGCTCCATCAGAGTAGTAAGGGGGATCGCTGGTATCGAATTGTGCCGAGCAATGTTGGCACGATACCATCTTCCCCAGGTATTCGACTCGCACTTCGAGAGATCTGCCGCAAGTTGGGCAACTGCGAATGAAATAAGCTCCACTTGGCATAGATTACCTCCTGTTAAGTTTGTTCATCCAGAAACAATCCATGGCCGCTCAGGAATCAAATTAACCGATGCGACCCTGAATTGCAATTCCTGACAGCAGAAACTTAATAGTGATTAAGTACCCGAGAAAAATTGGTTAAAATCCATCCAGCGCGTAACAATTCCGTCCACCCTCAATCGTTTACGCAAGCCGGTAAAGCAATTGAGCTAGCTCCCGTTATTAGCGGTTAAGTAAAAGATTCGACAGAAGAGCGGAACGCACGGTTCGCACTCTTAGCAAGAATCGGGCCAATTATCTGCGGATAAAAACCGACTATTAGCCAAAGTGATGCTAGAGCCATTGACTTGGCGCGAGAGCGGCCACAAGTTGCCAGGACGGGCTTTTTTCATAGCTTCTTGACAAACACTGATTGCCGTATGTAATATGCAAACGCTTTCATATCTTGCCTTTCTGACCAACCGATTCCGGAACAATCATGGTCGAGGCGTTAGTTCACCTTCAGAACTGCGACAACCTAGCGGTTGAACAAGGTGAGTGTCTAACTGTTCTGATCCCGTGCCACAGCGAAGGAGCGACCCTCGGCGAACTGCTGAGACGCACGCGCGATGCTTTGCCGCTGGCCGAAGTTATCGTCATTGACGACGGTTCCGCCGATGACTCTGCGGCAGTCGCCGAAGGATTGCAAGCGGAACTCGACTTGATCGTGCTGCGACTCGCCGTTCGCAGCGGCAAGGGGGCTGCGGTCCAAGCGGGATTGCAGCAAGCACGGCGTTCCTGGGTCGTGATTCAAGACGCCGATTTGGAATACGACCCGCGAGACCTGCGGCGGCTGGCGTCAACGGCCCACGCCAATCCCCAGGCCGCCGTTTATGGTTCGCGGTATTTGCAGCAGGGCAAAGCCGCCGGCGGCGCGTTGGCTCCCTATCTGGGAGTGAAGTTCCTGGGCATCATCGTCAAACTCCTCTATGGCAGCTCACTTTCGGACACCCATACTTGTTACAAGATGCTACCCACCGCACTCATGAGGCGGCTCGCGCTGCAGTCGACGGGATTCGAGTTGTGCGCGGAGATCACCGGCAAACTGCTCAATGAGCGTATCCGCATCATTGAGGTTCCAATTGCTTACCTGCCGCGATCCGTGGCGGCGGGCAAGAAGATTCGCGCCCGCGATTTCTTCAAGGCCATCGGCACGTATTGGCGTTGTCGTTTCGTAGCGACAGGCGGCTCGCCTGTCGTTTTCTCCAGCAACCGGACAGGCGAGCCCCCCGGTCGCCACGGTTACGGTCTTCTACGTGCTCACTCGCTTTCTGATCGGTGCCCTCTTGGTGGTGGCTGGGGCAATGAAATTAGCCCCTTGGCGGGCAGTGGCGCTCACCCATTGGCTGATACTCCCACCTTGGGCCATATTTACCATCGGCTTGGTCGAATTCATCCTGGGCTGCTTCGTCTTGAGTTTTCTCCCCTGGCCAGCTATTCACCGCGCCTGTGCG
>JAWXAV010000155.1:0-3018 GCA_034439695.1 Bythopirellula sp. | reverse complement strand
CCGCCTCCCCGAAGGCGATCCAGGAGTGGTTTCCCGCGACCGAACGCGGCTTGGGCGTAGGGGTCTACGCGATGGGAGGATCGATCGGCGCCATGCTCGCACCGCTGATCGTCATCCCCATCGCCGCGGCTTCCTCGTGGCACTGGGCGTTCGTCGTGACTGGCTCTGTGGGATTGGTGTGGCTCATTCCGTGGATGATCTTGTACCGAGACGCCACCTACGTGGAACCCAAGATTGCCGAGAAGGATTCGGCGGAATCGGAGTGGGCTCTGTGGAGTTCCGTGCTGAAGCAGGAAGCCGTATGGAGATTCATGCTCGCGCGGTTGCTGACGGATTCGGTTTGGTACTTCTATCTCTTCTGGATGCCCAAGTACCTCCATGACGATCGCGGTCTGAGCCAGGAAGATATCAAAATCATGTGGGTCGTCTTCCTGATGGCCGACGTCGGTTTTGTGTTGGGCGGGTTCGTGTCAGGCAAACTGATCAAGCGCGGCATGTCGCCGCCGGCGGCGCGGCTCTGGCTAATGCTGGCGTCGGCTGTACTCGTCCCGCTTTCTCCCCTCGTGGCTCTCTCGTCGTCGACTGCGGTCGCCATTGCCGTGGCGTCAATCGTCGCGATGGCGCACTGCTCCTGGCTCAGCAATCAGACCGCCTTAATCGTCGACATCATACCCAGAAGAGTGATGGCAACGACCTTCGGCGTCGTCGCGGCGGGCAGTGCCCTTGGCGGGATGTTGATGAACGAGGTTGTCTCTGGGACAGTCGAAGCCTACTCCTACACTCCCTGCTTCTTTCTTATGGCGATCATGCACCCAATTGCAATTGCATTGCTATGGCGCTATCGCCGCAGCGCGGTCCAAGACGAGTAACATGAAACATATCCTCACGCTCCTCACCGCCCTGGTTGTCGCGCCGCTATCCTTGTGTGCGGAAAGCGATTTGAAATTGGCGTCCCTATTCTCGGACCACATGGTCATGCAACGAGATCAAGCAGCGCCGGTCTGGGGATGGGCCAACCCGGGCGATAAAGTCACCGTGGAATTTGCCGGTCAGAAGAAGTCGACGCAGGCCAATGCGGAGGGCCAATGGATGGTGCGGCTCAATCCGCTCAAGTCGAGTGCAAACGGACGCGAACTGATCGTTCAGTCCAAGTTCGGGAATCAGAAAGTGAGAGTCGGCAACGTCGTTGTCGGCGATGTCTGGCTTTGCTCCGGCCAGTCAAACATGCACTTCCGAATGGCGCAGGTTGTAAACGCGCAGGAGGAAATCGCGGCCGCCGATAATCCTGCGGTGCGTTTTTTCTCGGTCGAGGATCAATTTGCACAAAGGCCCACTGAGGACTTGAAAGGCGTTTGGCAATCTGTCTCGCCAACTACGACGGGCGCGTGCTCAGCAGTGGCTTACTACTTCGCCAGAGACCTCCAGCAGAACCTAGGCGTGCCGATTGGCTTGGTGGTGAGTTCGATCGGCGGAACGCGTATTGAGACCTGGATGCGACTCGAAACTCTCGCCGAGATTGGCGAAGCAGATCCCCTGGTCGAAAAGTGGAAAAAAGTTTCGCCCGACGAGTTTGAGAACATCGCAACCGCCTATCGCTCCTACCAGCATCAACGCGATCGTGTGCATCCTTTGGCTGTGAGAACGGCCAGAGCGCAAGGGAAGCCCGTGCCGCCGGAGCCGCGGATGCCCAAATTGCGCTGCCACGACTGTCCCAGCGCCTTGCACTGCGGCATGATCGCGCCACTGCAGCCGTTCGCAATCCGCGGCGCAATTTGGTATCAGGGTGAGTCGAACTCTGGACAACCGGCCTCCTACGAGAAACTGCTCCCAGCGATGGTTGCGGACTGGCGGCGGGTTTGGGGAGCTGAGCTGCCGTTCCTGTTTGTGCAACTGGCCCCACATCGAAATACGCATCCTGCATTTCGCGAAGCGCAGCATCGCATCTGGCAAAAGACGCCGCACACCGCGATGGTCGTCACCATCGACGTGGGCGACCCTCAGAACATCCATCCAACTCGCAAGCGACCGGTGGGGGAGCGCCTGGCCTTGGCCGCCCGCGCCTTGAGCTACGGCGAGCGGGTGGAGTATTCCGGCCCGGTCTTCAAGAGCTTCAGGATTGAGAATAGCCGCGCCGTTGTTTCGTTCACGCACATTGGAGGTGGACTTGCAGCAAAAGGCGGTTCCTTAAAAGGCTTCACCCTGGCGGGGCCAAGCGAGGAGTTTATTGCGGCCCGCGCCGTGATCGAGGGTTCGAACGTAGTCGTCACTTCAGACAAAATACTCAACCCACTGGCCGTACGCTATGCGTGGGCCATGGCCCCGGACGTGAATTTGTTCAGCCGCGAAGGCCTGCCCGCAGCACCCTTCCGCAGCGAAACGCCAGCAGGCTCGACGGATTCTGTAGAGCCCAAATAAAAAATCTCAACGTGCAGTTCAAATGGGCACTTCCGACCATTATAGTTCTCTTGGTAAACGCCCACCAACACCACGGTTGATGCCCCTGCAATCCTGGCGAGCAGAGATTCCGATTTCCAGCAGGAGTGGGACGATGTCGCGCGTCGAGGACTCGGCGAAGGTGAAGGAGGCGGCAGAGGCGATGGGTGCAGCGACGGCCACGTTGTGCCGTGAGCGGCCGGCTCGCTTCAGCTCGGTAGGGCCTGTGGACAATGCTGGTGTGTCGGGTGCGGGTGGAGCGATCCTTGTTGCCATCGTGGGCCTGATTAAGAAAGCGATGGCCGCCAGACAACAAGAGAAATTTTGAAAGCAGGATACAACGCCGAAGAGATACACGAGAATCATCTTTTCATGGCATAGAGTCCTAAATCCAGCGAGAATTTTCGTGACAATCGACAAGAGTTTTGCGGTTACATTTAGGCCGAGTTTGTAACGCGCCCTTGGATTGATATGACAGTCGTTCCATTCTAGAGCGGTTTTCATGTTGTTGTAGCGTTGATTCCTGCCGCTTGGAAGAAGCCTCGGCAGTCTTGTGCAGTCACGCCCTTCATCGCTCTGCCGATT
>JAWXAV010000154.1:0-4504 GCA_034439695.1 Bythopirellula sp. | reverse complement strand
TGGTTGGTTCCTCCAATAAAGGGAAAATGGTTCTTCCCAGAAGGTATCTTCTGGGCGGAGGAACCGCCATGCTTTTCAACTACACGGGGGACATTCTCATGACGCGCCTGACCAAGTCAGAATATCGAAGTCCCTCAGGTGCGGTTTCCAAGGCTGAAAAGGCTGTTGTGACGATCCGTTCACCGATGGTTGCCATAAAAATGCCCCATAAGGCCAAAAAATTACTCGAATAGTTGAATTTTAGGTAACGCGGACATCAGTCTCTGAATTCTATCCTCCTTTGTCAACGCTTTATGGATTGGTCTTAATGGCGATTGTCGCCACACAAGAATGCACTTTGAGAATACTCTGCGACATATCATCCGATGATTGGCTACCAAACAGCAGTAAACCTACCCTACGGCACCACGGCCACCATCCAAACACCCGGAAGTGATCGTCGAATGCGAACGTCTGCTGAATGCCGAGTTGTTCCATCACCACTCGGCTACTGAGAAGGGTTTCAACTCCCCGCCTCCACCAATTCCAACCCAAGCGCCGACGCCACGGCTTGGAGATTCGAGAGATCCACATCGCGCCCTTGTTCGATGTCGCGGATAGTAGCTTGGTTGGGAAAAAAGAAATCCTATCGCGGAATTTCCTGCATGAGACGCAGTCCCGGTACCTCGACCAATCGGTCCAACGCAGTGACTGGTAATTCCGCGTCTGCGGCAAGAAAGTCTGAGAGAAAGCGTCTTTCAACACCGATCTCTGCGGCAAGTTCGGCAAGCGGTCGTCGAGAGAGTTGAACAGCGTGCCGAATGTCGCCAAAAAAACCAGGTTGCTCGGCAGCCTTCATAACCTTGTGGTAATGAGCAATGTTCTCATCCTTGGTAGCCCATTCTTCTTCGACCGCGTTCTTCCATTCTGCTTGTTGTTCCTGCGTAAACTGAAGATTGATTCTTTGCTCGCCACGAGCTTTTGCTTGTTGGACTAGCTCTTGTTGTTCTGGGGTGAATTCCATGGCCTACATCCGCGGCTCTGCCGCCGGTGTTTGCGACAGCGCCGTGTTTTCGCCGGTGGCCTTCGCGCCGCTGCCGCCGGTGGCTTTGGCCAGGGCGTCGAGAATGGCTTGCTCGGAGTATTGGCCGCGGAAGACGATCGGTTTGTACGGGTCGCTCGCCGGGAAGATGGCGATCACGGGGACGCCGTTCGATTTGAGAGCCTTGATGGTTTGTTCAATCGCGGGGGGGCGATGCGTGTAGTCGGCTTCCATTGTCACGACGCCGGCGGCGTTGATCGCGTTTTCAACGTCCTTGGTCTTGAGGGCGATCTTTTCATAGGTCTTGCAGGTGAGGCACCAGTCGGCCGTGAAATCAACGAGCACGGTGCGTCCTTCCTCCACGACCTTGCGCTGAAGTTTTGCCAACGAGAACGATTGCCAGGGTTGGTCCCCTTCGTCCTCGGCGTTGGCGATTAAGGACTGCGTAAAAGCATCCTTCTCAACCAAGGTCGTGAGTTGGCTCAACTCCTGGGCGATCTTCATCCGTTCCTTGCTCACGGATTGTTGAGCAAATTCGGCAAGCGCTTCTTCATAGCGTGGTCGCATGACCCGCGCGTAGAGTCCACCATAGGAAATAAAGGCCGATAACACGATCAACAGACTGGCCACAACCCACACTTTTACCTTTTGCGGGAAGGGAGCAGTGATGTCGGCCTGCGAGATCCACCAGCAACCTGCGGCGATGCCGACCATCAAAGCAATTGTCGGCACCACCAGTGGTGGTTCGATAAACGTGAGTAGCCAAACCACGGTGCAGAGCAGCACGAGGCCCATGATTTTCTTAAAGGTTTCCATCCACATGCCCGGCTTGGGCAGAAACTTGACCAGACCGGGGAACGCGCCAATCACGAGGTAAGGACTCGCCATGCCGAGACCCAGCACGCCAAACACGGAAAACGTGATCCATGTCGGCTGTTTTACAGCCCAGGCGAGCGCTGAAGCCATGAATGGTCCGGTGCAGGGTGTGGCTAGCACCGTGGTCAACACACCCTTAAGAAACGCGGCGGTTGGCCCTTCGCGTTCGGCATAATTGATCGCTGCTCCAGCACCGACGAAACCTGGGATGGGGATTTCCCATAGCCCGAGCAAGCTGAGCGCCATGGCGTACACAATGGCGATGAGTGTGATATTGAACCCCGCGCTCCCAAACTGCCCACCCCAACCGAGTTGCAGCGTCACAGCCAAACCAGCCAGGATGAGAAACACGACGATGATGCCCGCGGCGTACCAACAATTGAGTATGAGTGCCTGTGCTCGGCTTTGGCCTGCCTGTTGAACGAAGCTCATCACCTTGAGCCCGATCACCGGCAACACGCAGGGCATGATGTTCAGAATCAGGCCGCCAGCGAACGCCAGCAGCAAATAGTAGCTCAGCGAACCACCTTGCTCGGTTTCGATGTTCAAACGGGTTAAATCGTAGACGGCTGACGAAGTTGGCATCTCGATTGGCGCCACGGGGGGAGCGAGTTGAACCGGATCAGACATTACTGGCTCAGTTGGGGCAACCGGGGCTGTACTGCCGACTGTTGTAAATGTCGTCCCTGGTGGGAGGGGTACGCCGGTTCCCTCGCGAGCTTGGAATTCTTGATCAAACGGCGTGCATATTTGTGGATTGCACGCTTGGCCAGAAATTTTGCCGGCGATTGCTAAGCTCGCGGGATCGGCTCCCGCCGCGATTTCTACCGGTGCGAACCACGTGACCGTGCCAGTATGTTCGCGGAGTTCCAGGCCCGTCCAAATTTCTTGATCGACATGCGTTTCGGGAGGTGCGACTGGCTGCCAATTGCCAGTGAGCCGCACTTGGTTGTTGCTATTGAGCGAGATGCTCGTGGCGAGCGGGCCGCCGCCCCCATCGGGGAGCCCACCTTGATCGACAGCATACAAGTGAAAACCGTCGGCGATCTTGGCCGTGACAAACACGAGTGCGGGACGATCCCCCTCGGCTGGGGTGAATTCAGCCGTGACGGTGACTTCCGCATCGCGATTGCCGCCGAACTTATTGGGGCCGCCAAAAGTATCGGGAAAATCAAATTGCGCCGCGGCAATAGCTGGCAGCAACAGGAAGAGTCCACCCAGCAGGAACTGCTGGCGGCGTAGCGAAGCGTAAGTTGCAAACATCCCTATTTGTTCCTTGCTGCGTGGCGAGATTCTCCCCGGACGCGTTCCATGCTGGGGGCAGAATCAATTTATACTACCAAACGGCGAAAAAACCCAGCAAGGCCGACATTCGGCCAGGGGGGTGATGCCTTGATGTGGGATTAAAGCTAGCATCTGTACGGTCGGATGAGACGCGGAGTTCTTGGTCACGATTTAAGCCACGAAAGCCCCAGAAAATGCGATCCCCCGCGTTGGTTAAGCGATTTGAGACGCCGAGCCAGATGGCTTAGACGCGATTGGGTGGTTGCCGCATCGGCGAATTCGTGCTGCTCGACGAACAACCAGCGGAGCCAATTGGTGGCCGCAGCGATTAGGCCGCCGCTGTCAAACAGTGCCACCGCTTGAAGCTCCTCTGGTGAAAGCGGACGAATCACTTGGTAAATCCGCAGACATTCTCGCCACAGGTTTGCATCATCGCTCGCCAGGCTTCCGACGAGTCGGGCAATGTCGCCAGCTACCGAATCAATTGCCGCCGCGCCGAAATCGACGATGCCCGTCACTCGATTGTCCGTGAACAAGAGATTCCCGACATGCACATCGCGCAGGCACCATTGCAAAGGCAATTGGACCGGCACAACTTTTTCCAAGTCACTCAGAGTCGCAGGTAAAGCTTGCCGAATGTCGGCAAGCAGTTCCAGCGAAATCTCGCGCAACACTGAAGAGGAAGCGCCGCACACAGCTCGCTCAAGCTGATCTAGCAAACCCTCTCGCATTTGTTGCAGAATATCGAGTCGCTTTTGGAGGCCCGGTGCCGAGGCAGTTTGCGGCGTTCCCTGGTGCGCCGCAGCCAAATGAAATCCTGCGAGCGCTTGCATCGCCTCGGTCACCTGCTCCGCAGTTAGATTTGCCGAAGTTTCTCCCGGCAACCAATGGGCAAGTTCCCACAAATGACCCTGCGCGTTAAGTAATGTTTGGTGTGTGAACGTGTGCCGAGGAAGTGGAACAATTACGAAGCCGGCATTCCACACATGTTCAATCAATCCATGTATTGCCGCCAGTTGCTCGATGGTCGGATGAACCTGCGGCCAGCGCCGCAAACAAAAGTCTTTGTCAAGAAAGGCAACTTGCCAGATTTTTGCTCCGCTCAGACCTCCCGCAACTTCACGAATTTGCACTTGGCTCAGCTCAGCAGGCGTGAACCAATTCGCGAGTATGATTTCCAGATACTTGTTAGTAGGATCGTGCATCTTCTTATCCTAGCCGCGACCGGAGAATGTCCCCCGTGTAGTTGAAAAGCATGGCGGTTCCTCCGCCCAGAAGATACCTTCTGGGAAGAACCATTTTCCCTTTATTGGAGGAACCAAC
>JAWXAV010000153.1:0-11398 GCA_034439695.1 Bythopirellula sp. | reverse complement strand
ATCACCCACTACCAATAGACATTTTCATTCCCCGCCGCATACCTGGGCCGAGGAGTGCCACAACATCTTGTGTTTCCCATCCGACCGGAAAAGAAGCAGTGAGGATTCGCGTTAAAAAGCTGTTTACCTCGTGACACTTAATACGTCGCCGCGACTTCGATAAAGCCCGCGAACAGATTGTCCACGTCTTGCGAGAGGAACCCAAAGAGATCCTCAAAACCGCTGCCGGGGATCAACCCTGAAACACCGGCGAGCACGATGAGGTTGTCGTTCAGCAGCGGCCGATATTCGACGCCGCTGCTGATGTCGGTGCCGATGTGTTCGTCGATGTTCGATTGAAACACAAACTGTTCGAGCACTTCGGTGTGGTCGAACCACAGCATGTTGAGATTGTTGATCGAACGCAAACGCGGCGTGAGTTCCAGATCAAAACCAAAATTGGCGAGCCACAGGCCGGGGTTCACGAAGTTGGTTTGACCCTGAATCTTGCTCGAACGCAAATGCGGAACGAGGCTGTTGCGATCGACCAAGTTCACGCCGTTGAGCTTGATGGCTTGCCGATTCCAATAACTGAACGGCCCGCCAGCGAAGGCGGGGCTGTCCATGATCGCGTCAAAGCCTTCCCCCCGATCATCAAAAATGTCGTCGTCTCCCGACGAGTAAAAACCCGATGTGCGGAAGCGAATCCAATCCCGGTCGTAGGAAACCTCGAGCGCCGCCATCTGGGCCGAGATGTCGATCGGCTGCCCCGCGAGCGGATTGAGCGTGTCGTGCCCCGTCACGAAGTAGAGGGCATGATTGATATTGAAGCGATTAATATGCCCATCGCCGGTCCAGCCGAAATAAACCGAGTCAACCCGGTGCGGCGTGAACACGCCTACGGGATCGGGCCGCACGAGAAAGTTGTTGCGGTCAAACACCAGACCATCGCCGTTGTCTTGGTTGTAGTGCAAGCTGAACTGCGTGGTGTAGCCGGGCCAAATAAAATCCTGGCGGAAGTAGTTGGCGATCAACACATCCTGGGGCCGGCCTTGAAAACGATTCAATTCGCTATTGGTTTCTTTTTCTAGTTGATCGAAGTAAGCCAGATTAAATTGGTCGCGATTGGCGTGCCGCGTGCCAAACAGCCGCGCCCCCAAGTTCGTGTCGGCAAAAACAAACCCGCGGAAGTCGCTCACGAAAAGCTGCGAACCGACCCGCGCCGAAGCGAAATCGTAATACGGACTCGTATCGGCGAGCTTAGTTTCGACAAACGCTTCCTCGAGCGCCAGGAAATTGCGGTAGCGCGTGGTGCCGGCCCGCACGTCCGGATTCACGATCCCCAGTTCTTCGACGTCGAGATAGTTCAGGTTCAACACCGGCGCGAAGCGAACCCGCCAATCTGCCGGCTTAAAACCCGCGTCGCCATGCACCAAATCGACCGCAAAACGATAGTCGTTGCGAATAAAAAACTGATCGGGATCACCGAAGAATTCCTCTTGAAAGGGGTCTTCGGTGGATTCAAACGGCGTGGTCGGAGTGGGAACCTGACGAAATTCAAAACTGTAAAACGCGGTGGCCGTGATGTTGAGGAACGTATGTTGACCGACGATGGGATAATCGCCTTTGAACAAGTTTTGCCGATAGGGGTTGTACCACACGCCACGAGCGTAGGGGGCATCCTCTTCAAACGGATCGCCGCCGCAGAACACGCTATGGTCGGGCCCGTAGCGATCCCAAATCGGATACCCGCCGCGCCAACGATCCGGCATCGGCACGAAATGTTCGCCCAACTGACAATCTTCGGCCAAGATGCCCGACGAGCCCGAATAACCAACCGGCACTTGGCACGGCGTGGTGACAAACATGTCCTCGGGTTCCGTCGCAGTGAGTTCCGGGCTTTCCAGCGGCAAGTCCTCGCGTGGCGGTTCGCGTACCGGGAGGTTCGCATCGTCATCCAAGAATCCCGTGGGGAAAGGGAGCGGTTCACCAAGTCGATAATCTTCGCCATCGGAAAACAATCCCAAGCGATCAGACAGCGCCGGGACGCGCTCTTCGAGCCAAGCATCACGCTCTGCTGGCGAAAATTCTTGCGGACCAATGAGCGGCAGTTCTTCCTCGGCATAACCTGTGGAAGAAAGCCAACAGAGCGCATAGAGCGAACCGACGAGCATCGCGCGCACGGCGATCTTCATGATGTCGACCGACTTCATGTTGGCTGGTGTCGAGTCTGCCAAAGGCACCTCATTGTCTTCGCAACTTGCGCATCACGATCTCACCGCGCGCTAACTTTGCGCGGGTTGGAGACAGCAAGCTCGCGGGTGGTTTGCCGAGAGCTTGGAAAGTTTGATGAGCTAAGCAGAAGAGGTGGCAGACTTTAGCTAAAGCCCAGAGAGCGCACAACTGATAATGTTTAGTGTGTCCACCAGAGATTTTGCGATTGATGCTAGCGCTGCTGGCGTGCTCGTGGCATTGGGAGACGTGAGTCATGCGATATTTCGTTGGGTTAGCGAGCTTGCTTGTGGTCGCCATGCTAGCGGAGTCGCTCCGCGCCAACGAATTGCAGCCTGCAAATCTTTACCAAGGAGCTTCCAGTGCGGAAGTCGCCCGCGCCGGTTGGCCCTGGTGTCACTGGGTTTGGGCGCGAACTCAGAACCCTTGTGAGTACACCGGCTACTATGTCGGTGGCGGTGCGCCCGGACCTCGCAGCCGTGAACATTGCCTCGACGAGGGCACCTGGGGTTGGGACTATCAGGGCAAGAAACTGCCTCGAATTGTTCGTTTAGGGTGGACTAACCCGCCCCGCCGTCAGGGGGGAAATGGGAGCTACGACCCTGATGGCCCACGCGTGGCGGAAGCCGTTCATGAGGCTCTGCACTCGCATCATCCTGCGGAATAACAGTGAAAAGTTGTTTCTCACGAGTCATTTTACCACTCTTCGCAGCTAAATCCGTGCCGATTCGTTGCCTCGCTCCTCAGCGACAACTATATTAAGAGGCGTCGCCGATGTGGGTCTTTTCTTCTTTGGGCACCTATGTTTCGCACCCTTCAAGTCGCCGCGCTGGTTGTTTGCACACTATGTCCGTTGACAGCAGTGCAAGCGACGAGCACTCATTTTTGGTTGTCAACGCAAGGTTTTCCCTCGGCCAGTCCCTTGCCGACCACTTCGGCCACGGTGGCTGAGTTCGACAAGTTCAAGGGGGAAGCGGGGGGCAGCATCTATATTTGGGGACGACCCGAGGTCGGCGAGACCTTAGAGAATTGGTCATTGAACCTATTGGTGAGCGACAACAGTGTACTCACCTTCACCAATTCGGATGTCTACGAAGCTGGCGAAACAAGTGTGAACCGTTGGCAGAATGTGGGTGAGCCAACTGGAACGACAAGTCAGATCAAGAACATCGCGGGGTTTTCTCCCACCAATCTGGGGCTAGGTATCGGCAGTGCTACGCAAGGAAGCGACCTCTATTATGACTCAGTACGGAACGGTTGGCTGCTGGCCAAGGTGAATTACACTTTGCAGACGTTCTCAACATTCAAATCCGCCAATCTCTTTCTGCAAATTGGTTCATTAGGCATCACCAATACCACGGGAACTTCGGCAAATGTGGATGTCATCTTTGGACATCAGACCGACAATTCACGTAATGGGCTTACGCAGCGACAATCAAGCAGCGCCTTTCCCGATGGTGTGATCAAATATTTTGACAAGCCGGATGCCGACTTCGATGGCAACACGATCGTCAACGGCCGCGATTTTCTGATCTGGCAACGTAACTTTGGAACAACAACCCTGCTGAATGCCAACGGCAATGCCAATCCCGGCGGCGGAGCGGGGCAGGATAGTTCGGTCAACCATATCGACTTGGCTGCTTGGCAGTTTCAATACGGCATGACGGTGATTCCAACGCTTGTCGAATCGCTGGAGGCGGTGCCGGAACCAAGTGGGCTGGCTTTGGCAATTTGGGGAGTCTCTGGGGTGTTCTCGACCCGCCTCCTCCGGAGCAGCCGTGGTCGCCTCCTCCCGCGCTTTCCGCTACGTCGACGAGCCAAAAACATCCAGCCGAGCGGGGCCTGCGTAGTGATTGGGGGTGTCCTATGAATCAGAGTCTTCGCAATTTATTTCTTGCACTGGTTCTCGGTGGCTTGTTTGCGCAGTTCTCACAAGGTGCCACGATCATCTGGAGCAACCCACTAGGTGGCAGTTTTGAAAACCCAGGCAATTGGATTCCTTTTGGCCCTCCCGGCTTTGGAGACGAGGTCTTTTTCAACATTCCAAGTCCCTACATGGTCAACTTCAGTACGAATGCGAATTCCGGAAATCTCACGATATTCGCTGGCGATGTGACCTTCTTGCTTTCGGGAGGTTTCGACTACCTAATCCAAGGAGACGTGACTGTCGGTGGCGTTGGACTTCCCCCGGGAAATACCGCGAACTTTACGCTTATGTTCGGGAACTTGGCGGCCACCGGCACGGTGAATGTTATTGAAAACGGCGTGCTTTCACCAGATGATGTGACAATCGCAGCCGCCGAAGTTGCCATTCAGCAGGGCGGGCAATTGCGCGGCACCGCCACCGTGCAGGGGAGTGTTATTAATTCAGGGTTGGTCGCTCCAGGGCATGTGTTTAGCGGTTCCCCAGGCACCTACAACATCTTTGGCAATTTCTCGCAGGACTCGACTGGAATTCTCGAGATCGAAGTCGGTGGCACAATCCAGGGCACACAACACGATGTCCTGCAAGTAGCCGGCATGGCGATGCTGCATGGTCGGCTTGAAATGCCTTTAATTAACGGCTTCACTCCGACAATCGGCCAGGGCATCAGTTACGTTCAAGCAAATACTGTTGTCGGGCGGTATGACAGTGTGAGCATCTCCGGCGTCTCGGCGTCCGTGGCCGCCAACTTGGTTTTTCTGCCGAATGCAGCGAGAGTGGATTTCGTTGCTCCCGTAACCGTCGGCTTCAACTCCGGCAATCTGCTTCCTCCCCCCGGCCCGAACAATTGGGGTGACCCCAACTTCTGGGGAGGACAAGTCCCGGACAGTACAAGCGTGGTGAATGTACGAAACCTTGAAAATGGCGAACGTGTGATTGAATTGAATCCTAGCGTCACGGGGTCGGAAAATGCGTTCGTGCATCAAATCACGTTGAGTGGACAGAATCACGAAATGGCGTTGCGGTTGCCTGAAGGCACCAACTTCACTGCCGTCGATCAATTAACCGTCAGCAATCTTGGCGAATTGCAGCTTGCTGGCGGCACGGCTCATAGCAAATTGGTGAAAGTGAATCCCGGTGGTCAAATTGTCGGCAATGGTGTGATTGCGGGCGATGTGCGGCTGGGAACCACAACGGGGATGCTCCAGGCGATTCTCAGCCCTGGTTTTTCCTCCGGTGAAATCACAATTGAAGAAAACCTAACCGTCGCGCAGAACGGCACCGTCGAGATCGAAATTTTTGCCGACAACGATTTCGACACCGTCATCGTCGGTGAAGATGCCAATCTTGGTGGTACATTGATGGTCGACCTAAGTGCCGCGACGCCGGCTTCCTTGATTGGCGATGAGTTCGTCGTCCTCACGGCGGGGGATGTTAACCAAACCTTCGCCGACATTGATGTGATGGGCGCTCCCGACTATTTCATTCAGCCCGATTACTCGGAGCAATCGTTGGCGCTCTTATTGTTCGGTGACGGAGACATGAATTGCGATGGCGATTACAGCAGCGACGACGTTGAGAAATTTGCGATGGCCATCACCAACCCCATCGGTTACTTCGGCCAATTCGAGATTTTTGGCGAAGACTCGGGGGACATGAACGACGATGGTTTCTTCGATTTCGACGATATCGATGATTTCTCTCAAATAGATTTCGGTGGCGGTCTTACGGCGGACGAGGTGCTTGCGTATCTGTTGGAATACACTGGAACTACGGTTCCCGAGCCTTCCGCGGCCTTGCTGTTCGTCGTGGGGAGTGCTCTATTGACCGGAACTATTGGCCGTGGTCAGCGTAACCGCTCTTCAATCTCGGGTTAGCCAAATTAAATTGGCAGCGGTTCTTCGCAGTTTGCGGTCTTGGCCAGGAAGTTCGTCAGATGACGCAACACTTAGCTCGGCGAATTGCCTTTCACGGCTCCGCGAAGTCTCGCGTCGAGGCCGGTTGGGGTTTTACGCTTGTCGAGTTGTTGGTCGTGATTTCTATCATCGGCGTGTTGGTCGGCCTGTTACTTCCCGCGATCCAGGCCGCGCGTGAGGCAGCCCGGCGGATGCAATGCACGAATAAGATCAAGCAAATCGGCGTGGCCATGCAAAACCATCACGCCGCCAAGCGTCATTTTCCGTCAGGTTCCAACATTCATGTCGACGAGATGAGAACTGGCATCAGTTGGAATATCATGCTGCTGCCCTACCTGGAGCAAAACGCACTTTATGAACAAATTGACCCGCTTCCCAATGGTGGCGCGACCAACTTCAGCGCCGAAACCCTCTTGTTGGACGCTTTCAACTGTCCCTCGGCTCCCGAGCAATCGGCTGATGGAACAAGCTTTGTCGTCTCCCATTATACCACGGTTACTGGAGCGGGCAGGAATGAAGATCGCATGAACCTCGCTGGGGTTTGCGGCGATGTATTCACCGACGGTATCTTTTACCCCAATAGCCGCACGCCAATTTCCCGCGTCACGGACGGCACATCAAACACATTGGCCATCGGCGAGCGCAATTACCTTTTCCCGGTGTTTCACAAATGGACGCTGGGAAGTTCCAAACTCGGTGATCCCATGACCGATCTCTGCATGGGTTCGTCTCACAACATTGTGTATCCACTGAACGCCGACAAAAACGTGTTCGGCTACTATCGCGTGGATAATCAGGCCCCACCCGGCGCGGCCAAGACCATGCGCCGCAACGATCTGCCGCTTGGCAGCGATCATCCCGGAGGAGCAAATTTTTGCTACGCCGATGGCAGCGTCCACTTCATCAATGACTCCATCGACTTTAGCATCTACCAAGACATGGCGACCAAAGATGGTGGCGAGGTGAGCCAGCCTGTTCCGTGAAAACTCTCACTTGGGTGAAGCGCCAAGCACGGGGGCTTCTTCGGTCAAATACGCGGCGAAGTTGTAAACGGCCAGTGGATCGGTCGGCCAAACCTGCGGCAACAACTTTTCAATCTCAGTGGCTTGCTGGAGATGTTCTTTAGCTGCTTCAAAACCTGCAAGAGTGCCGCTAAACAATTCCGTCGCCAACCAATCGACCTTGTAATCTGGCTCTCTTTGCTGCGAAGTGGCCAATTGCTTGTAAATTGTGGTGGCTTCGGCCAGCAACTCGGCAGCTTCGTCGCGACGCTTGTCACCGTAGACTTGCGCGAGTTTGGCAAGGCACTGCGCGAGCGCGAGCTGGTAGGATTCATTCGCCGGCTCATCGGCGGAGAGAGTTTCGAGCAATTCCTTGGCGGCGAGCAAATGTTGCTCGGCGACCTCGGATTTCTTGAGCTTTTCGGCCATCAAGGCTAAACCCAAGTTCCCCGCAGCGAGTTCATGGGAGTTGTATTTGTTGGAATTCAAACTCGCGGAGAGTGTCGGATATTGATCGGCAAAGAACTTATTGAGTACGATCTTACGCGGATGCGAGGTCGGCTCGGGGGGCCAAAATTTCCACGGGTTGGCACGTCCTTCCCACAAATCCAGTTCGCCTTGGAGGCGTGTGATCGTTGCCCCGTCACGTTTCGCTTCCACGGCATTGCGAGCGATGATGTTGTTTCTCTCAATGAGATTGGCCGCCAGAGTCTGCCGCTGCTGTTCGATACTCCACGTGACCAGCGGTCCGCCGATGGCTAAGAGCGTTGCCAGTGCGATGGCGGTTGCCGCGGCTGGTTTTCGCTTGGCCCAGCGTGCCATCCGCGCGACTCGCGAAATGGGACGGGCTTTAATCGGTTCGCCACGCAAAAAACGGCGCAACTCGTCCGCCAACGCCGCCGCGGTTAAGTACCGCTTGTTGGGATCGCGCTCCAAGCACTTGAGCACGATGGTCGCCAAGTCGCGCGGGATGAAGCGATTGAGCGAACGGGGATCGGGGGCGTCATCGGTGAGCCGCTGCTGAATCTGCCGCTGGATACTGCCGCGAAACGGCAGTTCGTCGGTGAGCAATTTGAAGAGCATGACGCCGAAGGAATAGATGTCGGTGCGGCGGTCAGCCCAATGGCCTTGGCCGCTCGCTTGTTCGGGAGACATGTACGTGGGCGTGCCCAAGATTTGCCCATCCACGGTCATCGTGACTTCGCCCGCCTCGCGGCGTGCCAAGCCAAAATCCATGAGATGGGGTTGATCGGCGCCGTCGATCATCACGTTCGAGGGTTTGAAATCGCGATGGATGATGCCCTGTTGATGGGCGTGATGGAGCGCGTCGGCAATCATGATCGACATCTGGGCAACGTCACGATTGTTCATCCGCCGTCCGGTGACCCAATCAGATAGCGATTCTCCCTCAATGTAGTCGCTGACTATAAAGACCGTATCGCCGTCGCGGCCCACCTCATGCACCGGCACGATGTTGGGATGCCGCAACTGCGCGGCCGCGCGGGCTTCACGATAGAACTGCTCCATTTCGGTGGGGCTGAGTTGTCCCTTGCGAGGAATTTTGATCGCCACGATGCGATCGAGATCGCCGTCACGGGCGAGCCACACCGTACCAAAACCACCGGCACCAAGTTTTCGCTCGAGTTGAAAACGACCCACTGCTTTGGGAGCCGCTGCCGCGGTCGTCAGCTTTTCGCGGTCCACAAGATTGAAGGTGCTGCCACAATCGTGACAAGTGATGTCTTCAAAGGGCGTCTCGGCTAAGAGTTCGACCCCATTGCAGCAATGTGGGCAACGAATCACGAGCCGCCCCGTGGGGGCCATTGTTTGATTCGAGTGCGCAACGGTGTTTTCCATGTCGACAGCATGGGTGGGGAGCGAACGCGAAGGGGCTGTCAGACCCGAATTCAGATCGCGGGCTGGCGAAGGAGCTATCGAGGGAGCGACCGGCATCTGCGGCATCACGGTGCCAAGATCCATGGTCGCTTCCGCGGCGGCTGGTCCAGCGTGCAACAGGCGATAACGCTGTGCGATGTTGGTGAGTTCGCGGACAAGATAGTCTCGCGCCACGCCTTGGACATCCCCCAAGTAATCGTCGAGCATGGGCTGCTTGCCCGCCTGCCAAGCCGCTTCAAACTGCTCGCACTGCTCGCGAATGGCGGCAGTGGCTTCAGGTGGCAGAGTTTTGTTTGAGACGGAATCGAGCATGGTACGATTCTCAACGAGCGAGGTGCGGCGAATCGCCGAATTGGGACGAGTTTCCGTCGAATCGCTGGAGGCCTTAAAGATCAACAGGAAGTCCAAGTGGCTTGGTTCAGCTTGAGCCAAGTGAACTTCTCGCCCATAATACCAGATTACGGACGAGAAAGGGGGCAGGGGATCGGCAAGATTCTGCCTGCTTGGAGTCAATTTTTGAAGATCTCACATTCTCCCGCGACGGCGTGACTTATGGCCAATTTGGTGGCAACTGGACTCGACGACCAGCAATACTGGCGCCGTGAGCTTGTCGAAGGTGAGCTCGTTCGCATTGGCCGGGCCCCCCGCGAAGGGTGGGCCGTTCCTTGGGATGTGCTGATTTCCCGCGAACATGCCGACGTGGAGCTCGTCGAGCAAGGCCTGCGGGTGCGGGCTTTGGAGACGGCACGCAACCCGATCATCTACAACGAGCAGCCCAGTACCGAGTTTGTCGCAGTGCCGGGGGATGAATTCCAGATCGGCCGTACAGTCTTCCAGTATCACGATACCGAGTCAATCAATTCCGCTTCGACCACGTTCATCGAGCATACTTATACGAAGAAAGAGCTGCGTGCGATCGGCTTCAAGAACGCGGACCGCTGTCTTGATGCGCTGTGTGAGATTCCACGACTCATTTCCGAGTCGATGACCGACGATCTTTTCGCCACGGAAGTTGTCGAACTGATCTTGGAATCGCTCCCGAATGTGGCGGCGGTCGCGGTGATTCAGTTCGATGCTTCGGCGGACTACGATTCGCCCGAGCCGAAGCTGATGCGTTGGAACAGTCGCAACGATCAAGTCAAGCGTTTTCAACCGAGCCGCCGCTTGATGGCCCGCGTGTTGCAACGGCGTTGCAGTGCCATTCATCTCTGGGAAGACACCCAGAAAACGCCTGGTTACACGATGAGCGGCGATCTCGATTGGGCCTTCTGCACGCCGATTCCTACTACGCAGGATCGCTGGTGCTTGTACGTTTCCGGCAAGCGAAAATTCGCCGGCGTTTCGTCCGTGGAATCGCCGACCGATTTGATTGGTGAATTGCGTTTCGCGGAGTTGATCGCCAATTTTATCGGCTCGATTCGCAAAGTGCGTTCGCTGGAACGGCAACAAAGCCAAATGCGGCAGTTTTTCTCGCCGGCAGTCGTCGAGATGATGGTCAGTAGTCATGTGACTTCGCTCGAGCCGCACGAAGGCGATATTTCGGTGCTGTTCTGCGACGTGCGGGGCTTTTCGCGTAAAGTCGAACAATCGCGGCAGCAATTGGATAAATTGCTGGAGCGTGTGAGCCACGCGCTCAACGCGATGACCCGCAGCATCTTGAAGTTTGAAGGCGTGATCGCGGATTTTCAGGGTGATGCTTCGCTCGCGTTCTGGGGGTGGCCCAACCCGCTCGAAGGGGGCACGCTGTCGGCCTGTCGCGCGGCGACATCGATTTATCGCACTTTCCATTTGGCCAATCTTGATCCCGAACATCCCCTCAATGGCTTTCAAGTGGGTCTCGCCGTGGGACATGGCCATGCCATCGCGGGACGCATTGGCTCCGACGATCAAATGAAAGTCGGCGTTTTTGGGCCGATTGTGAATCTCACCTCGCGGCTCGAGGGCATCACCAAACAAGTCGGCGCGTCGATCCTCATCGACGGCGGCATGGCCGAACAGGTGCGCGATTCCCTGCCTCCCGAAGAGTGCCGTATCCGCAAAGTCGCGCGGATGCGGCCCGCTGGGATGGACAACTTTGTCGACGTGTTTCAACTGCTCCCCGTGGGCGTCGATTTCGACTCAATCACCAACGCCGAGATCGCCCAATACGAGCAAGCCGTGCAGGAAGTGATCGACGGCCATTGGGAGAAAGCCCAGGGCCTGCTCAAGGGCTTGTTACCCAACGATGGCCCCGCGAATTATCTCCGTGGCCTCTTGAGGGAACACGCATGTCAGCCGCCAGCGGATTGGGATGGCGCGATCAATCTCAAGGGCAAATAGCTGGCGATCGGGACCAATTTCTCGCCCCCGAGCTGCTTCTTTTCCGGTCGGATGGGAAACACAAGATGTTGTGGCACTCCTCGGCCCAGGTATGCGGCGGGGAATGAAAATGTCTATTGGTAGTGGGTGAT
>JAWXAV010000152.1:0-7119 GCA_034439695.1 Bythopirellula sp. | reverse complement strand
CGTGCTCGATACGAAGACCATTGACGCCGAGCAGAAGTCCGCGTGATATTGTGAACGTCGGTGGAACCGGCTTTTCAACTAACGGAGGGACATTCTCGGCATATATTGCCCCTCCAAAGGCAAAAGAATCTGAAATACTGCTATTACGCACAATCGTGTCAGCAAAAGCAATATCTCCTGTCGAATCGAAGAAAACCGCTCCGCCGTCGTTAAAAGGGACGTCACCAACTTTTCCATTTTGAATCGTGAGACCTGCAATCGAGACGTCAAAATCTGCAACGCCTCCTGTCATTCTTTGAATACTGAATATTCGCGATTGTTGCTGAGCATCAATCGAGAGCAACTCTCGGCCCGGACCTGTGATTGTGATCGCCTCGCCAATCCCAATTTGACCCTGAGTTAGTAAGATCGTGCCTGTGGCAGCGATTATTACTTCGTCTGGTTCGCGGTTGTTATTTGCATCAAAGATCGCACGACGCAAACTACCGGTACTAAAATCATCCAACAAGTTGCTCACCGTAAACGTCGCCAGCATTCGCCGGTCTTCGAGTGGTTCCATCCGGAGTCGGCGAGAGTGCATTGGAGAGTATCCTGGGTGAAAAGTCGCGGGCTAAGGGTCGAGAGCCAAGAGCCGGAGCGTGCGGCGTGTTTGATTGCCCCATTCTAGTAGCCCGACATCGGGGTCGCAATGAAATCGTGAGTGCGAATTCAAAATTTCACAATTCCGTTCGTGTGATTCGTGGTTAAAAGAATTCGTCCCGGGGATTGCAATCCCCGGGCTTGCGCGCTCTGACATCTGCCTTTTCACATCTCACATCACACATTCCTCACCCCGTCGGCCATTGGCGGCAGTACTCGTAGAGCGCCATCGCGGTGGCGGTGGCGACGTTGTAGCTGTAGGGCAATCCCCAGGCGGGGATCTCGACCACGTCATCCAAGAGTGCGAGCACTTCGTCGGTGAGACCCGTGCGCTCGTTGCCGATTACGAGCGCCGTTTGGCGCTGGAACTGGTAGTGGTGGATGTCGACCGAGTCGGTGGTTTGTTCCAAGCCCACCAGATGGAAACCCTGTTGCTTGAGACCTTTGAGCACCGGTGGCAAGGTGCGGTGAGTCACAATGCGAATCGTGTCGGCACCGTCGCGGGCGATGCTGCGTTCCAGCTTGGCCGGGCCCGTGCAGATAATTTCATTGAGGCCGCAACAACTGGCCGCCCGGGCGATCCGCGAGAGATTGATGTTGCTCCGCATCGGAGCACACACGAGCAGCAATGGCCGAGGCTCGGCAAGCTCGCGGGGTGGCTTGTGGCGTTGGTGCTCGAACAAGTTTGGTATTCTCCTTTGAGGTATTCCGCCGTAAAGGTTAAGCTGGAATGAGCATTACTATTTTCATCTCTCGCAAAGGCGCGAAGGCGCAAGTAGAAAAATTAAATTTCTTTGCGCCTTCGCGCCTTTGCGAGAGGTCATTTTGAACGAGACACCGCCGTCGGATGCCCACAAATCGCCGCTCTATTATCGCTTGGTTGCTGCTCTTGGGCGTGGGGGCGGGAATCGCTTGGTCGCTCGTCGGGAGCGATTTGCCGAAGGCTGATTTTACCTTCATCAACCCGAGCGAAGTCAAGAGCGTGGACCCCGCGCTCATCACCGGCCAACCCGAGGGCCGCATCGCGAGCGCGATCTTTGAAGGCTTGCTGCGCTATCACCCGGAAACACTCGACCCGATTCCCGGGGTCGCCGAGCGGTGGGAAATCTCCGACGACGGACTCGTTTACACTTTTTACCTGCGCGATAACGCCAAGTGGTCGGACGGCACTCCACTCACGGCTCACGATTTTCATTACTCCATGCGACGGTTCCTCGATCCCCGCACGGCGGCGGAGTATGCCTATCAGGCGTGGTATCTCAAGAATGCCCGCCGCTATAGCCAGGGTGGCAGCGGCATCGAGCCGGGCGATGCCGTCGAGATTGAGCTGAACCTGCCGGTTGATGCCGTGAACACAAAGCGGGGCGAGGTGTTGCTAGCCAAGTTGGTACGCGTGGAAGAGCGCGGTGAAGACGAACGAACATTCATCGTGCAACTCGGCGACGAGGAAGTCGCGTTCTGTCCCACCGACGATAAGACCGCTGCCACGAGCGAGCCCCCCAAGGACTGTCGTTGGTGCCGTCAAGTGCTCTTGGATTTTCGCGAGGTCGGCTACGAAGTGGTCGACGACCGCACGCTGCGACTGACGCTCGAACATCCCACGCCCTTCTTCCTGGGTCTCTTGGCGTTCTACCCATTTAGTCCGGTCAATCAAGCCTGCCTCGAAAAGC
Organism: Bythopirellula sp.; assembly: GCA_034439695.1. Taxonomy (GTDB): domain Bacteria; phylum Planctomycetota; class Planctomycetia; order Pirellulales; family Lacipirellulaceae; genus Bythopirellula. The sequence continues at coordinate 4,810 of JAWXAV010000152.1, read as the reverse complement.
ATGGCTCGCCGACTTGGACTGATGATGAACACATCGTGACGAACGGACCCTATTACATGGAGTTTCGTCGCATTCGCGATCGCATTCGACTCAAAAAGAATGAGCATCATTGGGATCGTGACAATGTGAAACTCGACGTGATCGACGCGCTCTCGATTGAATCGATCACAACGGGCCTCAATTTGTTCATGACCGGCGAGGTCGATTGGATCACCGAAGTGCCGCCTCCCGCGATGCGCGTGTTGCTCAAGGAACAGCCACCGCGCGATGACCTGAATCCGCAGCCGTTTCTGTCGAGCTATTTTTTCTATTTCAACACGAAACGCAAACCGCTCGACGATATCCGTGTGCGCAAGGCGCTGTCGCTCGCGCTCAATCGCGAGGAAATCACCAAACGGCTGCTCCCTGGCGGGGATCTGCCGAGCTACAGCCTCGTGCCGCCGGGGATTCCTGGTTACACGCAGCAGAAATGTGCGCCCGAGGATCCCGACGAAGCCCGCCGTTTGCTGGCCGAGGCGGGTTATCCCGAGGGACGCGGCTTTCCGCGAATCGATATTTTGTATAACTCACATGAGTCGCATCAGGCGATTGCCGAGCTGATGCGCAAACAGTGGCAACGCGAGCTGGGCATCTCGGTTCGCACTCGCAATGAAGAGTGGGCTTCGTATCTCGCCAGTTTGCAGCAACAACAATTCAACATCGCTCGACGCGGTTGGATTGCCGATTACAATGACCCGAATACCTTTATCGATATGTTTCTCTCCGACGGCGAGCAAAACAATACGGGCTGGGCGAACGCCGAATACGACAAACTCGTCAAAGGCTCAAGTTATGAATTGGACCCCGAAAAGCGTCTCCGCATGTTGGAACAAGCTGAGCGCATTCTAATGGATGAGTTACCGATTCTGCCGGTTTATTCTTACGTCTCCAAAAATATGGTGAAGCCCCATGTGCGCGGCTTTTACAACAACTCACGCGACGACCATGCCGTTTGGTCACTCTGGATTGACCCCGATTACAAAGGCCCCAACGAATTCCTGCGAGGTCGAGAATGATTGGCTTCATGTTCCGCCGGCTGTTGTGGATGGCGGTGACTCTGTGGGTCGTCTTTACGATTTCGTTTTTCCTCATGCGGAGCGTTCCCGGCGGACCTTTTGATCGGGAACGGGCCCTCGAACCCGAGATCAAGAAGAATATCGAGAAGCGTTACAATCTCGACAAACCTTTGATCCAGCAATATTTCATCGAATTGGGAAATGTTTGTCGTGGCGATTTGGGTTATAGTTTTCGGCTCGGTGATTACACCGTCAACCAAGTGATCGCCGAGGGGTTGCCGATTTCGGTGGCGCTCGGTGTGCTCGCGTTGATCTTCGCCACCTCATTGGGACTGATCGCAGGAGTGACCTCGGCCGTATTTCGCGGCACTTGGACCGACGTGACGTTGATGTTGATCGCCACACTCGGCATTGCGCTCCCCAACTTCGTGATCGCGGGAATCTGCATCATTTTGTTCGTCTTCAAACTGCCGATCTTTCCCGCTGGGGGTTGGGGCGATTTTAATCAACTGTTGCTCCCCGCGTTTTGCTTGGGTGCCCCTTACGCAGCCTATGTCGCGCGGATCGCCCGGACCAGCATGCTCGACGTACTCTCGCAGGACCACATTCGCACGGCCAGGGCCAAAGGGGTCGGCCCCGTGCGCGTCGTGATTGTCCACGCCTTGCGCGGAGCGTTGCTACCCGTGGTGTCCTTCTTGGGACCGGCCGTGGCGGGGATCCTCACCGGTTCGCTGGTAGTCGAGCAGATCTTTGCGATCCCCGGTCTGGGTTCGCACTTTGTGCAGGCGGCGCTGCAGCGCGATTACACGCTCGCGATGGGACTCGTGCTGCTCTACACCGTGCTGCTGTACGTGATGAACTGGATCGTCGACTTGTCGTACGCGGTGCTCGATCCGCGAGTGGAGCTCGAGTAAGACCATGTCGAGCGACATCGCCAAACCGATTGCAGCCGTCGCACTTCCGCGTCAACCGACCAAGGGAATGTCGCTTTCGCAAGATGCCTGGCGACGGCTGCGAAAAAATCGCGTGGCGATGTTGTCGCTCGCGGTGCTCGTGATAATCTGCCTCTTGGCTTTTCTCACACCGCTACTGCCGCTACAAGCACCGGATTTCGCCCAGACGGAATTGCAGTACGCCGAACCGGTAGCGTCACCGTTTTGGCTGCACACATTTAAGCTGGATGAAGAGGCAATCGCCCGTACGCCGAAACTCGTCGAGAAGTTGCAAAGTGAATTAGTGACTCTCGAAAAAAACTTTGCCGCCGCGCGCGACAAGTCAGACGAAGAATATCACACGGCTCGCGATGCCTTGCGACGCCGCGAAGCCGAGATTCAGGACACAATTCAAGCCCCCTACCGTAAACTCGGTTTTCCCAATCTCGGCGGGCTGAGCCGCTCTCTGGTCCGGACACGCTACGCCTTATTCGGCGACCGCAGCATCAATTCGCTCTGCGGGCGTGACGTGTTGGGCCGCGATACACTGTCGCGACTTTTTTGGGGAGCGCGAATTTCGCTCTTGGTTGGTCTGGTGGCGACAATCGTGTCGCTCGTGATCGGCGTAACCTACGGCGCGGTCTCGGGCTACTGCGGTGGGTGGATTGACGACGCGATGATGCGGTTCGTGGACGTGCTTTACTCCGTGCCGTTTATTTTCGTGGTGATATTTCTTCTCACGATTCTGGGCGAAGAGCGGATCGCCGACGAGCTGGCCTATTGGGGCATCGACCGGATCACCGTCTTCTTTTTGGTGGTTGGTGCAATCTATTGGCTCACGATGGCCCGGGTGGTGCGAGGGCAGGTGATGTCGCTCAAGCATGAACTGTTCGTCGAGGCGGCACGGTCGCTGGGAGCGAGCCAAACGCGGATCATTTTTCTGCACCTGATGCCGAATCTGCTGAGCGTGGTGCTGGTGTATCTCACGCTCACGATCCCCCGCGTGATGTTGTTTGAAGCGTTTTTGTCGTTCCTCGGTTTGGGCGTGGAACCGCCCGACGTGTCGTGGGGGTTACTAGCGAACGAAGGGATCAAAGTCATCACGCCCGTTAAAATTTATTGGTGGTTAATCCTGTTTCCCAGCATCGCGCTCGGCAGCACACTGCTCGCGCTGAATTTCCTCGGCGACGGAGTGCGCGACGCACTCGACCCGCGGCTGCGGGATGGATAAGCAAGAAAACAGCAAGCATAGCACCATTCTCGTTGCTTTATTCGTCGACTACAATTAATAATGTCTCGAAATTAATGAAATAGTTTTCTTAGTTGAGGAAACTCATGTCTAACGTTAATATCAACCTCTCCGATGACTTACAGCAATTCGTCCTAGTTCAAACTCAGGTCGGACAATTCAATGGTCCTAGCGACTACATTGAATCCTTAGTCGCGCTTGCAAAGCAAAATAAAGACTCCCTTGAATCTCTCCTGGAAGCAGGACTCGACAGCGGTGAGCCAATTGTTTTGGATACTTTCGAGTGGAACAGCATCCGTGATGAAGTCAGCCGTCGGATTTCGCAATGAGTTCGCTAGAGCCGTATGCGGCGATGCGACCACAAGCACGTTTGGATCTTGTTGAGCTAGCGACTTACATTGCCAACGACAGCATTGACGCCGCTGCGCGATTGTTAGATAAATCTGAGGAAACTCTTGGGTTCCTCGCTAACAACCCCCAAACCGGAGCGATCTATCCGACCAAGAATCCACGATTGAGCGAACTCAGGGTTTTCCAGATTCGTGAATTTCCAAACCACTTGGCGTTTTGCATTGAACGACACCATGGAATTGAAGTCGTACGCATTCTACACGGTGCAAGAAATCTGGATTCCGTTTTGAATTTGGAATAGCGGGTGTCAAACTAGGCAATCTTCTAACTACCTTAATTTCCGCATTTCTCGTCAACCCTTTGACAGGCCGCCCGCATCGGCTATATTCCCAGGCATACATCTGACCGCAATTTTTCATTGAGCCGTTTCGAGATTCATCCGCTCGGGACGGCTCTTTATTTTTGGCGTCTTAATAATCAGTGCCACTCACCCGCAGCAACGATTGCGAGCAGTTGTGGCAGAATCGCTCGCATCGCTCGTGCTCGATGACTGAGGGCGGCTTTCACCTGCGGGCCGAGTTCACCAAACGTCTGATGGTACTCGCAGACTTCAAACAGCGGGTCGTAGCCAAAGCCGTTCGTGCCTGAACCCGTGGTACGAATTCTGCCTCCGCAGATGCCCGAGCTTTCGGCGCGGATTGCGCCGATAGGATCGGCTAGTGCTACGTGGCAGTAGTATCGCGCATCGCGCTTTTCCCACGGCACATTGGTAAGTTCGTTTAGCAGCTTGGCATTGTTATCGCTATCGCCACCGGTCCCCGCATAACGGGCAGAATAAATTCCCGGAGCACCACCGAGCGCGGCGACTTCCAGCCCACTATCGTCGGCCAGCACCCACGCCCTGAGATGTTGGGCCTGCTTGCTCGCTTTCAAGCGGGCGTTGGCCGCGAAAGAATCGCCGTCCTCAACCACGTCGAGCGCATTGGGAAAGTCCTTGAGCGTGCGAATCTCGAAGCCGAACGGTTCGAGCAACTGGGCCAACTCGCGGCCTTTGTGCGAGTTGGTGGTGCCAAGGATAAGCTGGTGTGAATTGGGTTTCATGCCTCGCTTTATAGCGAGTCGGCCGCTAAGCCGCCAGCGGCCGCTGGCGGCTTAGCGAACCAGTTTTTAGTTCCGCGCATACGACGAACTAATCGACTTCCTAGGCACGTACACCGGCTCGG
>JAWXAV010000151.1:0-13347 GCA_034439695.1 Bythopirellula sp. | reverse complement strand
GTGCTCGATACGAAGACCATTGACGCCGAGCAGAAGTCCGCGTGATATTGTGAACGTCGGTGGAACCGGCTTTTCAACTAACGGAGGGACATTCTCTGAACCAACCTGTTCCTAGTTGATAACCGATGTAAGTTGGGTTACCGATATCTGGATTATTCAACGGCATGGCCCCATCGCCGCTTGCGCCAATCAGTCCACTGCCAAAGACTAATGCGTACCAACCGGGATCGAGTGCAAGTGTAAGATCACCAAAGACTTCAGCCGATGGTTCGGGAAAAGCGATTACCGTTGAACCCAAGACATCGGGAGTCGAAAGATCACCTGAGTCGGGAAAATCATTTTCATCAATCAGTGCGACTATCGCTCCAAAGAAGGTATCGGTGGTGCCTAGAGAGCCGACAAAATGTCCGCCGACTTGAGTCGTGATGACGGGTTGCGTCAGTTGAAACCGAACACCATTAAATACTGCCGCGCTAACATTGGCTCCGGGAATAACACCTCTAGGGATTCCCGTCGGCCCGAGCGTACCGCTCTCAAAGAGCATGTCGGCGCGGGCGCTGGTTCCGCGAAAAAGCAAAAGCGTTAAGGCGAGGATCAAAAAGCGGTTCATGAGTTACCCCCCGGTTACTGATCAGTATGAGAATAAGATAATGTCAATATATCAGGTTATTACGGACAACTCCAGCAAATCTTGTAGCTAATAAGCGACAGACAGTCAAGCTGCCAGGCCAGAAAATTGGCTAGCATGTTTGGCGATATCCTCAAAAAAGCTCGGCTAAAGGCCGGCATGACCCAGGAGCAATTGGCCTTTGAGGCCGACGTCGACCGTACCTTCCTCAGCCGTCTCGAAAACAACCGGATGTCGCCCACGCTCGAGACCCTTTTTCGGTTGAGCGACGCCCTGGGAGTTCCAGCTTCCTTGTTGATCGCGCGAGTGGAGAGATCGTGGAAACGTAAATAGATAATTGACGGGCCAGAAGTTTCGCTTCGCTGGCAGCGGCCCTCAAAGTCAAAATCTCTGATTTCTTTCCAGAATAGGGAATATCTAGAGAAACAAAGCCACCTGACGCAGCCAAACTGAATGACTTCGTAGAAGTTAAGAATTGGCAATCGTGCCCGAAAAGCAGCAATCATCTGGGAAACCTGGGGTTGATTCATCAACGCTCCTTGTTTCCCCCCGTAAATCTGACCCTAACCATTCAGGTGCCTGAATGTCAAATAAATCTTCCAGATTTTTCCGATCAACTTGCACGCAACCTGCACGTTACAGCTCGGATGCCTGAAATGTGAAGGTACAGGTCAATTCCAAACTGGCGAGAGTCCTTGCTTGACAACATCTTGAAACAGCGGAAGCACGTTTTTTCTTTCACCGCTGCCACCTATTAATGCCTTCTTATTAGCGCCCATCAGCGTAAATCAGCGGTCACTCTTCTTTTCCACCAAGGCGAGCCGCGAGCGTTAGCGACCGGAGTTCTTCAATTTCAGAACGTACCTCAAAGAACCCGACGCTAGCGCGTTGCGGCTAATATGGAACCGCGCGGCCAAAAGTCGCGACTGATATTGGCCACCCAATTGTGATAAAATCAGCGACGCGCTAAAGTATGTTTAGGCGCCGGTTCCTTGATAATTGGGTTGGAGAAGCACACCATTTGTTGGGGGACTTGGCCCAACCACGACTAAATCACGAGCTTTTTCGCGCCAAACCACAACATCTCGTGGGTCCGACCAAACCAACCACTACCTATAGACATTTTCTCTCCCCACCGAACACACCTAAGTCTAATGCTGAAACAGTATCTTGTGTTTACAGCCCACCAGAAATCACAAAACATCTTGTGGATCGCATCCTGCTGGGAAAAATTAGCGAAAAGAAGAGCATAAGAAAGCAGTTAGCTATGAATTCATTATCAGCCCAATCGCTAGCGCTCTCCGCTCATATCCCTTCCCCTGATTAGCATTCAACATTATGGAGAAAACGTATGTTCAGAATAACGAACTTCCGATTACTTGCCTTTTCGGTGGGTTTCCTCTTGGGTTGCAACACGTTAGCGGTCCTTGCCGAGGAACAAGCAACTCCTGACGAGTTTCCCGAAGGGTATGTCGCCGAGGCACCACTGCCCCAAGATTTCCCGATTCCCAGCGAACCGGGAAAGGTCATCGAAAAAACCTACCCGGTCGTGCGTTCTTACTCGGCCACCGGCACTGGGGCTTTTATGAAATGCTTCGCGTATCTCTCTGCGAACCAATACAAGATGACGGCCCCCGTGGTCATGGATTTACAGCCAGCAGCAGAAGCCGATAAAGCTGCTTCAATCGACGGCATGCCCGCGCCGGTTGCCAGGATGCACTTTCTGCTCGAACAAAACTCGCTCGACAAACCGCAGCAAGTCGGTGAAGTGCAAGTCGCCGATATTCCCCCGCTGCGTGTCCTCAGTATCGCGTTTCACGGTGAGACCACGGCAGAGAAAATCAAGGAAGGTCAATCAGCACTTGAAGCCCGGCTTGCTGAAATGCCGAGCGTCGCACGTGCCGGCGAGTACCGCGTTCTGGGTTACAACAACCCCATGATCAAGCGTGCGAAGAATCTCTGGGAACTGCAATTGCCCATCGCCGAGAAGTCCAAGAGCAAATATCATCACTGAGCTATCAGCGTTCTCTGCGATCCTTAATTGGTTTCTCAGCTCGCCAAAAGCCGAGAAATATTGCACTTTGGCAAACTTTGCCGATCAACCAAGGACTGATATGAAATCCGATTGTACGCGTTGAACCGAGCTTGGTTATCAAACCGCCAAGCTTTATCCGAAGATCGCTATTAGGGATCTGGAATTGATTAAGGCGGTATGAATTTCCTGTTGCCGTTACGCGGCACAACCCCTTCTAGTTCCCTGGCCTACGACCCAAAATTGGGTAAACAAAAGTGCTGGTTGTTGAAGGATCAAGGATTGATCCGTCCACACTTTTTAAGTTTCAAACAGGGAGGTTTCGCCATGTTACGGCCATTCTGGGCGCTCGCTTTGGCGATCGCATTCATAGTCAGTCAAGGCGTGGGTCATGCCCAAAGCTGGACGTTTGACGCCGACGCGTTGTTTCTCAAGCTCGGCACGTCAGTCGGCACGGCTGACGAGGACGTCTTCGACTATGAAACTGGCTCTCGTCTCGCCATCTCACGTCTCGGTGCCAGCGACGTGGGCTTTCGCACGACTTGGTTCCAGTGGGACCATGCGGCCACGGATTCCGCTGTCGGCTTTATTGAACTTGAAACCTACAACCTCGACTTCGAGATTTTCAAACGCCTTGACCTCTCGAATCGCACCACCTTGGAACTGAGCGGTGGCGTACGCTACAACGAAACAGACTACATTTACGACGGCGCCCCCAATGACTTCAATGGCGTTGGCGGCTTGGTCGGCCTCCGTGGCGGTTTGCAAGTTCTAGAAAATGGCGTGCTTTACGCGCGCAGCAAATTTGCTGTCCTCATGGGTGACGGCGCTCACGATGGCGACGACGAAGACCTTGATCCCGCCTTCGATGTCATACGTAGCCAGACCGAGATCAGCCTGGGCTACGAGCATCGCTTCACCATGGGCAATCTGGTGATTGTCCCGCGGTCTGGCGTGGAATGGCAGAATTGGGAAGGCTTCGGCATCGACCCGGTTGACGAGCACCCAGATAATGCTCTGGGCCTGTTCGGCTTCGTCGGCGGCGTGAGCGTTACCTACTAGTGCCGATTTGTTCCTGCTATCACTTACCTTGTATGCCTCGCAGCGGTGGGCCGACTTGTCGGCCCACCGTTGTTTCATTGTTGGGCTTTGCCTGCATGTCGGTTCTCGTCCTTGGCTCGTCGGTCAAGAAACAGCCCTCGATCTTGCCAAAGTCTTGAGAGCTGTTATCGTGACGAACGACCTTGATTGCCAGGGTTAGCAAACTCGCATCGATAGCACCAGTGTGTTTAACTCCTGAACGTGAGTGCTCATGGAAAACTTTGCCGAGCTGATCCAAAGTGCCGCCGACGCGATGTTCATGCCCTGGACCGTCGGCATCTTGATGGCGACGGGCATCTTCTTCACGATCCGGCTCGGGTTTGTGCAAGTTCGCCGGTTGCCCGAAGCCGCGCGGACGATGCTCAGCTCGCAGCAGTCAGGCACCGCCGGCGCGTTGCCACCCTGGCAAGCCTTCATGATGGCGCTGGCCGCCACGATTGGCACTGGAAATATCGCAGGCGTCGCCACAGCCATTGTCTCCGGCGGTCCCGGAGCGCTCTTCTGGATTTGGTGCTACGGCTTCTTCGCGATGGCGATCAAATTCGCCGAGGCGGTATTGGGACTTGAGTTCCGCATCGCCCGTGGTAATCAAACTCTCGCCGGTCCCATGTATTACCTGCGCGATGGCATCAAATCCCCCACCCTCGCGTGGACCTTTGCTTTCGTGGCCGGAATGGCGTGCTTGTTCACCACCCCGCTCACGCAGCCGAACTCCGTGGCGGTCGCCGTGGCCAGTCAGTTGGAGCGGCACGAGCTGCGCATGGGGAGTTGGACGATTGGCGGAATGGACATCAATGCCAATCGTCTGATGATTGGCTTCGTGCTGGCCGTGCTCACGTGGCTCGTGATCATCGGCGGCGTGAAGGCGATTGGCCGCGCGGCCGAGTGGCTTTCGCCGCTCAAGGTGGGGCTGTACATGATCGGCGGCATCGTGGTCATCGGCATGCACGCGGCGCAACTGCCGGAAATCCTAGCTATGGTGTTTCGCGAAGCGTTTTCCCTGGAGGCCGGCATTGGCGTGGCGGGGGGAGTGAGCGTGTGGACGGCCCTCCGCTACGGCTTGGCGCGTGGAGCGTACGCCAACGAAGCCGGCTACGGCACGGCGGCGGTCGTCTACGGCGTTGCCAAAAGCGCTCGACCCGAACAGCAAGGGCTCAACGCCGTGATGGAAGTGTTCATCATCACCTTCGTCACGTCGTCGATCAGCGCGCTGTCGATTTTGTTGACAGGAGTTTGGAACAAGGGCGAAACCAGTTCCGCCGTCGTTGCCGAAGCGTTCAACGTAGCCATGCCGAGCGTCGGCGGCTGGATGCTGGCGATCTCGGTCTTTCTCTTCGGCTACACCACGCTCATCGGCTGGGCGTTCTACGGCGAACAGTTTCTGGAATACCTCTTCGGCCCGCGGATCATCGCGCCGTACCGTTGGTGCTACTGCCTGCTGATTCCCTTCGGCGCGGTCGCGAAGGTGGACACGGTTTGGGCCTGGGGCGACATCCTCAATGCGCTGCAGATATTCCCCAACCTCGTGGGCTTGTTTCTACTGAGTGGCGTTGCCGCAGCAGCAGCAAAAAGAATTCATGTAGAATCAAAAGAATAAAAGTGGGCGATGAGGGACTCGAACCCCCGACATCCACGTTGTAAGCGTGGCGCTCTAACCAACTGAGCTAATCGCCCTTTCAAGAATTAGACAGTATCTTGTTCGATAAGGTGAGTGTCAATCCAAAGGAATTCACGAGTCCAATGATCGTACTGGAATTGTTGACGACTCTGCTGCTGGCGGTGCATTTGCTTGCCATGAATCTCGCGAGTGCGGGGCCTGTCGTTTGCATTTGGCTCCGCTGGGGTGGCAACGAGTTGAACGATTCTCTTGGTCGCCAACTCGCATGGTGGTCAATAGTAGCATTGGTTTTGGGCATGGTCACCGGCGGCTTGCTCATCGTTACGACTCCCGGTGATGGGTTATGGAACGCTCTCGCCAGATTTCCGGCCAACGCCTATTGGTTCGCTGCCGCCGAGTTGGTGTTTTCGCTCGTTTGCCTCGTCGCCATCTCTGGTGGTTGGCAGGTGTTGAACAAGTGGTGGCTAGCCTTCCTGGCTGTGATGACAGCTACAAATCTGCTCTATCATTTTCCACCGATGATGGCGGTCATCGGGCAACTTGCTACCAACGGGAAGTGGGCTAGCGAGGCCGTGATCGACCGCCCCGTGCTGCTCGGCTTGATGGGACGTGGCGAGGTTTTGGCGCTCTCGTTTCACTTTGGTTTGTCATCTTTGGCTGTTGCTGGAATCGCTGTTCTGCAACTGCTTACTCGACAACAAAAGCAAGCTGCGGAAGCGATTGCATCGCCAGCGCGAGGCGCAGCAGTCATTGCGTTGGTCGCAACGCTCGCTCAGATTCCGATTGGCGTGTGGCTGTTGACGAGTTTGCCAGCCGCGTCACGCACGGCACTCATGGGAACAAGTTCGCTTGCCTCGCTCACGTTCCTGGTCGCGCTCGTGACATCCCTTGGGTTGTTGCAACGATTGGTAACCGTGGCACTTGGCGAGACAGATCACAAGAACCTGCGGCAAGTCGTGTCGCTGCTGTGCGGCGTCGTGCTGTTAATGACGTTCTCGCTGCGGCTCTCGCGGCCGAACGTGCCGCTGCCGAAAGCTGAAACAAAAATAGCCTCGAACCAAGCGGTCCGAGGCTGAGAATGATATTCGCTTGTAAAACACAGGCTACTTGGCCGGTTCCTTCTTAGCATCTTCCAAAGAACCACCAGGAAGTTCGCCTGCCGCGATGAGCTCACCAAATGTGGGGCTCTTGTCATCACCGGCGACGCTGTGCATCTCAGCGACTTTCTTGAGCGCCTCGACAATTTTCGCTGGATTCTTCATGTCAGTTTTTTTATCCAACAATTCGACAAGGTGAACACCATAAGGATTGTGGTTCTTGCGCAGCTTGCCTTGATGACAAACGAAGCAACCGGCTTGCTTCACTACCTTGGCGTAATCCGTGGTTTTGTCTGGTGTGTAGAGCGTGATGAATTCTTTCTGAAATTGCAGAATGGCTTGTGCTGGCCGCGTGAGCGAGAGTGAAATTAAGAGAGCCATCACAATTGTTAGAGCGTACTTAGGCATAATCCGAAAACCTCTTCTGGGGGAAAATGGCGACGACGTAAGGCAATTAAATAGAACTTCTGAATTTAGGCGTGTCAAGGAAGGGAATGGCGCGGCAAGTAGTTAGCGCCGCGACTTGTCGCGGGAATAGGGAGTGACAATGCTCCAGCGCTGCGGGCGCAATCCCGCTTTGACCGGATTCTCTTCGACGTAGGCAGTCGCTTTGAGGTAATGTTGTTCGTCGAAAATAAAAGGGCACCAATAATTCCGCGCCCAGGGCGAGGGAATTCTGCCTGAGGGGAAATATGTTCCGCAAGTGGATGCGCACCATGGGCATTGAGCCGGCTGGTCGCCTTGGCCTTCAAATGAGCAGCGATTTTGTCGATGTCATTGCCATGATTCAACATCACCAAATGCACATGGTCGTGCAGAATGGCTAACGCATGAATCACATAAGCGTGTTGAGCCTGAGCATCAGCGTAACCCTTGGCGATGAGTACCGCTTGTTGGCCAGTCAATCTGACTGGGGGGTAACGAAGGGATTTTTTCGCTGCAAGACGCAGCTTGTCATCATGCGGTCGCGCGGCGACCGAGCGAGTGGTCTGTACTTTGGTCGCAGGTCCGAACTTGTGGAGCTCGAATTCGCGGACGGTTTCGGACCACGAGCCGCGAGGATCGTTGGGGAGCCAGAATCCGTAGGCGGAGAATATGAAGTGATAGCCGAGGATTGGCATTGGCTGTTCTCCCGTTGTGCGCGGCAAGCAGCGGCGCTTCTTTAGCGCCGCGACTTATCGCGGTTCTTATCCCATGTGCTTGATGACGGCCTCGCCGAATTCGCTGCACTTCACGAGCTTCGCGCCGTCCATTTGGCGCTCGAAATCGTAGGTGACTGTTTTCGCGCTGATTGCGCCATTCAAACCCTTGATAATGAGGTCGGCGACCTCGGTCCAGCCGAGATAACGAAACATCATCTCGCCGGAGAGAATTACTGAGCCGGGATTCACTTTATCTTGGTTGGCGTACTTGGGGGCCGTGCCGTGCGTGGCTTCAAAAATGGCGTGGCCGGTGTCGTAGTTGATGTTGCCACCGGGGGCGATGCCGATGCCACCGACGCAAGCGGCAAGCGCATCACTGATGTAGTCGCCATTGAGATTGAGCGTGGCGATCACATCGTAATCTTCGGGGCGGGTGAGGATCTGTTGCAGCATCGCGTCGGCAATCACGTCCTTCACGACGATTTTTTTGCCGGTCTTAGTGGATACAAATTCGCACCAGGGACCGCCGTCGATCTCCACCGCGCCGAACTGTTCCTTCGCACACTGATAGCCCCAATCGCGAAAGCCACCCTCGGTGAACTTCATGATGTTGCCTTTGTGGACAAGCGTCACCGAGCGACGATCATTGTTGATGGCATACTGAATCGCCGCTTTCACCAAGCGTGTCGTCCCTTCTTGGCTCACCGGCTTGATGCCGAAGCCCGCAGTGTTGGGGAAGCGCACCTTCTTCCAGCGGTCGGGAAACGCCTCGGCAAACAGTTTGCTGAACTTTTGGCAATCCTCGCTAGCGGCTTGGAACTCAATCCCCGCGTAGATGTCTTCGGTGTTTTCGCGGAAGATGACCATGTCGGTCTTTTCCGGTTCCTTCACGGGAGTTGGTACGCCAGTGAAGTACTGTACGGGACGTAAACAGACGTAGAGATCTAGAATTTGCCGCAGCGCCACGTTAAGCGAGCGAATGCCGCCACCCACGGGCGTCGTGAGTGGGCCTTTGATCCCCACGAGTAGTGAACGGAAAGCGTCTAGCGTTTCGTCGGGAAGCCAATTGCCGGTAGCATTGAACGCTTTTTCGCCGGCGAGAACTTCCTTCCAGACGATCTTCCGCTTGCCACCGTAAGCCTTCTCGACCGCGGCCTCGAACACGCGTTGACTCGCCCGCCAGATATCGGCCCCCGTGCCGTCCCCTTCGATGAAGGGAATGATCGGGTGATCGGGCACCTGCAGGCGGTCCCCTTGTTTGGTGATTGGCTGGCCTGCGGCAACATCGGTCATCGTCGTGTGCTCCCTAGTCTCGAATCTCAAGAGGAAAGTGCTACCCCGCGAAGAATTTGCTCCACGGGGAAGTTGCTGATTTTCGGATGAGTGCCGTAGGGGAGTCAATGGGCCAAAGGAGCGGCGAGCAACTACCGCTGGGGTGTTGTCCCGCGTAATTCGCAACCCTATACTCGGCTAAGGGCCACGTGCCGCATGTTTCTCATCCATTTCGACTTATCGCGAGGGATTCAGCTATGCCGTTTTCGTCCAATCGCCGTGACTTTCTAGCGACAATCGCCGCTACGGGGGCCGGGATTACTTTGGGGAACTCACCGATGACGCGGTTATTTGCCCAGGATGCAGCCTCCGCTGAACCCTTCAAGATTTCGGTGGCCGAGTACTCGTTGCACAAGATGATCGGTAAGGGCGAACTCGATCCCCGAGACTACGGGCCGTTCTGCAAGGAGAAATTCGGGGTCGACGCGGTTGAATATTGGATGGGGCCTTTTGCCGACAAAGCCAAGGATTTGGCCTACATGGGCGAAATGCAGAAAAAGTCGGAGGATGCTGGCGTGAAGCAGCTTCTCATCATGTGCGATATCCCCGACGGCAAAGGGGATTTGGGTAACCCAGACGAAAAACTGCGGCAAGTCGCCGTGGAGGAGCATTACCCGTGGGTTGAGGCCGCCAAGCGGATGGGCTGCCACTCGATCCGGGTGAACGCCCGTTCGTCGGGTAGCCGCGAGGAGCAAGCCGAGCTAGCAGCCGATGGGCTGCGAAAGCTGAGCGAATTCGCGGCTCCTCATGCGATCAACGTCATCGTCGAGAACCATGGCGGCTTCTCGTCGGATGGGGCTTGGCTGGCTGGGGTCATGAAAGAAGTGAATCTCCCCAATTGCGGCACCTTGCCCGACTTTGGCAACTTCTTCATCGATCGCGAAAAAGGCGAGGAATATGACAAGTACAAGGGCGTCGAGGAACTGATGCCCTACGCCAAGGCTGTGAGTGCCAAGAGCCATGTCTTTGACGCCGAAGGAAATGAGTCCGAGATCGACTATTTCCGCATGATGAAGATCGTCCTCGACGCCGGCTATCATGGCTACGTGGGAATCGAGTGGGAGGGCTCCGATCCGGAATCAGAAATCGAAGGGGTACTGCTAACCAAAAAGCTCTTAGAGCGGGTTCGCGAAAAAATGGCTTGAGCGAAAAGTCAAAAAATGTCCAAACTTCTTGAGGCGGCTCCATTGGGGCCGTCTTTTTTCGTGGAATTGCCGACAATTGAGGGGGCAAGAACCTCAGCAAGACCGTCATCCGGTCACCTGGACATTTGAGATTATGGGACTTTATCGCCTGCTTAAAAACTAGGCACTCGATCCCGCGCAGGACTCGCGCATGCCCTGCCCGAAAATAGGCAGCGATCGGCAATCGACGTAAGTGCAAGCAGTGCAAGGCCCTACGTGATTCATTTGATCGCTAGCGAATAGTGGGGGTACACACGGAGGCCGCAGCGGCCCTTCGGCCACGAAACCTGCTGAATGCGTAAGGAGACGAATGTCATGCTAGCCCAATCTCTGGAGACTTATCGAGAAGTTTTACAAGTCGCCGACAACCTCTACCGCCAAGACCCCGACTGGGTCACCTTCTTCCGGGAAGTTGTTGGTATCGACGGTATCATCCGCAAGAAATTCCCTTCGTTTGAAGAACTCACCAAATTCGAGCAAACCGACGAGTTCGACCGGATCCAGAAGATGTTGGTCAAACTGCGGGAAAAGCGGAACGCCTCGGACCCCGAAACAGAGCCTACCCGCGTCATCACCGTCCGCCTGCCCAAGAGCATGCACGAGTACCTGCGGACCGAGGCTCACGACCTACGGACTAGCATGAACAAGCTCTGCATTTCGAAGCTGCTGCAGGTGATCGGCGAGGAAATGATCCCGAACGAGCGTTCTGCCAACGGCGAGGCCGCCCCGGCACCCGCCCCACGCCCAGCGACCAACAACCACTTGGCCGCTGCTGGCACTGTGCCCTTTAGCCAACCGACTCAGCCATCGTCCCAAGGCGGCTACCAACCTGGGTTGCAAAGCTCACCCCAACCACAAACAGCGACGATGCCGTTTAAGCCGTCTCAGCCGCGTTTCTAACCGATCGTAGCGAAAGACAGTTCGCAGGAAGCAGGATAGCCTCGACCGAGTTCCGTCGGTCGGGGCTATTTCCACGCGCTAAAAGAAAAGAATAGAACGCAGATAGTTGCGGATTTGGCGGATATTCACAGATCAGAAAGATGACGGTCTGAGATTTTAGGTATGGCCGGTAACTGAATCCGCGATTATCAGCAAAATCTGTGTTTGTCCGCGTTCTATTCCTCGTCTGCGGGTTAAAAAATCCGGAGAGGACCTGTAAGCCGGGTTCTGTCTCGTCCGAGAACGAGCGGCGATCATTCCTCTACGACCACGGTTGCCCGTGGCCTCTAGCAACCTACCCGAGAGTCGTGGCGAGTCGGACCGACTCTGCTCTCTGCTTGGTCTTGCACCGGGTGGGGTTTACCGAGCCAAGCGAGTCACCTCGCCTGCTGGTGCGCTCTTACCGCACCTTTTCACCCTTACCCCGCACCGAAGTGCGAGGCGGTTTATTTTCTGTGGCACTTTCCCTAACCTCGCGGCCGGTGGGCGTTACCCACCACCCTGTCCTGCGGTGCCCGGACTTTCCTCCCGTTCGCTTGCGCGAACCGGCGATCGCCCAGTCCTCTCCGGAAGTAGTCATGATAACACGCGGGAGCTAATGAACGCAGTGCCTGACGCCAGAACGACACGCGGCTACGTCCAGACTACCAGCGACATTTACACAAAAAATGCTAAACTTTGGCTATGAACGCTAAACCTTTACTCCATAAGATTGCCCAAGTTTTGGCCGAGCATCGTCTCGACGCCGTGATGATCGGCAACTCCGCCGCGGCCCTGCACGGTGCGCCGGTGACTACGCTCGACATCGACTTCATGTTTCGCAAGACGCCGACGACATTGAGAAAACTGAAGGCCGTTGCCAAAAGTCTTGACGCTAGTATTCTCAAACCCTACTACCCTATCTCCGACCTCTACCGGGTCGTGAACGACGACCGGGGCATGCAGCTCGATTTCATGGCGAAGCTGCACGGCATCCGCTCGTTTGATGGGCTGCACTCGCGGGCCGTCAGCGTTGCATTTGGAGAACAAACAATTCTCATTGCGAGTCTGGCGGATATAATCAAAATTGACCCTGCAATATCACGAAAAAAGTTCAGACCCGTACATGTGAGTCCGGAAAGCAAACTCAACGTGAACAAGAAAATAGCCATGAAGACTACACCTCGAAAGTCTGCGAAAGATGCTCTCCGCATGGAGAGTGATCGGGCTGTCGTTGAACAAATCCGACGTTTGTTGGCGCTGCCGATGAACAAGCGAACTCATTTTTTGCGCGTGCGGCATCCAGCAGGTGGCTCACATTTATAGGTTAGCTTTTACCCAGTAAATATTGAACTACTCGACTTTAGCCTAACGCTTCGCAAAGAATCGTTTGAGCGCAAATCATTTACCGTCAATTCGGTTGGTCTGCTCAAGTAGTTCTTTCCGGGGGAGCTTACAAGGGCGACAGGCTGAACTGCTTTGATCGCAACCTGATTTGTCCACTTAAAAATCTGCCGAAACCCCGTCATTTTTTGTTTCAGAACTAACCATATAGCAATTTCACACTGCCCCTGGCAAACCACTGCCCAGCGACCTATTCTAATTCGCTACCTGATGCGTTTTAGCACGATGGGAATTAACCCCGGGCTACCTGATAATCTCAGTTGCGGCATCCCGAAGTGTAACTGGTTTTGCGGAGATCACCCCTGGAAAAATGGGGTATATTTTGGATACTCGCCATTTAGGGTACTTGCTTTAAGTGTTTTCGCGTTAGTGGTTAATCCAGGCAAGTCAATTGCGGTATTTGTTTTTAATCGGTTCACCACAGAGAGTTGTGGTTTTTTACCCCCCCTGATGAGCTAGTCATGGACGACTTGGTTCTACAGGAATTGTAAAGGTAATTGAGTAAAAAAAGACATGGCATACAACATGAAACAGAGAGTCGACGCCCTGACCCCGCGTCAATTGGAAGTTGTACGGTTGGTTAGTTTGGGCTGTATCGTCGAAGAAATCGCGAACATTTTGGATTTGGCCGTCAGCACGGTCGACAATCACAAGGCGGCGGCGATGAAAACGCTGGGGACCGATAAGGCCACCCTCCTGACTCGCCTTGCGATCAAGAATAAGATCAGCCCGCTTGATGACAAGCTGACAGCTTCCGAGAAGCGTAAGAGCGGCCGCAAAAACGACGGTTGGAACTAGGCTTTGTCCCAAAACTGGTATTTGAGTTAAATCGTACTTGAGCGATGCTGTGTGGAAACACTCGTTTCTTGCCAAGGAGGGCTTCGCGATGGC
>JAWXAV010000150.1:0-7031 GCA_034439695.1 Bythopirellula sp. | reverse complement strand
GTGCTCGATACGAAGACCATTGACGCCGAGCAGAAGTCCGCGTGATATTGTGAACGTCGGTGGAACCGGCTTTTCAACTAACGGAGGGACATTCTCGCACCATCACCGTTGGTCGAGTTCTTGACAAGTGTGCTAGATGCGATGGTGAGAATTTGGCTAACGCCTTCAGAATTGATGGCACCACCACTGGCACTCGTCCCCGTCGTTGAGTTGTTCTCGAAACGGCTTCCAGAAATCGTAATTGAACCAAAACTAAAGATCGCACCACCGCCAGAACCTTGGCCAAATGTGCGATTACTTAGAAATTGAGTACCGCTGGCTTCGAGTGACAGTCGGTTCGAGCCCAAAAAAGCGGCTCCTCCTTGAGCAGCTGAACCGTAGGTACGATTGTTCTCAAGTCTGCAATCGATCAACGTCGCCTTAAGAGCAGAAAAGCCTCCCCCATCAGCGTCATTAGCTAGGGTATAGTTGTTACTAATGTTTGTATCTTTTAAGGTGAGATAACCGCTAGTCAAAATTGCTCCACCCCGAGAAAAATTACCTAATGTGCTATTGCCGGTGATTATGCTTTGCTCGATAGACAAGCTCGCAACCGAGGAATAAATCGCACCTCCTCCAAAACTTATTCCATCACCACTCGTTCTTCCACCTGTTAATTTCAATCCAGCAAGACTGACAATAGCGCGAATGCCAGTGATGTGAAAGATGCGCGATTGCTGCTGGGCATCTAAGGTGAGCAACTCCGCTCCTAGGCCGATCACATCTACAGATTCGGTAATCTTGAGTTCGCCCATCGTCAGCAGAATCGTGCCGCCGGCGAGTGCCGGATCGAACGCGATGGTGTTCGCGCCGACGATTTGATTGGCGAGGGCAATCGCTTCGCGGAGTGAGAAGTCGCCTGGCGAATAATCGCCGTCGTTTTCGTCGACGAGCGTATCGACGATGAGTGATTGGGCTTCATAGGCGCCGATATCGATACGGCCGTCGAAGACGCGGTTGAACGGTTCGCCGCGCTGGTCGAACAGGGAGACACCCAATTTACCGGCAACCGCACTCGGATCGCCAGCATTGATGGCGGGGCTGCCGGGGAGCAGCGCGTGGGTGAGGGTCGGTCCGCCGTTGTCGGCGAGGGGACCGAGGAGGGGGTCGATGATGCCGTGAATCGGTCCACCGATGAGATTGCCGTTGGTGTCGGGGGAACCGAGCGGGGCTTCGGTGAGCAAGGTGCCGACGCTCGTGCCGATGAGGGAGTGTCGCAAAGTGATCCCCCCGGATGTTATTCCGGGGAGACGATAAGACAGATCAGGCCTTGTGGGAGCAACATTACTTGCAACAACAGTACCCTGTAACAATAATCCTATGGCTGAAATGCCACCTCCACTGTAGCCGGCAGAATTAGCAACGATAGTTGAATTGGTAACTGTGAGCCTACCACCAGAATTAATGCCTCCACCTACTCTCCGAGCATAATTGCCACTAATGGTGCTGTTTTCTAGAACTAGGGCTTGAGAGAAAATAGCGCCACCATAATTACTCGAATTCCCTGAAAACGTACTTCGGGTGACAGTTAGAACTCCGCCATCTACGTCAATCCCTCCTCCGTACGAGGTAGCTGAATTACCACTTATCGTCGACTCGTTTATAACAACTTCACCACTGCTAGAAATTCTAAGCCCTCCTCCAGAGGCCGAATGAGAGTCGTTCCCTGCAACATTCTCGTTTATTGTTGAGCGTTCGATATTTAGTGAGTCTACATGTGCAAAGATACCTCCTCCTTGAGACCAAGCCTTGTTGCGTGAGATATCCGAACCGATGATGTGAACATCTCCGTCTAAGCCATAAAAATATACTCCTCCACCATTCCGCGCGGAGTTATTCTCAATATGCGTATCGATGATCTCAACATGATTTCTAAGTCCTGAGACATAGATGGCTCCTCCAAAGCCAAATTCAATTGATTCAATTTTGTTCTCAGAGAAAACCGAGTCTTGGATGGATAATCGACCGCTTGTGCCACGAAAGTAGATGGCGCCGCCAGCCCCTCCTGTGGAAATATTATCAACAAAAGTTGAATCGATTACATTTAAGCTGATCAGAGAGGAGTTGTATGCCGGTTCCATCCAAAGTGCCCCGCCAGAGATACTCTTGTTGCCCGAGAGTGTCATTGAAGTCAAAGTCAGGTTTTCCTGATTTCTGATGGCTGAATTCTGGGCACCGGTCAGCGTAAGTCTTTCGATTGAAACATCAATCACCGTGGCGACTTTGCGATCACTGATATTGAATACCGAGCTGCTTCCGACGCTTGCGATTCCGCTGGCGTCAATCGTGAGTAACTCCGCCCCCGGCCCCGTAATTGTGAGCGAGTCCTCGATCTTTAATTCCCCTTGCGTGAGCAGAATCGTCGCGGGGTTAGAGTTGCCGAAATTAAAGACGATCTCATCCGCCCCCTGGACGATGTTTGCGGGGAAGATGGCTTCTCGCAAGGATGTCTGGCCGTCGTTGAAATCGATCACATCTTGGTCGGTGGTGACCGTCAGCAGCGCCAGCAGGCGGCGGTCTTCCAGGTGCTCGCAGCGCAGGGAACGCGCGTAGGGTAAACGGCAAAACGAACGGTGGGCGGAGGAGTGGGCCCGCATGCGCAGTCTTGAAGACTCCCCAAAAGAAGAGCTCGCCATAAAAGCCTCAGGTTCCTTGCTGCTCCCCCGTTGCCTAGCTGCGCACCAGAGCAGACGCCTGGATTGTAAGTCTATTGGCTTCAGGGTGCAAACTTATTTTCCAATTTTCTTTCCACGTAAGCCGCACGATTCACTGGAAAGACCCTCCCCGCTGTATTTCAGTATTGTGGCCTCCCCGGAGTACCGGGGAGGGAGATTGGAAAAGTCATTTAGTCCAACCGCCGCAATGTGCCCATCACACGCGCGAGCACACGGTCGAGGAGCCGCGTGGGGAAGTAGCGCTTGGCGAAGTTCATCACGTGGGCGTCAATGCCGACGTGGTAGTGGGCCCGCGGCCAGCGCGCCGTCAGGGCGCGCAAAATGGCTTTGCTCACGGCTTCCGGGCGAGTTGGCGAATTCACACCACGCTCGTTAAAATACGCGCCCTGTCCATACATGGGTTCATAAACGGCGCGTAACTCGGGGGGAATCGCGGGAACGCGGGTCACCAACGCCGCGCCCGCCTTATCGAAGATGGCGGTGCGGACCTGTCCTGGACGAACCGTGCTGACAGAGATTCGCCAAGGGCGTAATTCGACGCGTAGCGTGTCGGAGAGGGCTTCGAGCGCGAACTTACTTGCCGAGTAGGCTCCCACCATGGGCAGCGCGAGCGCGCCGTTCATGGAAGTGACATTCACGATCCGTCCTCGGGTTTGCCGCAGCATGGGTAAAAACGCTTGGATCAAGCGGAGCGGGGCAATCGTGTTCACTTCAAAGAGCTGCCGCAGTTCGTCGGGAGTCGTGAGTTCCACCGCCGACGGCAGACCAACGCCGGCGTTGTTCACGAGCCCATAGAGACCCTGTGGGGCAACGGCGCGCAACTCGTTTACCGCGCGGGCCACGTCTGCTTCGGAAGTGACATCCAACAACAGCGGCTTGATGTTCTTATGCAGCGATTGTAGCTCGGCGAAATGCCGCGCATCGCGCACGGCAGCAACCACCTGAAAACCGCGCGCCGCGAGCAGCTCGACGGTGGCCCGGCCGATGCCGGTCGAGCAACCGGTGACGAGAACGGTGCGAATCGAATTCTGCATGGGCACGGCCCGAGGTTGATGAAAAGTGCTGC
Source organism: Bythopirellula sp. (assembly GCA_034439695.1). GTDB lineage: Bacteria > Planctomycetota > Planctomycetia > Pirellulales > Lacipirellulaceae > Bythopirellula. The sequence continues at coordinate 3,251 of JAWXAV010000150.1, read as the reverse complement.
TGAGCGAAAGAAACTAGCATACCTTCCGACAAGGCAAAAATCCAATGCAGTCACCACAACGGCACGACGGGCACGACGAGATTAAAAACAAGGCGAATGTCTCTTTCGTCGTGCTCGTTGTGTCGTCGTGGTTCAACTGCTGGAGCGCATCTCTGCCGGCACTTGGGCGAGGGCTTCGTCGCCCAGCACATACGACCGACCGATGAGCTCGGCGTCGTGGTTGACCAAGTCAGGGAAACGAATTCCTGGCAAGACTTCGACCGCGAAAATTTCCTGTACGGCGTCCTCGAAGCGGCAAAACGCGACCGTTTGTCCCGTCTCGATATTAATCACCCACACGCCGCAGGTGCGCTCTTCCAAGCGCTCGACCAGCGGAATGCCACTGAACACGGCCGACTCACGGACCTGCGAGAGGCCGACGAACGCCAGCGGTCCATAAAACGAGATGCCGCGCGTGAAGCCGGGGAGTTCGGCGATGGCTTCGTAGCGGCCGGTTTTCAGATCGACCGTGCCGAGGCTGCCGTTGCCCGATTCCAAGAGCCAGAGTTTGTTGCGATACCAGCGCGGCGAGTGGGGCATCGACAAACCGCGGACGATGATTTCGTGGGAATCAACATCGATTAAAACTCCGCCGTCGCGTTTATTTTCCCGCCAGCCGCCCAGGGTGTTGGTCTCGCCCAGCGCGGTCACGTAACGCACGCGGCCATCGCGCATGGCGAGGCCGTTGAGATGGCAGTAGTCGCCGGGGACGAGTTCCGTGACAAACTTAGGTCGCCAGCGCGGTTCAAAGCTGTTAGTGTCGCTCCGCGTGGCGAGGCAACTGAATGAGGTGTTGGCGAACCACAGCTCTTCGTTGACCCAAGCCATTTCGTGAATCTGAATGTCGCCGGTGGTGTGGCTGCGGCGGGGCAGAAAACAGGCGTCGTGGTGAAAACCGGTGTCCTTGTTTTCTTCGTGCGCATCCAAGCGCGCACAGACCGCGGGGACATTGTGAAATTCCCAGATGTCGATGTTGCAGCCGATGGCCAGCTTGCCGCCGCTCACGGCAAGCCCCATCGGTTTCATGAAATTGCGGAAGTGCGTATTGAGGACGCCCTGGTTGTTGCGCAAGATGACGAGTTTGCCCGCTTGGTAGGTTGTGACCAGCAGCGAGAGTCCCGCCTCGGCAAAGATTTGCGGCAGATTCGAGGTGTGCACGCTCCGCAACGGGGCGGGGGAGTCAGGCGCGGGGGCCGAGTTGGTTGAAGCTTCATCGCTCATGCAGCTATTGTAGATGGCGATGCGGCAAGCAACTAGCCGCGATTCAATGAATCACGGCTATTGAAAACTTACGCCGCTTCGTCATCGTGCGAATGAAAACGGCCCGTGAGTTTGCCGCGTAAGGCGGCGAGGCGGCTTTCGGTCGCGGGGGTTGTCGTCATGCGCGGCGCTGCCACGCCCATGTCCATCCCTTCGCCGAAATAGTGCTTGCGGGCTTCTTTGTTCTGCAGCACTTCGTTGGGCGTGCCATGGCAAAGGACTTGGCCCGCGCGAATCACGTAACTGCGGTCGGTGATTTGCAGCGTCTCACGGACTTGATGATCGGTGATGAGAATCGAAATTCCGCGCGAACGCAAATCGCGGATGATTTCCTGAATGCTGGCAATAGTGACCGGATCGATGCCGGTGAAGGGTTCGTCGAGCAAAATGATTTCGGGATTAGACACCAAGCAACGAGCGATTTCCAGCCGTCGCCGTTCACCGCCGGAGAGCGACATCGCCTTGCTGCGGCGGAGTTTGGTGATGCCGAACTGTTCGAGGAGTTCGTCGCACCGCGCGCGGCGGGTTTTGCGGTCGATGCCGAGCATTTCCATCACGCCGAGCAAATTGTTTTGCACGGAGAGTTTGCGGAAGACGCTCGATTCCTGGGCGAGATAGCCCATCCCGCCGTCGCGAGCCCGGCGAAACATGGGCCAATCGGTCACATCCTGACCCGCGAGCATGACCTGGCCCGCGTCGGGTTCGATCATCCCGCAGGTCATGCGGAAGCTGGTTGTTTTGCCGGCACCGTTGGGGCCCAACAGGCCGACGATCTCGCCGCGTTCGACGGCAAAGTCAACACCATCCACCACGCGGCGACGGCCGTAGTTTTTTACCAATCCAGTGGCACGCAATAGCGACACGTTTGTTCGTCCTCCATGACGAGTTGGGCTGTTGGCTCTCGGCTGTCAGCTATCGGCCAGATCAATTTGCCGATCGCCAATAGCCGAGAGCCGATAGCCATTTATCTCACAATCCTCATGTCCCAAAAGTTGGGAAAGCCGGGGAGTTTGTTTAGGCCCGGGATACTGCCCCACGAATGAGGCCAAAATACGTAAATGGCTTCGCCGGTGAGCAACCGCTCGTCGAGATACGACCCGCCGGGAATGCCTTTCAAATCGTTGCCCCGTTTCCAGAGTCGGCAATCAAGACTTTCCGGGCTGTTGTCGCCCATGACGAAATACTGTTTTTCCGCGACGGGAAACTCGCGGGCGTGTCGGGTCAAGAACCGATCCCAGGTGCTTGGGTCACGGAACAACTGACGTTCGGAAGTCAGGGCGTCCTGCTGCGTGCCATCCGGCAACTCGGCAGGGAAATCAGGGCGGACATAGTCGGTGTGATAACCGGGGCCATACCAACGCGGCGGCGAAGCGGGATCGTCGGCACGCGCGGAGATGTAATAGATGTCGCGGAGGACTTCGAGGCGCGTCACCGTGAGCGATGCACCCCGCGCGCCGATACCGGCAGGCGAAAGATCGCCGGCATCGTCGTCGGAAGTTTTGGGAATCGCCTGCTCGCGGCCGCCGAACACGGCGTCGGCATCATAGATCGCCGCGCTCGTGCCATCGCCAAAGTGAATCAAATCGCCGTCGACCCACAACATGAGTTGCTCGTCGACATTGGCAAACAACAAGCGAAAATCGCCAGTAGTGGAGAGCGGTGTGTCCGCCGTCGGGGAAAAGTTGGGCTGACCGTCGATTTCCAGCGTCGCCTTGCCGGTGCTTAAATCGATTCGACAAGTAAAATGCTTCCCGGCTTTGACCAAGTCCAACAACAGTTCACCCCGGGACTCGTGGATCTCGACTTCCGCGGCCAAGGCCAAATCGCTGACCCATTGCATGCCCATCAGGTAAGGCTCGACCTGCAACGGTGCCCGATAGAGTTGCTCGCGCTGCACCCGCGCATTATACGGATTGAAGTCGGTAATCAATTCGGGCACGACGCCGGCGAGC
>JAWXAV010000149.1:0-5087 GCA_034439695.1 Bythopirellula sp. | reverse complement strand
GAGGGCGGCGCCCTTGGTGCCGTAGTGGGTGGTGAGCTCGTTGAATTCTTGGGGGTAGACGAGCCGTGCGCGCAAGCTCGTGAGTTTTACCCCCGCGAAGACGCAAGCGGATTGGAAGCGCTGTGAGAGATCGGTGATTTCCTCGGTTGTCGCATCGATGGGCAGTGCGCAATCGTAGTCGGAATAACACGGGAGCGCCGGCGCGTGTTGCGCGATGAGATCGCCCCAGCGAGCCGGAGGGTTTATCCCTCCGGAAGATGCATGACACGCTCCCAACCCCACCATCACCCCGCGCTCGAGTTGTCGCAAGCCGTGGCCCGGTTTGTAGAGTTGCTTCGAGTCGGCGATGGCGAGTTTGTTGTCGCAGGCCGTGCGGGAAACAATTGCTTCGAGCCGGCGATAGAGGCAGATTTCCACGGACCGCCGCCTGCCGGCCGCGGCTAGGACGGAGACGCCGAAAGACTCTTCTTTCCCTAGCCTCTTACCTCTAGCCTCTAGCCTCTCCTTCTCCACCCACCACGCGCTGGCTGCCACGACCAGCGGCCCAAGGTTCGGACCATATCCCGCTTCGTCGATGCCGATCATCCATGCCATGGGGGGTAGTATAGCGAAATCCCTTTCGTGAGCGTAGAAGCTCTTCGGAAAATTGCCGTGACTTGGTGCGGCGGATGGGCTAAAATTGTGTCATGGCCAGCGACATCGCAACACACATTGAAATCCGACAAAACCGCGCGGGGCAGAATCGCGCGTATGTCGAAGGGACGCGCGTGCGTGTCTCGGATATTTATGCGTTTGCTGAAATTCAGGGCATGGCTGCCGACCGAATCGTCGAGCAGTTGCCTCATCTGAGCCTGGGCCAAGTTCACGCGGCGTTGTCGTATTTCTTTGATCATCGCGAGCAAGTGCTACAAGAGATACGCGAAGACGATCAATTTGTACGGCTGATGCGTGAGCGTACGGGACCAGGGCCGTTGGAATTCAAGCTCGGCGAAAGCGCGGCTTTGCCCGAGTCGGCTGAAAACTGAACGTCGGAATTTGCTCGTCCTCGATCCAAGCCAATTCGATGTTCAGTTTTTAGACGCGATGAGAGTTGCGATGCGGTTTCATCTTGAGGCCGATGCGGTGGCCAAGGGTTTGCGGCAACGCGGTATCGACGTCACGACGACCGCCGAAGCGAATCTCCTCGACGCCGAGGATGAACAGCACGTCGCTCACGCACTCAAAGAAGGTTGTGTCATTGTCACACAAGATGCTGATTTTCTGCGAATCGCTGCCGAGGGAAAGTCGCATCTGGGCATCGTTTATTTTGCCCAAGGTTCGCGTTCCATAGGCGAGATCGTCCGTCACTTGGCCTTGATGCACGCCTGTCTCGGAGACGACGAGATGCGTGGGCGTGTGGAATATCTGTAAGCTCCAGAAGAGATATTTTTACCACGCTGATTTTATGGCGGCGAGTACGCCAACCACGAATTGCACAAATGGGATTGATACGTGGGATTCGTGGTTGTTGGCTTGGTGTTTCGAGCTGGCCTATTTCAAAATGCGCCACCGCCACCGCCCATTCCGCCGCGACCCCCCCCACCGCCGCCACGGTCTTGAGATTTCAACTCTTCCGCTTGTTTGATGGCTTGTTTTAGCAGTTCGCGGCGATCATCGGTAATTCTGTCGCCAAGTTCTTGGATGATGGAGCTTTCGTCGCTCGCGGAGAGGTTCGCCAAAGTGGCCAACGCTGCTGGGAGCAGGCCAGGAGCGCCATTGATGAGAATCTCTTCAAGTTTCGTGTTAACCTCGGGCCGTCGTTTTTTCATTTCGTGATTGTTGCTGAAGAATGAGCTCAGCGCGCTAAGCGAGTAGATGGCGCGAGCGTGCTCGGCCTTTCGCTCTGGGTTGTTGATGACTGCTAGGGTCGCGTCAAGAATCGGTATGCCACGGGACGGATCGAAGGAGGTCATCAGATTCGCATTGGCTACCCGACGAACTATATCATTCTCGTGCCAGAGCATTTCGATTTGCTCGGGAAACAAATCGAGACGATTGAAGCGTAGATTGTTAATGAGAATTGTCAGAGTTTTGGCGTCGTTCCCTTTGAGTGCTTCTCTTACCATTTCCAGGGCTTCGGCGTCGTCGGCAAGATCGGGTTGACTGGCCAGTCCCGCCAATGCCGCACCGCGTGCGTCCGCTGATAAGGTGTTGTCGGTGGCGAGTTGCTTCAAATAAGGAATGACGTCTTTCCCTTGCACATCCCTTAACACCCAATAGGCGAAATAACTCCACTTGTCGGGATCGGACTTGAGTCGGTCGATCAAGAGTGGCAGCCAGTACTGCCCGGGGAAACCCTCGTTGCCTACCATGACCACAGTAATTGCTTGCTTAAGGTCTCCCGCGGAGCCATCGGAGATAATGTCGAAATCGTACTCTCCGGCCACATCCAGAATTGCTTCCGCTGCTTCTTGGCCCTTACCCGCCCGGCCAAAGGCGGCGAGGGCGTTGATGCACTCGATGCGATTTTCGGTTTTGAGCTCGGTTGTCCACAGCTCGCGCCACTCTTCAAAGGTCTTGCCGTCGTAGAGGAGGCTGGCCGCAGCAGCGTCGGAGTGAGTTGAGTTGGTGGCTTTTTCACCATCAATTAAAGTGAGTTGGACAACACATTTCGGCACTTTCGTCCGTAACTCTATCTCGATCAAATATCGAGCGTCTTCGAGCGAGTTTCCTGCTATAAAAACCTTTCCGTAGTCCGGTCCAAAGTTCACGCTCCCATCTTTATCGATGGAATAGGCATCATCGACAACTTTGTCGCGGTCAGGTTGACTGCCGTCGTAGGCCACAATCAAGATATCGTCACCAGGTTTCAGCAAATACGGCAACCCCGAACTGATTCTTCGTTGTTCTCGGATTTGTCGCCAAGCATCGAGATTCACGGACGTTCGACCGGTGATGACTGTGTCGGCTCCGGCTGGGATTCCAATCACAGAACCCCGTCCAGGACCTTCCGCGCCTTGGCGAATTACGTAGAATTTTAACGGCGAAAGTTGATCGAGGTCGTCGCGTGTAAGAATCTCTTTGACTTGGTCAAGTGATTCGGTCGGCCAAACGTGTAGGCCAAGAAGTAGGTCATATGTCCTCAGTCCGTGTACGGGATTGTCCTCAGAAGTCACCCGTAAACCTCCCGCATAGCCCTCTGCCTTCACTCGTTTAAGCTCTTCCGCGTCGAGTTTTTCCAGTTCGACGCCGAGCAACTTGTAGGCGATATCTGCCGCGCGTTGATCTTCGAGGGTGGGGAAGTTAGCAAAAACAGCAGAAGCATTTTCAATTGTACCGTTTTCTACTAATAAGGCCGTGCCGTTTTTCGTAGGACGAATCGTGACATTGTGACCGATCTTGTTGAGCTTTTTTACTGCTTCATCCACCACTTCAGATTTTGTGGGATGAGGGAAAAACTGGACCATTGTTTTGCCAGGTTCAACCACCTTGTCGATTGACTTTCCTTCTTCCTCCGTGCTCTCCGTGACCTCCGTGGTTAATTTCTTATTCGTGCGATTCGTTGGATTCGTGGTGAGTTCTTTCCCAGAGCGCTCGTCGCCGACGCGCTTTGACTCGCGGCTAACGGTTTCTTTTGCGTTGGTGGAGCCGAGGAATGCTAGGGCCAGTGCGAGTGCGAAGGCCGTGGATGTTACAATTGTGAGAGTGCTGCGCGAGACGCGCATGGGTTCGTCCTCCAGTTTGAGAATGCGACGGATGCGATTCGCTACCGGGTGCTGTGCCATGGCTGCTGAAGCAGCCATGCCAGGAGTATGCGAGGCGAGAGCGAGTAACAGCTCCGCATACGCTTGCGGTTTCGCGGTGTGGCCGATCACCACCGCGTCGCAGCAATCTTCGCGGTCGCGGCGGACCCAGGTGCTCATGATCCATACGGCCGGGTGAAAGAACAGCAGCGACTCGACAATCCGCTGCGCGAGATTCACCGCATTGTCCCACCGCCGGACGTGGGCCAGTTCGTGCAGGAGCACCATTTCGAGTTCGTCAGTGGTCCAGCCATTGAGCGCCGCGGGGGGCAGGAGAATCAGCGGCTTCACCACGCCGACCAAGACGGGAGTGGCCACGCGCTCACAGATGGCAACGCCGACTTGCCGACCAATGTTCAGCGCAATGCGCAGTTGTGCGCACGAGTCGTGAATGGGGCCGTCAGTCAAAAACTGACAAGACCGCCGCAACCGCTCGGCACCAACCAAGCCGCTGGTGAGCAGCAAGAACGTGAGCGGTGTGCCTATGCACCAGAGCCAAGGGAGATACTGGACGGCAAGATTCAACAGCGATTCAACGAAAACCGACACGGTTTCCTCACGCGGTAAGACAAAGACTTTCTTCCCCTCCGTGATCTCCGTGCCCTCTGTGGTTATAACGGTTCCCTTTCCGACCTCAGCGATCTCTGCGTTAAATAATTGATTCGTGCTATTCGTAAGATTCGTGGTGAATTCCGGTCGCTGATGACTCGGCTGCGTGATGGTTAACCAACTCGCGATCGCCATTGGTAAGAGCGCTAAGACCGCGAAGACGGCAAGCGACGTGGTGTAGCGTACTCGCGGATTGGCGCGTTTGAGCGAAACTTTCAGGGCTGCGCTGATGAGTAGCACCAGCGTGCCCGCGGCGAGAAAATAGAGCATGGTCCAGCCGAGGAGGTGCCAGAATGTCAGAAGAGTATTCATCGCACGGCCCTTTATTTGTGAGCAGAGGATTTATGTTGTTGATCGATGAGTTGACGTAGTTCAGCGAGTTGCCTGGCGGTGAGTTGGCCCCCTTCGACCAGGTGGGCCGCGAGGCGGTGGGCGGAGCCCTCGAAGACTCCTTCGACCAGTTTGCGGACCATGCCGCGGGCGGCAATTTTTTGCGTGACGGTGGCCGACCAAACGGCACCGCGGCCGGCACCAGTGCGTTTGACGAGTTTTTTGTCGAGCATCACACGGAGCATCGTGGCGACGGTGGTGGTGGCGACGTCGCGTTCGCTGCGGAGTTGCTCGCAGAGGGTGCTGAGCGACGTAGGCCCGGCGGTCCAGAGGACGCGTAGGATTTCGAGTTCGCCGTCGGTGGGG
>JAWXAV010000148.1:0-33112 GCA_034439695.1 Bythopirellula sp. | reverse complement strand
CCCCTCGGGTCCGCCGAAGCCGCGTGGCGGACGAAAGCCCCGTTCTCCCCCGCCGCGAGGGGGTCCAAAGGGGCTTTCTTCGCGCGGGAATTCGCCTTCGGGCTGCATTTCCGAAAACGGAGCACCACGAAAATAGAGCCGCTTGAGTTGTTGTTCCATCTTGTCGCGCGGTAGAGCAAGCAAACGCTCTTTCGTGGCCGCGTCGGTTTCTTCGGCAAAGAAGCGTTCGAGGTCTTGTTGCGAAACTTGGTCAAAGCGAAGGTACTCGCCGCGTTGACCCTCCCTGCGGTCACGAGTTTGCAGAATCCACTGCATCATTTGCCGCTGTTGCTGCTGGCGGGGGAGTCTTTCAAAAGCAGTCTTGCTGTTGGCAGAAAGTGCAGCAAGGATTTGGGGAACCCATTCGTCGCGATGTTTGATGAACTGCTGGCGGACGACTTGCTGACGCTCGAAGGGGGTGGGGCGGCCGCGCTCGCGATTGTTGGGCCGAGAAAAGTTTTCGCGCTGTTCGGCGGCTAACTCTTGGAAGATTTGGCGGCGGATGGACTCCAAGGCTTGGTCTAGGCGGCGGTACTCCTCGGGCGAAAGTTCGATCCATTGATTGTTCGCCTCGCGGCGCTGTTGGGTGACAATCTCTCTTACGCGCTCGTCAACGGGTTTTTCGTTAAGCTCAAACTGCCGACTGGCGGGGAGCGCGTTGAGCCAGACTTGGTATTGCAACATCGTGCGCTCGAGCTGGTCGTGGTCGGGGGCCGAAGTCAGCGCAGTATGCAATTCGCGGAGCCGTGTTTGTTCCTCGGGTGAGAGGGCTAGAAAGCGATTGAAGCGGGCCCGCAGCGCGGCCCGATCTTCGTCGTCGAGTTGTTCCACCCAGTCGCGCAGTGACTCGGAGACGGCGATGGTCTTGAAATCGCTGATTTGCTCGTCGAGGTCCGTGGCGGCGAGATCGGCGACCCATACGTCGTCCCCAAGTTCGGCGTGCAGCTTGCGAAGGAAATCCACGTCTTCAAATTGCGAATAAATGTCGACGTATTGAATCGACGGCAGATCGGCCAGCAGCACGCGATTGGGATTCTCGCGGACGAGCCGCACCATCAACAAAGCCAGCGCGGCACCGGCCGTGGCGAGTAGGATCTTGCTGAGATAATTTTTGCGCCGACGGATGGGTAGCGCATGCGTCTTTTCGACAAGCTCTTGCCGTGCCGCGCCGACGACCATTTCCATCGTGGTTTGCGAAAACTTGTCGTCCACCGTGGTGATGGGGAGCGCATCGAGCGCCGACCAGGCCCGTTCGATGCTCTGCAAGTCTTGCCGGAAGTCAACATCCTCGGCCAACTGCCGCTCGACGAGCGACACCTCGACGGGCGTGAGTTCGCCGTCGAGGTAGGCAACCATCTGTTCGAGACGGCGGTCGTCGTTGGAGGGTTTGTTTGTCATGGCTTGTTTGACGGCGACGGAGTTGACACCGCTGGGGGTGAAACTTGGGCACCTTGTTCCAGGTAGGGTTCGAGCACTTCGCGCAAATTAGCCCGCGCGCGGGAGAGGAGCGATTTCACCGCTTGGGGCGTGAGCTCCATCACCTCGGCAATTTCTTCGTAGCCAAGATGCTCGAATTTGTTCAATAACACGGCCATGCGTTGCCGTTCGTTGAGCGCGGCGATGGCTAGCTGCACCACGCCGCTCAGTTCGGCTTTGTCCAATTGGCGGGTCGGCATCAAACCACTCGCCGCGAGCGCCGCGTGATCGAGGGGATTGCCGCCGAACTCACCGGATTCCTGGCCGACGAGATTTACTTCGCGACGGCGGGATAGCGAGCGACGTGAATTCGAGGCGACATTGTGGGCAATCGTGTACAGCCAGGTGGAAAACTTGGAACCCGGGATGTAACGCTTGCGTGAACGGTAAATGCGCAGGAAAATGTCTTGGGTCAAATCTTCGGCCAGATCGCGTTTGCCCACCAAGTGAGTCATCAGCGAGGCCACGCGATTCTGGTAACGGAGCATCAACTCTTCAAACGCACCGGCATCGTCCTGCTGGACGCGCAGCATCAACCGCACGTCGGGGTCTTGGGCGGTATACCGCGCGGCGGTGGAATCGCTGATGGCCAAGCGATGTCTCCGAGTGGCGAGCTTGCTCTAGTGGCAGTTTCAAAAACCGGGGGCTAGCGCCCTGCGGCTGATTCAATCAGCCGCCACGCGCTAGCGTCCGGTTCTCTCTCGTGAAGTTGAAACCGGCTCCAGGTAATGATACACCAATGCGGCGAGAAAGTTTCGGCTACAGCAAACTGTCGAGCAGCAGCCGCATTTTGCGCATTTCGGCCCGGTGGTCGTGGCCGGGAATGGGGGCCATGTGGACCGATAACGCGCGGTCGTAGCCGACTTGCTGAAGTTGCGTGATCAGCCGACCATAGTCGACTTCGCCCTGACCGACGCGCACATGGACTTGGCTTTTGGTCGAATCGCGCAAATGAACGTGGAAGACGTAGGGCATCACCTTGGAAAAATCGCGGCCTTGGCGGGGGCCGGCAATGTAGTGGGAGGGATCAAGGGCGAGCCCCAAACCCTTGACGTTGTCGCAGAGCACAACCGCCGTGTCGGGGTCTTCGGTCATGCAGCCAATTTGTGTTTTGAGCGCGACGAGGCAGCCTTCGCGGGCGGCGATTTTCACCAGCTCGCGCAAGCGTTCGATTTCTTCGTTGAACGGCGTGCCGAGTTCCGAGGAAGGGACCACCAGCGGGACCACCCGCAGCGATTTGGCCAACTTCGCGCAGGCGGCAAAGCGTTCGTAGTACGGTCCCCCCCACGGGCCGGGGTCAACCGAGAAAGCCGAGATCGTGAGTCGGCTTGTGTCGCGGCAAACTTCCGTGGCATGGTCGAAGTCAGCTAGCACCGCGGAAGGCTTGATCCAACTGAAACCCTCCTCGTGGAGCGGTAGCTCGACGGAGGTGTACTCCAAATCGACCAAGAGGGGGAGAATATCGTCCCGAGAATAGTCTGTAAAACATTCTGCTGCAGCACTGACGAACAAACCGCTTACTCCTTTCCGGGCCCGCTTTTCTTGGTTGGCAGGTCCCCGTCGAATGACTCGTACAATGAGAGTTATGGTACTTTAACGGCAAGGGGGGCCAACTGGCAACACCACGGCCTGGGGCAGGAGAACTGTAAAGTCCGCCTGAATGTAGCAGGCACACTCCGTGTGCCGTGGCGGACGCGCGAAAACACGGTGATTTCACCAAGGCGGTTACGGCACACGGAGTGTGCCTACTACTTTGCAGTTCTCCTGACGACTGGGTGAGGCGTCGTTGTCCCGCTGCGTGTTGGCAGTAGAATGGAGAATTCAGCATTACGCGGCGTTTCCCCATTCTCTCGGCGGACCGAATTATGTCAGAAGTTACCCCCCACGGAGCGCAGTCTCCGCCCCCGCAGATCATTGTTCAGCAACAGCAGTCGGCGTTTGGCCGCTACGGCAAGCTGCTGTTGGTGCTGTTGGGGCTTGCCGTCATGACCATCCTTGGCATGTCGGCGGCCTACCAGAGCTACTTTGACACCACCGACGGCCCACGAGAGAAGTATCACTCGCTCAGCAAAACCGCCACGGACAAGAAGATTGCCATCATCGACGTGTCGGGGACGATCATCGAGAGCGATGGTTTCGTCAAAGAGCAGTTGGATCGGGTGCGCGAGGATGATGACGTGGTGGCCATCGTCTTGCGGATTGATTCCCCCGGCGGGACCGTCACGGGGAGCGATTATCTGTATCACCATGTCCAAGAATTGGTGAAAGACCGCAAGCTGCCGGTGGTGGTGAGCATGGGGAGTATTTGCGCGAGCGGCGGCTATTACATCGCCATGGCCACGGGTAACAAGGAGAACGTGATCTTCGCCGAGCCGACGACGTGGACCGGTTCGATTGGCGTGGTGATCCCGCACTACGATCTGTCGGGTTTGCTGAGCGATTATGATGTGAAGGACGATTCGATTGCGAGCCACAAATACAAACTGATGGGAAGCCCCACGCGGGAGCTTTCCGAAGCGGATCGTGCCGAGGAGCGCAAGTTGTTGCAGGAGCTTGTGGACATTAGCTTCGCCCGCTTCAAGGAAATCGTCACCGAGAGCCGGCCAAAGTTGCAGAACGATCCCGCCGCGCTGGAAAAGGCGACCACGGGGCAAATCTTCACGGCCCAGCAAGCGCTGGAATTGGGATTGGTCGATCAGATTGGTTTTATCGAGGAAGCGGTCGAGCGTGCCGCGGAACTCGCGGGACACAAGACGGACGATGTGATGTGTGTGAAATACGAAGAACCGGCGTCGCCGTTTGGCTCGCTGCTGAACATGCAGGCCCCCAGCACGCAAGGTTTCACGCTCGACTTGCAGGCGATTTTCGATCTCACCGTGCCCCGGGCTTATTACGTTTGCACTACGCTGCCATCGCTGTTGGGGGTGGGGGCAAAATAAATGAGCCGCAACGCGCTAGCGTCGGGTGGCGCTACGAAGAACCCGAGGCTAGCGCCTTCGGCTCAGGAAAAGAATGGAATTGCACTTGCCACATTTGTTGAACTCTTTGGGCGAACCGTTCGCGGCTTGGTGCGCTGGGCGGGGGTTGCCGAAATTTCGGGCTGCGCAGATTCGTAATTGGCTTTTCAAGCGTCGGGCAACTGATTGGGACGCCATGAGCGACCTGCCCAAGTCGCTCCGTGAAGAATTAAAGAACGAATGGCGGTTGTGGACGAGCGAAATTGCGCGGCATACCCAGGCCGAGGACGGCACGGAAAAGCTGCTGTTAAAGCTCGCCGACGGAGGGCAAATTGAGTGCGTACTCCTTCGCGACGAAGTCCGGATCACGATTTGCATTAGCACCCAGGTCGGCTGCGGCATGGGTTGCGTGTTTTGCGCAAGCGGGCTCGACGGGGTGGATCGCAATCTCACGACGGGCGAGATCATCGAGCAAATGCTGCGGCTCCAGCAACTGTTGAAACCCGCGGAGCGGTTGAGCCATATCGTTGTGATGGGAATGGGCGAGCCGCTGGCGAATCTTGATGGACTGCTCCCAGCGCTAGCGGAAGCCCACCGTGAAGATGGTTTCGACATCAGCGCTCGGCGGATCACGATTTCGACCGTGGGGCTGCCCAAGCCGCTCGAACGCTTGAGCCGTGAGGATGCGACTTATCGGTTGGCGATTTCGCTGCATGCTCCCAACGATGAGTTGCGCAACGAGCTTGTGCCGGTGAATAAAAATATTGGCCTCAAGGCGATCATGGCCGCGGCGGACGATTATTTTGCCGTCTCGGGTCGGCGATTGACGTTCGAGTATGTGCTGCTCGCTGAGATCAACGATGGTGCCCAGCATGCTCGTGAGTTGGTGCAACTCTTGGCCGGGCGCGAGGCGCTCTTAAATGTGATTCCCTACAATCCCGTGGCGGGGTTGCCGTATCGCACGCCTAGCACGGAGAGTCAGCAACAATTCCGCCGCATCTTGGAAGCCGGCGGGATTCGCGTGCGGTTCCGCCATCGCAAGGGGGACCGCATCGACGCCGCGTGTGGGCAGTTACGGCGTTCGCAGATGGCCGTGAGTTAACCGCGACGCGACGCGAAGCGCGTTGCAAGCACCGCCGATTCGTTATTCCAACGACTCCGGCAGATCATCTGGCTGCGGAAGTCGATGTCCGTGCCGAAAGCCGATGACATGCACTGTCGCGGTTTCTTCGTCAATCGAATAGAGTACCAGATAATTGCTGATTACTTGTCGGCGAATTTCATAAGCACGGTGGCCATTTTCTTCGGCCAAGACATGTCGTTGCGGAAAGGCATCCAGCGTGGCGATCTTGTCGTAGACATGATTGACCCAACGCTCAGCCGTTTCCGGTTTGCCAGCTACCTCGGCAATGTAACGGCCGTATTCGGCAATGCTCTCAGCCGCAATCGGGGCCACGATAACACGATAAGAGTTCATGCGCCGCCAAGGCCAAGACGAGCAAGCGTGCATTGGCGTGCTTCATCGATGCCGAGACCTTCACCCGCTTGGATTTGTTTCATCCCTCGGTCGATCATCGCGAGACTCTGTGCTAGTTCTTTGTCATCTAGCGGCGTAAACAGATCGTCGACGTTCGGCCGCTCGGCGAGGGTATGCACAAGCTGCGTGACAAATTGTTCAACGCTCGCAAAGCCCGCGGCCGCCGCGTGTCGAGTCAGATTCTCAGTTTCGTAAGAGGAAAGATCGATGTGCATCGCGTGGTCTCCATCTGTTGCTTACCAGTATCAAGCATATCATGCGGCTGCTCGCCTGGTCAAAACAAGAAATACCAGCATCTTTGGAGCGCAGGTCGGAACATGCAGGGTTTGTAGAGCGCGGTGCAAGCACAGCGGCGCAGGGTTTACTGAGCGCGGTGCAAGCACCGCGGCTAAATATTTATTCCCAAAAAACAAACCGACCGGGTGGCAAGCTCCGCTCACCACCCGGCCGGTTATCGGGGGAGACATCAATCGTTTAGGTCAGTTGGCCGCTTCCTCGGTTTCCTTTGGCAACTGCAGTTTTCCTTCTAGCTGCAACTGTTGAATTTGTTGTTCTTGCCTCAAGGCCTCGATTTGCTTTTCGAGTAGTTGCATCCGCTTGGTGAGTTCATCTTCTTGCGCCTTAAAGTCGCCCATGCCGGGGAGATTTTTCAAACGGTCGGGGAGCATGTGCCGCAATTCGGCTTGCAAGTCGATGTTGCCGAACTGCCCTCCGATGCCACCTTGTGGGCCATTCAACATGCCGGTGACAAAGCCACGGATATCTTCAGGAAGTTCCGCGAGGGCCTTGGCGTCGTCGCTATTGACCGTCCAAGTTTGGTCGCCCTTTTTCACGGTGATCTGAGCGGGGCCGTCGCCATTGCGAGCAATCGAAACCGAAATGCCGTTAGGCAGCGCGTTGAGATTGAATTGGCCATTGTTGAGCACCTCGGGCCCGATCACGCGCATGCCGGGGAGGCCCGCGCCACCTTGCAATTGTTGCAGCAGGCGGCCAATGTCACCGCCAAGCATTTCTTGACCGGGAAGGGCCGCTTCACCGCCGAGTTGCTGCTGGAAATCCGCCGGGCGCTCCTCGGGGATGACCGTCACGTCGATCTCTTTGCCCAGCCGCAAGAGCTGCAATTCAATCGGCTTGTCATGGCCGGTTTGAACGTGCTGCTGCAAGGTTTCCATCGAGTCGACGACATCGTCGTTGGCACGCAAGAGGATGTCGTGCTTCCGCAAGCCAGCCTTCTCGGCGGGGCTATCGGGGACGATTTCTTCAATCACCACGCCCATGTCCTCGGCCAATTGTAATTGGGTCCGCAACACGGGGTCTGCCACGCCCCGGCCACGCAGGCCGATCCAATAGGACGGTTCTTGTGGTGCGGCAGGTGCTTCGTCCGCGGCAGGAGCGGTCGCAACGTCACCCTTTTCGGGGCCGATTTGCACGATGGGGCCTTCAAGCTCTTCCTGCGAAACTTCTTCCTGTTCTTGGGCCGTGGCCGACTGATGGGATTGAAGGACCACGCCGGCGACAGCCGCCAGGGCTGCCACAAGCATGATGTCCCAGGTTGATTTTTTGCGATTCATGATGAGAGTTCTCCTTCTAAGTCTGTTCGTCGAGATAATGAAATAATTGGGAAAAAATTCCACACTAAGCCGCCAGCGGCGGTGCGAAAGTCGCACGGTGGGGGGGTTGCCGTAGGAGCAGCCCCCAGCCCACTAAGGCCAGTACGAAGAACACGATGCTGATGTTCTGTGAAATACTTAGGCCCGTGCCAAAAACCGCGGATTCGTCGATGCGGATAACTTCCAGCAGAAACCTGGAAATTGGGTGCAGAGTGAACAACAGGGCGATCACCTCGCCGTCGCGGCGGCGGAAGGGATAGTACGACCACAACAGCCAACACAGCAAAGCCGCATCGATCGCGCTGTAAAGTTGCGCGGGATGGACGGGCAGACTACGGGCGGGCCAATCGGCCATGTTGAGTGTCACGGGATCGCCAAAGCGGCCTGCTTCGAGTTGCTCCATGTAGGGCAAGCTCTCGCGAGGGAAGGTGATGGCCCACGGTAAATCACACTCGCCGCCGTAGCAGCAGCCGTTCAGAAAACAGCCGATGCGACCGAACGCGACGCCGATCAGCAAACTCGGCGCCAGCAAATCGGCCATGGCCAGCAGGGGCAATTTTCGCCGCCAGACGAACCAGAAGACGGCCACGGCCGCTCCCAGGAGTGCCCCGTAGATCACGAGGCCCCCTTCGGTAAATCGCAAAACATTCCAAGCCGTTTCGCGCCAATCGTCGGATTTGAAACGCGTGTCCCAATATTCGACCACGTAGAACAAGCGCGCCCCGATAATGCCACACAACAAAAAACTGAACGCGAGCGAGAGAATCGTGTCGCTTGGCAAACCGACTTGTTGCGCGCGGTGCATCGCAAGCAAGATTCCCGCGATCACTCCGCAGAGCACCATCAGGCCGTAGCCCCGAATGGGGAGTCCCTCGGGAAAGAATCGGGGCAACAGCGCGATGGCGATGCTGCCGATCACGAGGCCCGGCAAGAGTTCTTTCCAGGACGCTTCGGGTGATTTCTTGGTGAGCACGAACATCGCGAAACCGCAAGCGATGATCCACGCGCAGAGCAGAATGCCGACGCCGAAGAGCGGGACGCCGTTTAATTCGAGTGGGATGCGGAAGAGTTCGGAGCGCATGGGGTGAGTAGGTGGTTGGTGGTGAGTGGTTGGTGGTGGGCAGACTAACCAATCGTATGGTTATCGATCAATCGCGCTTGGCCGACGCGCGCCGCTAGCGCGAGCACGGTTGGGCCTGTGATATTAGTGACTGGCTCGACCGTGCCGGGGGTGAGAAACGCGATGTAATCGATTTGGGTGATTCCCGCGGCGAAGAGGCAAGCCAGCATTTGCGCGATGATTTGGGCCACGTCGCTTTCCCCTTGCTGGTGCAGGGAATCTGCTAGCTGCAACGATTTCCACAAGCTGGCCGCTTGTTGCCGTTCTGGGGGATTCAAATAGGCATTCCGCGAGCTCAGCGCCAAGCCGTCGGCTTCGCGGACCGTGGGACAGACAACAAGCTCGATCGGCAAATTAAAATCGGCGATCATGCGTTCGACCACGAGCGACTGTTGATAATCTTTGCGACCAAAGTAGGCGCGATCGGCGGGGACCATTTGGAACAGTTTCAAAACCACCGTGGCGACGCCGCGAAAATGGCCTGGGCGAATTTTTCCTTCCAGAGGCTCCGCGACCGGGCCCACTTCCACGAATGTCTCATGCCCCGCGGGATAAACTTCCTCGGCTGGAGGCGCGAAGACTATCCAACAGCCATGCTGGGCCAAGAGTTCGCAATCTTTTTCCAGTGTGCGGGGATAGCGCTCTTGATCCTCGCCGGGGCCGAACTGGGTGGGGTTCACGAAGATGCTGACCACGGTGCGGTCGCATTCGGCTTGCGCAGCGTCGACCAAGCTGAGATGCCCGGCATGCAAGGCCCCCATCGTGGGCACGAAACCCACGGTTTCCCCGGCGCGCTGGGCTGCGATGACGGCTTGGCGAACCTCGTCGATAGTGGTCACGACACGCATGTTGGTTTCAATTTCCGCCATTGAAAATTCTCTTAACCTGGCCAAGCCGCTTGGACTGCGGCGATTGCTTCTTCGAGGATGACAGTGCGATCGCTGGAGGTAATGCGCGCCAGAGGTCCAGGGATTTGATCCAGCTCATCGAGTGCGATCACCAAAGCAGGTTGCTCGTCGCACGAAACTAATTTTATCGCTTTTGAGTCGCTCAGGTCACTGGCTTCCGAACGGAGTTGTTGAGAAAGTTCGTCGCCAAGCCATTGCGATAATTCTTGATTTTTGGCAAAGATTGCGATTTCGCGCGGAGCGGTGCGCCAGTGATTTAACAGCGCGGCCATTGTCCAGCCCGTGGTCGGATGAATCATGTCGCCGGCAATCTCCGCCGCAGGGGCCAAGACAAATTGACGGAACGCCATGCGCGGATGGGGAATTTGCAAATCGGCGTTTTCGATCACTTCTTTGCCAAACAGCAACACGTCGATGTCGATGGTTCGGGCGCACCAACGGCTTTGCCGTTCGCGGCCGAGTTGTGTTTCGATGACGTGCAGGTTGCGTGCAAGTTGTGGTGGCTCGAGTCGGGTTTCGAGGAGCAGAGCGCCGTTGAGAAAACTTGTCTGGCCGACTGGCCCGCCGATGGGAGCCGTTTCATGCCAGGTGCTACGGGTTAGCAGTTGCGTGTCAGGCAGTGCGGCGATCAGTTGCAAGGCGCTGCGTAGAGTCGCGGCGCGATCTCCCAAATTGGCACCGAGTGCTAGCAAACAGCGAGTCATTTGCTGGTATTTCTCGTCAGTAAAAAGAACAAGGGCCTCGAACCTAACAGGAACGAGACCCTTGTTCTAGCATGCATGCCAAAGGGAAAAAATCGGGGGGGACCTCCGAATCGCGAACTCAGTTCGCCGACTGTCGTTCCAGTCGATCGTCGCCCCCCGGGATTTCCAGCCAAAAGTAGTGATTGCTCGTGAATCGGGGTACGGAGTTACCCACGATCACGAGGGAAAATTGATTCCTTGGAAAAAGAGAACCGGTCACAATACTTGAGAGCGCACAGGCACACCCAAGCTGCTCAACGAAAAACTGCGCCGCTCTACGCTGCGCCGCCCGAAAAATTTTGCCTGCCCAAGCCATTCCGCTCACGTCTGGAGAGCCAATCAAACTCGGCTCATCCTCAGTTCATCACTGAGCGTGTTGCGAAATGCGTTTCCAAACCCATCTAACGAGATGAACAGTTCGCAAACTGTTCAGTTGAATGCCATTCAAACCAACTCTCTGTCCCACAGCAGGCTTATTTTGCGAAGTTCGGAGCACTTGTCAAGGAACTTTTTCGTGTAAAAAAGTTTTTCTCAAACCACGACAAGTTGTGGGTCCATCAACTTGACAAGCGTGTGAATGAGTGGTTTCCCCACTCGCGAGGTATGCCTGTAACTTCTCAGTGCGTGGCGAGAATGTTACACTCAAGTCCTAGAATCATCGCCACTTTTGCGAAATTGTTCCTCAACGCGCGCAGGCCCTTGTGATTAAAAAACACTATTGTCGTTACCGGCACATAAAAGTGATGTCCGCTCCTGGCGTTTCTACATCTTGTTGTTTCGAGCGAATTGCGGCCATTGTCCGCGACCACAGCCCGGCGGTCATGCGATGACTACTCAGGCCAGCACCCATTTTGCCGGATTGCGCATCGCTTCGCTCGAAAGCCGGCGGGCCGTTGAGATCGAGCGGATGATCGAGAAACTCGGGGGAGTGCCGCTGGTGAGCCCCTCGCTGCGGGAAGTCGCGGTCGAAGAACAACGGCCCGTCATTGATTTTGCGAATCATCTGATCACGGGCCAAATCGACATCGTGTTGTTTCTCACCGGCGTCGGTATCCGCCAATTGCTGGTCCACATCGACCGTCACGTTGATCAACGACGGTTTCTCGATGCCTTGGCCGACGTGAAAACAGTGGTGCGCGGACCCAAGCCGCTGGCCGTCATGCGCGAGCTGGGTCTGGCTCCTACGTTGCAGGTGCCGGAACCCAACACCTGGCGCGAAGTGCTGGCCACGTTCGATGCGCATTTGCCGGTGGCGAATCAAGTGATCGCCGTGCAGGAGTATGGCGTGCCGAACGTGAGCCTGATCGCGGGCCTCGAAGCGCGCGGGGCCAAGGTGGTGCCCGTGCAGGTCTATCGCTGGGACTTGCCGGAAGACATTGGTCCGTTGGAAGCGAACGTGCGGCGGATTGCCGAGGGGGATGTTGACGCTTGTCTGTTTACGTCGGCGCAGCAGGTGATCCATTTAGTGCAAGTCGCCGAGCGGCTGGGGCTTGAAACGCAAATGCGCGCGGGCTTGCGGCGTGTGGTGATTGCTTCGATTGGACCTACCACCAGCGAGATGCTCCGCAAGTTGGGATTCGCCGTCGATTTTGAACCGAGTCACGGCAAGATGGGGCAGTTGGTGAGCGAACTGTCCCAAGCCGCGACTGAATTGGTGAAACGCAAACGCCGGATTGTGGAACGAATGGCAGCCCAAGCCGCACCGGCCATATCGGGCAAGCCTCCGGCTTGGTACGACAGCGCGTTCATGAAAGCGTGTCGCCGCGAAGCCGTGCCGTACACGCCGATTTGGCTCATGCGTCAAGCGGGGCGTTACATGCCCGAGTACCGCGCGGTGCGTGAAAAAATGAGTTTCCTCGAATTGTGCAAGAACCCGCAGCTTTGCAGTGAAGTCATGTGTACGGCCGTGGAGCGTTTGGGGGTCGATGCGGCAATTATCTTTTCCGATCTGCTGCCGATCTTGGAACCAATGGGCATGGACTTGGAATTTTTGCCCGGCGATGGTCCGAAGATCGACAACCCCGTGCGCGAGGCGAGTGATGTCGACCGCGTGGTCGAGTTGGAAAATGTCGATGCCCTGAGTTTTGTGTTTGATACCGTGGCGCAAACGCGCAAGGATTTGCCGGAGTCGATTCCGGTGATCGGTTTTGCCGGAGCGCCCTTCACGCTGGCCAGTTATGCGATTGAAGGGGGCTCAAGCCGCAGCTTTTTGCACACCAAGACGCTCATGTATCGCGAGCCTGCGGCGTGGCATGAATTGATGCAGCGGTTGTCGCGGTCGATTGTGCTTTACTTGAACGCCCAGATCACCGCCGGGGCGCAGGCCGTCCAGTTGTTTGACAGTTGGGTCGGCTGTTTGGGTCCGGAGGACTACCGCACGTATGTGTTGCCGCATGTTCGTGCGATTGTCGATGGCATCGTGCCGGGGGCACCGCTGATTCACTTTGCCACGGGCAACCCGGCTTTGCTAGAATTGATGGCCGAGGCCGGGGGGGATGTGATTGGCGTCGATTGGCGGATCGGGTTGGCCGATGCTTGGCAACGCGTGGGACATGACCGAGCCGTGCAAGGAAATCTCGATCCGCTCGTGCTGCTAGCGGACCGTGAAACCCTGCGTGCGCGGACCACTGAAATTCTGGCGGCGGCAGAGGGGCGACCGGGGCACATTTTTAATTTGGGGCACGGCGTCATGCCACAGACCCCCGTGGATAATGTGCGATTTCTCGTCGATTTGGTGCATGAGCTCACAACCCAGTAGGCGATTTTCATTCTCTCCCGGACGCGATCCCGACTTGTGGTGAGAGGCTGACTAAGGGATCATTACTTTTCTGGTGCAGTCCTCGGAATTCAAGATTATGTCAGACCTTCCCAATCGTCGCTCCACCTACAGCCGTGAGGATTTGATCGAGCATGGCCATGGCCGAGTGTTCGGCCAGGAATTTGCACGCTTGCCGCTGCCGCCGATGTTGATGTTCGACCGGATCACGTCGATCACGGCCGAGGGAGGGGAAAGTGGCTTGGGTCACATTCAGGCCGAACTGGATATCCATCCCGATTTGTGGTTCTTTCAATGTCATTTTGAAACCGACCCCGTGATGCCTGGCTGTTTGGGTCTCGACGCGATGTGGCAATTGGTCGGCTTTCATTTGGGTTGGCAAGGCAACAAAGGGAAGGGCCGCGCGTTGGGAGTGGGCGAAGTGAAGTTCACCGGCATGGTGCTCCCCGATTCCAAGTTGGTCACCTACGACGTCCAAATGAAGAGAGTCATTACGCGACGGTTGGTGCTTGGTGTTGCGGACGGCATCATGAAAGTCGATGACAAGCCGATCTATGAAGCGCGGGGACTGCGAGTGGGGTTATTCGAGGACATCCCGAATTCGATGTGATCGACGGCAATCTCGAAAAAAGAAATTGAAGGAATAGCATGAAACGTCGTGTGGTGGTGACAGGATTGGGAATCGTCTCAAGCATTGGTAACAATGCCGAGGAAGTGTCGGCGTCGCTCAAGTCGGCGAAGAGTGGCATCGTCGCCGCGCCGCAGTACGCGGAACTCGGTTTCCGCAGCCAAGTTGAAGGCAGCCTCAAGATTGACCTCGAAGCGGCCATCGACGCCAAGACGCGGCGCTTCATGGGGGACGCGGCGGCGTATACCTTCCTGGCGATGGAAGAAGCCCTCCGCAATTCCGGGCTGGAAGAAAAAGACATCAAGAACGAACGGACCGGCCTGATCGTGGGATCCGGCGGACCGTCGACCCGCGTGATTGTCGCCGCGGCGGACATCACCCGCGAAAAAGGGGCGAAGAAAGTCCGCCCGACGGGTGTACCCAAGTCGATGTCGAGCACTTGCTCGGCCGTGCTCTCGACCCATTTTGGCATTCGTGGCTGGAATTACTCGATCAGTTCGGCGTGTGCCACGTCGTCGCACTGCATCGGGAATGCCGCGGAATTGATCCAGTGGGGCAAACAGGACGTGATGGTCACGGGCGGTGGTGAAGAACTCGATTGGACGCTCTCGGTGCTGTTCGACGGCATGGGTGCGATGTCGAGCAAATACAATGACACTCCCGCGCTCGCCTCACGGGCCTACGACGTGGATCGCGATGGGTTTGTGATTTCCGGCGGCGGGGGGATTCTGATTCTCGAAGAGCTTGAACACGCGAAAGCACGCGGGGCGAAGATTATCGCCGAGCTTGTCGGCTATGGTGCGAGTTCCGATGGCTTCAGTATGGTTGAACCCTCGGGCGAGGGAGCCGTGCGCTGCATGAGGATGGCGATGGAAGAAGTTCACGCGCCCGTGGATTACATCAATCCCCATGCGACATCGACTCCCGTGGGGGATGTGAAAGAAATCGGCGCGCTGCGCGAAGTCTTCGGCGACAACTGCCCGCCGATTTCGGCGACCAAATCACTCACGGGCCATTCGCTCGGCGCCGCCGGTGTGCATGAAGCGATCTATACGCTGCTGATGATGCAAGGCAATTTTATTTGCGAGTCAGCCCACATCCAAAATCTCGACCCCGAGATGGAAGGCATGCCGATTGTAAGAAAACGGATCGACAACGCGAAAATGGATTGCGCGCTGTCGAACAGTTTTGGCTTTGGTGGGACGAATGCGACGTTGGTGTTCGCGCGGGTGTAGGGCAAGAAGGTGGATTTCTCTAACCTTGCACTCGGCTCTGATATCCCGCAGGGATTGTATCATTCAGCCCAGGGTTGGTCGCTCCTGGCGACTACCCTGGGTTAGAATATCTAGAACATACCTACCCTGAAAGGGTTGTATCTCCTACCCGATATCGGAGAATTCCATGTCGCAATCATTGTCCAAGATTCTCATGCACACGGTCTTCTCCACGAAAGACCGTCGAGCATTCCTGGTTGATCGTAACCTTCGAGAAGAATTGCACCGCTATCTCGGTGGCATTCTCTCGAAACTTGATTGCCAACCGATTGTCGTCGGTGGCGTGGCAGATCACGTTCATCTGCTCTCGACATTGTCACGGACCTGCACAGTGGCCGACATGGTGAAAGAAGTCAAGCGTGGCTCGTCACTCTGGTTGAAGACCAAATCACCCGAGCTCCAGGAATTCGCCTGGCAAAATGGGTACGGTGTATTCTCGATTGGATTTTCACAAATACGCGAAGTCCATAAATACATTCTCGACCAAGAAGAGCACCATCACCGCATGACCTTCCAGGACGAATTTCGCCGGTTGTTGACCAAGTACGAAATCGAATTTGACGAACGCTATGCCTGGGACTGATGCAACCCTTACAGGGTTGGGTGTGGGCCGGAACACCTACCCAGGGTAGTCGCCAGGAGCGACCAACCCTGGGCTGAATGATTGGATCCCTACGGGATAAAGAACAAAAGATCACGCAACACAGTTTGTCGGCAACATTCAATCCAACACGCCGACGATGTTCTTGAACAGTGGGTCGTTTCTAATGGGATCGAAATCGGTTTCGTCGGCGATGAAGTCGCGGAAGTTGCCGTCGATGTTGAGCGCGCGGGCTAGGGAACGCAGCGCTTGGCGGCGATCTTTCGCCAGGCTCCAGTAGCAGGCCAGATTGTAGTGCAGCACGGCTTCGCCCGGTTCGATGTCGACCGCATGTTCGAGGGCGTCGATGGCTTTGGTCATGTCGCCCACACGCTTGTAGCACCAGCCGAGCGCCATCCAGACATGCACGTCGTCGGGGATCAATTCCAAGCAGCGACGCAACGGGAAGATGGCTTCGCGATAGCGGCGGAGTTCACGCAGCGATTCTCCCAGCAGGTAACAACCCCGCGCGTCGCCATGCACGATCTTGCCTTGTCGTTGCAAGCTGCGAAGCGCGTGCGAGGGCATGCCGAGCTCGAGGTAACCCTCGGCCTCGCGGCGGGTGCGCTGCAATCGTTCTCGCAGGGGATGGGACATGGGGAGTCAAACCAAACGAAAAGCTGGAACATGGAAAAGTAAAAATAAAGAAGAGCTAATTGATTTTACTCGCAAAAGTGCGCGCGACAAAAAGTTTTGCGAAAAAATGGTTAGCGAATGGCGAGTTCGTTGTGAGTCACGCGGCGGAACGTGAGTTGCAGGGAAGGGGGGATTGCGCCTCTCGCGTAAAGTGGTTGCTTGATTATTTAGCCGCGGAGCTTGCTCCGCGCTGCCTGAACCCGCGACAAGTCGCGGGGCTAAATTGGTTGTCCCGACGCAACGTGCGGCGTGGCGTTTCGGCAACGCGCAACGTGCGAGCCTGCGATTTTCTCGGGGAATTCGCACTCTTCTGGGCCTGGAATGCGGCTTGCGAATCTTGCTCGCAACCACGCTCTTCCCTTCGCTTTTTGAGAGGCACGCCCCTTGCTTCGTTCGCTGTTTGTGATCACCACCGTCGCCGCCCTCAGTGGGTTGCTTAGCCATCTGGAATCGGCCCAGGCCGAACGGCATACCAATGCTGCCTGGGTGCGGACTGTGGACGGTTGGGAACCGAGTACGGTCCTGACCTCAAACTCGTTAAGCGAGGGCTCGCCGGCGTTGCATCCGCTGCTCGTGGCGGGTTTTCAATTGGGGGCCTCGGTGTTTGTGCTGTTGGCGTTTCCCTATCCTAAGTCCCGCTAAGATCTGGACTTACGCAGCAGCCTCGGGGTTATTCGCGGAATTCCGAGATTTTCTTGCACGAAAACTCGGCTGGATCGGCACTAACAGTTCTGGAGAGCACTCTCCCCTGAAAGACCCTCCCCTAGCCCCTCCCGGAGGGAGGGGAATAAGAAGTTTACTGCCGAGGTTTATGATGCGACTCACTTTGCGCACCTTGTTGGCCTACATGGACGATATTCTCGATCCGGCCGATCACGAAGATTTGGGTAAGAAGATCGAAGCGAGCGAATTTGCCGCCGAGTTGATCCACCGTTCGCGTGATACCGTGCGGCGGTTGCGGTTGGGCGCGCCCGAGGTGTTTGCCGGCGAGGATGATGACGTGTTGAATCCCGATCCGGCCTCGGACGCCAACACGGTCGCGGAATATCTGGACAACACCTTGCCCCCCGAACACGTGGCCGAGTTTGAGCGCGTCTGTTTGGATTCAGGGACCACGGCCGACATGCATTTGGCCGAGGTGACTTCCTGCCATCATGTCTTGACGATGGTGCTCGGCGAACCGGCGGAGATTGATCCGCAAGTTCGTAAGCGGATGTATGAGTTGCCGCAACACGTTCAAGACGGTGTGCAAGGTGGCGAGAAGCTGCGGATCGAGTCGGCGCATCCACCGGTTGTTGCCGCTCAACCAGCGGCGGTTGCGCCACAAGAGATGGCCCCCGCGCGAGTTGCCGCCGCGGTCACACAACCCGCACCAGCGGCACCAACGGTTGCGCTGCCTGATTATCTGCGCGTGGCGGCGGATCGTCGGCGCAGTGGCCGACGCTGGGCCACACTGGCGGTCGTCACGATTTTGGGATCTCTCACGGCTTACTTAATCTTGGGCGCGTTTGAAGAGCCGCAAGTTTCGGAGGAAGTGGCGGCGGCAATTGATGAGAATCAGTTTGACGTTCAGATCGATGATGTTCCGGCGGAAGCCAGTGAGCCTGCGGAAGATGCTGCTATGCAAGGCACCGTCGCGCCGGCCTTTATGCCGGAGGACGCTGCTCCCGCTGCAGTTGAGGATACGCCTGCGGTTGTTGAGGAGCCTGCCGCACTCGCGGATGCCTCGGCAGCCACTGTTGATGAACAGCCTGCGCTTGAAGCGCCCCCGACTACCACGGATCAAAGCTTGGCGGGCGATGCTGATACGGTGAAGTTGCCGGAGTCGACGGTGCCGCTCCCGCCGCAAGATATTGCTGCCGACGAGAGTGAACCGGGGCAACTCGATCCCGATCAATTGACGGAATCAGCGACAACGGAAGTGATTCCCGGCGATCCGTTGGAGATTGAACCCGGTGCGACGGATGATGTTCCTCCCGAGCCGGAAGGGCCCGTGCAATTGGGCATCTATCGGGCGAGTTCCGACATGGTGCTCGGCTATGTACCCAGTGCCCAGCAGTGGGTTCGTTTGCCGCAGCAGACGTTCATCACAGCGGACAATACCTTGCTGGCGCTGCCGAAGTTCCGCCCGTACGTGGTGCTTGCCAACCTGAATACGTATCTTTCGGGCGGCACGCAAGTCACGGTGCCCGAGCAAGTCCCCTCCGCGGAGGAGGACGATCCGCGTTTGGTGCTCGACATGAGCTATGGCCGACTGCTGCTCAACGCGGACACCGGCAATTGTTTGGTGACGCTCAACATCAACGGCACGGCGCATGAGTTTCATTTGGATAAGTCGGCGAGTCTGGCGGTCGAGGTGCATCGTCTGTTCGTGCCGGGCATGGATTACGAGAAGGAATCCGCGGCGGTTGAAGTGAATTGGTTCTTGGCGAGCGGCACGGTTCACTGGAAAAGCCCGGAGGGTGAGTTTTTCGAGATTCGCTCGCCCGCTGGTTGGAAGTCGGTCAACGGCGCGGACACCACTCCCGATGCCACGGTGAGTATGCCGACGTGGATTGAGAACGAGCAGTTGAGTTTGCTCGAACGTGGTGCCCGGGACGTGCTCAACAACCAACTTGTTGCCGGGCAACCGGTCGAGTTACGGATTCTGGAACTGACCGACTCGGAACAAACGAAGCGCGAAATTCGCCGCTTGGCGGCGGAAGCGAGTTTGTATATCGGCGAGTTCGAGCCGTTCATCAAGTCGCTCAACGACAGCGATCAACGGATCGCTTGGCCCTCGCACATTGCCGCCATGCGGCAAGCCATCGCGCGCGATCCACTCTTGGCGGTCAAACTGCGCGAGGAATTCATTAACGTGCGGGGCACGGCAGCGGGCGAAGATTTGTTCGCCATGATCCGCGGCTTTACTCCCGAGCAGATCGGCACGACGGGCGAAGAGCTCAAGCAGGGGGTGTTGTTGGATTTGGTGCGCTGGCTGGAGGACGACAGCTTGGATTATCGGGTGCTCGCCATCTACAACCTCGACGAAATCAAAGGTACGAAAGACTTGAAAAGCTATCGCCCCGACGGCACGCCGCGCAATCGGGCAATTGCCGTCACGAAGATCCGCCAAATGATCGAGGATAATGAGTTTTTGCCGTTGCCGTAAGCCGCGTGCGAATGTTGCAGGGGACTTACGTCCCCCGCTCGCCTGTGAGGCTCAGATTCTTCCCATCAGCAATAAGATCACCAAAATGACGAGCACGAGACCCAGGCCGCCGCTGGGGCCGTAGCCCCAATTTTTGCTGTGGCCCCAGGTGGGGAGGGCTCCCAGCAGCATCAACAGCAAAATGATGAGCAGAATTGTGGGTAGTGAAATCATGTGAACTCTCCGAAAAGTGGCGACGCTACTCCGTACGCGGGGTTAATTTGCTAGGATTATGTGCAAATGCGATGCCGCAAAGTGGTGGATTTAACCACTGAGACACGGAGAGTGAAGCACGCTACTCTTGCCTTAAGACCGCTTCGCTCCGCTGGCGCTTTGCGGCGCGGCTAACGCGATGGGGAGTTAGTTTACGACCAGGATGGTCGGGCAATATGGTGGTTGCGCGGCGTAATTTTGGCGGAGGGGTGCTTAAACCGCGAAAAGAGTCGGTTTGTCGGGTCGACGAAAAGCCGCTAGAATGGGGTGTTGGGCGGCCCGAGGGGTCGCCGGGCGTCGGTTCGTTGATTGATCCGTCGTGACTTGAGTTTTACATTGACCGCGGCGAATCCAGGAGTTGCACCGGTGCAGATCAACATATCAGTACGGCATGGCCATTTGAGTGAGGCCAGCCAGGAGAAATTGAAGGCCAAAGCGGAAAAGGTGGGCCGGTTTTTTGAGCGTCTGATGTCGATTGAAGTCGTGGTGGATTTGAACGACGAACAATCTCCCCAGGTGGCGATTAATGTTTCGGCCGAGCATAAGCACGATTTCGTGGCCCACGCGAATGCCGACAGCTTGCTGGCCGCCTTCGACAATGCCGCAGGGAAGATCGAGCAGCAATTGCGAAAATACAAGGAACGCGTTCAAGAACGGCATCGTGGTCCGGGGGCGCGTCATGTGGAAGCGCCCGTGGGCGATGACGGTGGAGAAGATTAGTGTCGGCAGCAGTCGCTCACTGAAAGATCGAGAGAGTCAAGCACAGGTCCATAAAACATCGTTCGCAAGCAGCGGCGAATTCATTTTGCCAAAGTCTGCGCGATTGAGTCACCATAAGTTGCTCCCAGCAAACGGGACAACAAAGCCATCGAGGTAGAAGTTCATCATGAAGTTTGTTGATTTTGTAAGTCGGGAGGCGATTCGCACGAATCTCGAAGTTGATGATAAGCAAGAGGTCATTCGCGCGATGGCGAGCGCTTTGCTCGAAGCCGGCAAAATTCCGGCGGACCAGCACGAGAGTATCGTCGAAGCGATTTTGAAACGCGAAGAGTTGGGTAGCACGGGGATCGGCCGTGGCGTGGCGGTGCCTCATACGAAGCATCCGAGCGTCAAGGAGTTGGTCGGCACGGTCGCGGTGAGCGATTCGGGAGTCGACTTCGACAGCCTGGACGGCGAGAAGGTGCATTTGCTGTTCATGTTGGTGTCGCCCCCGGATCGGCCGGGCGACCACCTGCGGGCCTTGGAAAACATTTCGCGCCAGTTGCGCGACGAAACGTTCTGTCGCTTCTTGAAGCAGAGCAAAGAGCCCAAAGATGTGTGGCAGTTGCTCGAAGAGGCGGATAATAATCAGTTTGTTTGAGTAACAGACGTCATCCTGAGAGAGGCTTGCCGACCGTAGGATCTGGTTTGTAGCATTCTCACGTATTGAGAACGAGTGAGTTTGGAAGCTAGATTCTTCGGGGCGCGGAGCTTCCCTCAGAATGACAGAATCACGAATCCGATACGAATATGGCGATCCCCGCTAATCATCAACGAAACAACGAAGTAGCCGAGTCGATGAATTTGCCTTGCGCCCAGCGAACAGTCGTGATTCAGAACGAGCAAGGGCTGCACGCGCGGCCGGCTCAATTGCTGGCGCGGATGGCACTGACGTTTGAATCAAAGATAGAAATTGTGTGTCGCGGCCAGCGCGTCGATGCGAAGAGCATCTTGCACTTGTTGACGCTGGGGGCCGTGCCAGGAACCGAATTAGTCATCGAAGCCCACGGGCCCGATGCCGAAGCAGCTTTGGACGCGATCGTTCACCTCGTGGAGAGCGATTTCGCGGCCGACGAAATTATTGGCCAACAGAGTACGGGATAACAACCGCTCGGGGCGCGCCGCATCCGTGTGATGTTACGGCGCGCGAGGAGTGGTCCGGTGCTCGGTGGCTGGGAAACAAGGTTGTCCAGTCCATGACTGGGCGCGAGCTGACAACACGGAATTCAAGTGACGACGAAATGTCGACAACATCAGACAACTGTTGGCTGGTTGTTGACGACGCGAATCGGAGCGATGCGTGACACCCACTCGATAATGTGAACGAAATCCATTGTTGAGAGACGAGCCTGTTTGTGCTCGCTGTCTTGCGAACTGCTGTTGTGCTCTCTCGCCTAGCGCGTGGCTGGCGTGTGATGTGAGGGCGCAATGGAACGCCTGCAGGGTATCGCCGTTTCACCAGGCATCGCCATCGGCGAAGCGCTGGTGCTCGACAACGAGGGATTTCGGATTCCTCGGCGGTTCCTCCCGCGCGATGCGGTCGAGGAAGAGCTCATCCGCCTGGGCAAAGCTTTTAGCGCTGCCGAGGCCGAAGTCGAGCGCAACCGCAAGCACGTCGCCGAGCAATTGGGCGACGACTATGCGGCCATCTTTTCCGCGCACTTGCAAATGCTCCGCGATCAGCGGCTGCACGACGAAATCGAGGAAATGATTCGCGTACGGCACTATTCACCCGAGTACGCGGTGAGCCGGGCGCTGCGACGGTATGCGAAGGTGTTTCAATCGCTGCAAGGCAAGTACATGGCCGAGCGGGCGAACGATATCTTCGACATCGAGAAGCGAATCCTGCGGAATCTGCTGGGACGGAGCCGCGAGGAGTTGGCGCAGATTACTTCGCCGGTGTTGGTACTCGCGCATCAACTCACGCCGAGCGAAACGGCAAACTTGAATCCGCGATTTGCGCTGGGGTTAGTCACGGAAATCGGTGGGCCCGGCAGCCACACGGCGATTGTGGCGGAAGGCATGGGTATTCCGGCGATTGTCGGCGTGGGGCCGTTTCTGACCGACGTGTCGGGCGGCGATACGGTCATCATCGATGGCGATCAGGGGCAGATTATTCTGCGTCCCGACGAGGAAACGCTCGCCCGTTATCGTCACGAAGTGGAAGAGCAGCGTACGCTGGCGACGAAGCTCGAGTCGCTGCGTGATTTGCCCGCCATGACGACCGACGGGCAGGTCGTGGAAATGATGGGAAACATCGAGTTCCCCCATGAAGTCGAGCAATGCAAATTCCGTGGGGCCAACGGCATCGGACTCTATCGCACGGAGTTCTTGTACCTGGGTCGCGACGATGATCCGACCGAAGACATGCACTACGAAGCGTATGCCGAAGTCGTGCAAGCGATGGTCGACCAGCCGGTGGTGATGCGAACATTGGATTTGGGGGCGGACAAGATGCGTTCGCTCCCTGATCCGGAAGATGAGCGCAACCCGTTTTTAGGATTGCGGAGTATTCGGCTCGCGCTGCGGAATCGCGATTTGTTTCGCACGCAGTTGCGCGCGATTTTGCGGTCGAGTGCGCTCGGCGACGTGCGGATTATGTTCCCGCTGATCAGCACGATCATGGAACTACGCCAAGCGCGGATGGTGCTCGGCGATGCGATGGAAGATTTGGAAGAGGCCGGCGTGCCGTTCAATCGGGGGGTGAAGGTCGGCATGATGGTCGAAGTGCCGTCGGCGATCATGATGATGGATCGGTTCGTGGACGAAGTCGATTTTTTCAGTATCGGCACGAACGACCTGATTCAATATTGCCTGGCGGTGGATCGCAGCAACAAGGATGTGGCGAGCCTGTATACGGCCGCCGATCCGGCCGTGATTCGCATGATCGAAATGGCCGTGCGGACGGCCAACCAGCATGGGGTGCCAATCAGCATGTGCGGGCAAATGTGTGGCAACCCGCTGTATAGCATGTTGTTGATCGGATTGGGGCTGCGCTGCTTTAGCGTGACCCCGTCCGCGATTCCTGAAATCAAACGAGTGTGTCGCAGCGTTTCCACGGAGCAGTGCGTCGGCGTGGCCGTGCATGTGTTGAAGTTGGAAAGCGCGCGTGACGTAAAAAATTACCTGAAAGAAGAGCTGACAAAAGTTTTCCCCGAATTACCGCTGTAAGGTGGAACACTGCTGGGCAAGCCAGCAGTGGCACCCTACACAGCAAAGCAGTTATGTGGTCGTGTATGGCAGACATCTTTTCCAGAATCGAACGGCTGGTGGTCGGCGAGTCTCCCCGCG
The DNA here is from genome assembly GCA_034439695.1 of Bythopirellula sp. GTDB lineage: Bacteria > Planctomycetota > Planctomycetia > Pirellulales > Lacipirellulaceae > Bythopirellula. The sequence goes on along the minus strand of JAWXAV010000148.1, from coordinate 9,315 downwards.
AGGGAGCTCAGCTAGGCATCACTTTGCCCCTATCGATTCACGCTTTGCCATCCACATTCAAGAACAACGCGCGCCGCGCGGGAAACCTTCCCCGCAGCGCATGGATCAGAAAGAATCATCATGAAGCAGGAGATGTTAATCAACGTCGCCCAGCCGGAGGAATGCCGGATCGCGATCGTGGAAGACAATGTGCTCGAAGAGTTGTACGTCGAGCGGAGTAGCCAGGACAATTACGTCGGCAATATTTACAAGGGTCGGATTGTTAATCTCGAACCGAGTATCCAAGCGGCGTTCGTCGATTTCGGCGTGGGTCGCAATGGGTTTTTGCACATCAGCGACGTCGAGCCGCAATATTTTCGCCAAGGGGGTTACGACCCCGCCAAGCTGATCGACATCGACGGTGGGCAAGGGGGTGGCGGCGATGACGACGAAGATTGGACCGAAGACGGTCCCGCCGAGAAAAGTCGCAACGGTCGCGGCGGCGGCACGCAAACGCGCCGCGCCAGGCCGGGCGTGCGTCCGCGTGTGAAGCCGCCGATTCAAGAAATTTTCCGCCGGGGCGACGAAGTGCTCGTGCAAGTCATCAAGGAAGGAATCGGCACGAAGGGGCCGACGCTCTCCACGTATATCAGCATCCCTGGGCGGTACTTGGTGTTGATGCCGGCGCTCGGGCGGATCGGCGTATCGCGGAAGATCGAGGATGACGGCGACCGGCGGCGGTTGCGGGATATCTTGCGCGAATTGAACCCGCCCAAGGGTTTAGGTTTTATTGTGCGCACGGCGGGGACCGACCGAACCAAGAAAGAACTGTCGCGGGACTTGGCGTATCTGCTGCGGCTGTGGAAGGTGATCGTCCGCCGGATCAAGAAGACCACTGGGCCAATCGACATCTATGAAGAAAGCGACATGATTATCCGCACGATCCGCGACATCTTCACCAACGAAGTCGACAGCATCGTGATCGATGAACCGAAGGCGTACGAGCGGGCCAAGGAATTTTTGCAGATTGTGATGCCCCGCTACGTGAATCGGCTCACGTTGTACGAAGGCAAGGAGCCATTATTCCACAAGAACAAGCTGGACGAGGAAATCGCGCGGATCAACCAACGACAAGTGCCGCTCAAGGGGGGTGGTTCGATTGTGATTGATCAAACCGAAGCCTTGGTGGCCATCGACGTGAACAGCGGCAGCTTCCGCACGGATGGTTCGGCGGAGGAATCGGCGTTCCGGCTCAATCAGATCGCGGCGAAGGAAATCGCTCGCCAGTTGCGGCTCCGCGACCTGGGGGGCGTGGTGGTGAACGACTTCATCGACATGCGGAAAGAACGGCATCGCCGCACGGTCGAGCGCACCCTACGGGATGCGGTGAAGCGGGATCGCGCAAGGACCAAGATTCTGCGGTGCAGCCCGTTCGGCTTGATTGAAATGACCCGCCAGCGAATTCGGCCCAGCTTGCGGCGCAGCGTGTACAAAGAGTGCCCGGCCTGCACGGGTTCGGGGTTGGTGAAGTCGGCCGAGAGCATGGCGATCGAAGTGATTCGCAAGCTGTTGATGTGCGCTCATAACGAGCGGATCGCGCGGGTCTCCGTGACGGTGGAAGAGGACGTGGCCAACTACCTCAACAACCGCAAGCGGCGGGAGCTCACGCGCATGGAAGACGATTACAACATGCAGGTCCAGGTGCTAAGCCGCGAGGACGTGTCGCCGGAATTCGTGAAAATTGAATGCGAGGACAGCTCGGGGCGGGAGATTCGGTTTGTGGAGTAGGTGCAATTTTGTCATTCCCGCGCAGGGCTTGTCCTCCCGGAGGCGGGGGCGGGAAACCAGGAAGGGAAAAACCACGAATCTGCGCGAATTGCACGAATAATTTCATTTGTGTGATTCGTGCAGATTCGTGGTGAAAAAATCTTAGACTGCTGGGCGGTTCACCCCAAGTTGCAATCTTATCGCGAGAAAACGCAGGAGAACTGCAAAGTCCGCCTGAATGTAGCAGGCACACTCCGTGTGCCGTGGCTGCTCCGAGAAAATGCGGTGATTTCACCAAGGCGGTTACGGCACACGGAGTGTGCCTACTACTTTGCAGTTCTCCTACGAGAAAACGCCTAATTCTTGATTCACGCCGCTCTTGCCATTAGACTCTGGATAGGCAACGGACCACTTCAGCCGACTTTCTAGCGGTTGATTGTGCTCAGTACGCCACGACTCGTCCTCAAGTTTACGGCAGCGGAGAACCTCTCATCATGTCTCAAGGCACTCGTTTGCCAAGTCGATCTGGGCGGCAGGATCCGTGCCGTCCTCGGCAGCTACGCGTGGAGCTTCTGGAGGACCGTCGCTTGCTTTCCGCGACGCGGGCTGCGGAGGCGATCAATCTCTTTGCTTACGACGTGTACGAGCATATGCAGAATGAGGAGGGCAATCTGTTCTTCTCGCCCTTGAGCGTGGCGTCCGCGTTAACCATGGCCTACGCGGGCGCCGCCGGTCAGACTGCGTCGGAAATGGCCGATGTGTTGCATGTGGGCGCGGAGCCGGGCATTCACTCTTCGTACGGTGCTTTGATCTCGTTGCTTGAGTCGCAGGCCGACCCGCTTGCAGGGTTTGAAATCTCCGTGGCGAATGCGATGTGGCCACAAATTGGTTCGCCGCTGAAAAGCGGTTTCGTGAACATCGTGGAGAATGACTACGATGGGTATGCCCAGGGTGTCGACTATGGCAATCCCGCGCTGGCGGAAGACATTATCAATGATTGGGTTTACGATCAAACGAATGGCAAGATTGAAGACCTGGTGAGTAATCTCACTCCTGATACGGTGATGGTGCTGACCAACGCTTTGTATTTCAAGGCGCTGTGGCAACAGCCGTTTGATCCAGAATACACGCAGCAGCAAGGGTATTTCTATCTGCGAGAATATGACGAAGAATCAGATGACTACTACGTCGAAACACCGATGATGCTGACGCAGGCCAACGTGTTTCGTACCACGATCGGCGGATTTCAAGTGTTGGAGCTGCCGTTCCAAGGGGGCGACTCGTCGATGGTCTTTGTTGTGCCAACGGGATGGTCGAACCAAACCCTTTCAACCAGCGTGTTGGCAGACATTGATGAATGGTTCGAAAGTCCTCGCGGACTGTCCTACACGGACGACATCCTGCTGCCCAAGTTTGAGATCACGGTATCCACCGAATTCAACAATCTCTTGAGTGGGTTGGGAATGCCTACCGCATTTGGTGGTGGTGCCGACTTCTCGGAGATGACCGACGATGAAGTGCATATCCGAAAAGTCTTTCACAAGGCGACTTTGACGGTTAACGAGCAGGGGACCGAAGCCGCCGCCGCGACCGAGGTGGAATTCGCGTTGTGCTTTGCGGCAGGAACCCCCGTGCTGACTCCTGATGGCGAGAAGCGGATCGAAGAACTGCAGGCCGGCGACTATGTGCTTGCGCGCGACGAGCACAATCTGGAGGGTGGTGTTGAGCCGCGCATGATCGAACGGTTGTTCCACGGCGAAGCGAATCTTGTGGAACTGCAAGTCGGCGGACAGACGATTCGCACGACGGCCCCACACCGCTTCTTTGTGCGAGGGCGCGGCTGGATACCGGCCGGAGAGATCAAGGTCGAAGATCGACTGTCAACCAATCACGGTGATTGGATTGAGGTGGAGAGAGTCTTGCACACCGACACTTCCGAGTCGGTTTACAATCTCCGCGTGGCCGACTATCACACGTACTTCGTGGGTAGTCGCGAGTGGAAATTCGGCGTGTGGGTGCATAACGATTATGACTCATTCGCGGCGGACCGTCCCTTCCACTTTATGATTCGCGACAATGTCACGTCGACGATCAGCTTCATGGGCCGCATCAACAATCCCACACAATCAGAAAACGAAGTTGATCCCGCGGTGCCGGTGGTGAACGCGGATTTTGACCGGGACAATGATGTCGACGGTCGCGATTTTCTCGCTTGGCAGCGAGGGGCGGGAACAACTTCCGGAGCCTTGCCCGCTCAGGGAGACAGCAACGGCGACGGCGATGTCGATGCCGGTGATTTGGCGGCTTGGCAAGCAACGTATCCACCAGCTCCTTCGGCTGATTTCGACCAGGACGATGATGTCGACGGTCGTGATTTTCTCGCCTGGCAACGGGGGGATGTCGATCCCGGTGATTTAGCGGCCTGGCAAGCGAGCTATGGTCAAGCCGCAACCTCGGAGTTGGCAGCCGTTGCCGATGCGGTGTTGGCTGATGCGGAGTTATTCAGCGGCTGGCTTGCCGATGAGCCGGACCCAGATGGCGAAGCGTTGGTGATCCGGCGCACCGTAGTATTGGACGGTCTCCCCGATCCGAAGGCCACGGTCGCGACACCAGCGCAAACGCGCGTGCTCGACGCCTCGATTTCCTCGCGGGGGCGCCATGCCACTGCCAGCGCTGGCGACGAGTTGTGGCTGGATGACGCAATGCTGGAACGGGTGTTTGGGTGAGTTGAATGCGGTCGGAGTGGGTAGTCGGGAACGAGTTTCACGAAGTTCCGGCAAAAAGAAGTTGTCAATCCCGGAACTGCGCACGGCTTGTTCCGGCCTACGTTGACAGCTCAGCAGGAATGGCGGGTATCAGCCGTGAAAAACCACCCCTCGACAGGCCGGGTGGGCTCAGGTAGATTGTGGAGTTTGGCGAATTGCCGCGCCCCTCACAGGGGAAGCTTGCTTAGCCAGCATCAAGTTTTTTCACCGATTTTTTAGTAGGTTATCAGCCATGTACGCAATCATCTTGGATGGTGGACGACAATTCAAAGTCGAAGAAGGTCAAGAGCTCACGATCGACTTCCGCGATTTGTCGGCCGGTGAAAAGCTGACTTTTGACAAGGTGCTGGCGATCTCGACGGGGACGGGCGATCTGAAGCTGGGTGCCCCGACGGTGGCCGGCGCGAGCGTGGCCGCCGAAGTGTTGGGTGCCGACAAGGGCGAGAAGCTGGTGGTGCAAAAGTTCCGCCGCCGCAAGAATTCGCGCCGCAAGACGGGCCATCGCTCGGTGCTGACTCGGGTCAAGATTGGCAAGATCACGGGTTAGATTTTGCCATGCAAAAGTTTACGGCCGTCATTGAGCATTGCCCAGACACTCATCTCTACGTCGGGTACGTTCCGGGTTTTCCTGGCGCTCATTCACAGGCATCGACTCTCGATGAGTTGCACTCCAATCTGATTGAAGTTGTTGTGATGTTACTAGAGGACGGAGCTCCAACCCTCGAGTCCGAGTTTGTGGGTATTCAAACTCTGGAAGTGGGTGTCTAGTGTCGACTTTGCCGGTGCTCAAGCCGCGCGAAGTTGTGTCACGCCTCGAGTTTCTTGGCTTCGTTGAGGTGCGGCAGCGTGGTTCTCACAAACAGTTTCGCCATTCTGATGGCCGCTGCACGACGGTTCCCTTTCATCACGGCCAAGACATTTCGCCAATTTTGCTGAGAAAAATTGCTCGTGACATTGGAGTATCCGCCGAGGAGCTCATCGCGGCGAAGTGAGGCGAAAATCTTTCTTGATCTCACAACTCCCTCCCAGACCCGCCGAGCAGCGCGCTCTCGAAATTACTCGCACGCATGTTGGCGAGCAGATTCTTTGTATCACCGTGGGACGCGCGCAGGCCGCGATGGAACTTGCCACGGAACGACCCTCGGTGCAAGTGGTGTGTTGGTTTCTTGACCAACATCAGCAACATTTGGCAACGCCTGAAAAGCCACTTGGTAATCTGGTGCTCGTTTGCCAGAGCGATTTTCCCGAGCAAGACATCGATCTTGCCGTGTTGCCGTTTTCCATGCGGGGTGAGGCGGAGTTGACTCGTGATTTGATTCAGAGCGCGGCAGAGCGGTTGCGGATTGGCGGCAAACTCGTCGCGGCGACGGATAATCCGCGTGATGAGTGGCTCCGCGAGCAACTTTCAGCATTGTTCAAGAAAGTGACCAAGCACGCTTTTGACGATGCGATGGTTTACGTCGCCGCGAAGCATGAACCGATCAAAAAGCTGAAAAACTTTCGCGCGGAGTTTGTGTTTCGGGATGGGGAGCGACTCATCAAAGCCGTGAGTCGGCCCGGCGTGTTTTCGCATCGGCATATCGATCCGGGTGCCCGGCAATTGTTGGAAGCTGCCAAAGTCGAGCCGAACACGCGGATACTCGACATCGGTTGCGGCGCGGGGACGGTGAGCCTGGCGCTGGCCGCGCGGGAACCGACCGCGCAAGTTCATGCGGTGGATAGCTGCGCGCGGGCGGTGGAATGTACTCAATTGGGCGCGGCGCTCAATGGCTTGACGAATGTCAGCGCGGAACTGAACGCGTCGGGTGACTATGCCGATGCGGGGACGTTCGATTTCGCGCTGGCCAATCCGCCGTACTTCGCGGACTTTGAAATCGCGGAACGGTTTGTCGCTGCCGCGCGGCTCAGTTTGAAACCTGGCGGGCAATTGTTGTTGGTGACGAAGAGTCCCGCGTGGTATGAAGGGCATCTGGCGGAGGAGTGGAGTGGCTTGAAGATTATGCCGAGCAAGCGGTATTTTGTGGTGTCGGCGGTGCGGTAGGGTATCCATGAATGTCAATCTGAAACAAGCCAACTGCTCCCAACTGGAAAATATGGCGACTTGAAAAACCTGGGTTCTCGTCTTACTCGTTTTCCTTGTGATACCGTGCCGCAAGCTAGATCCCTCGGTCGGCGAGCCTCCCTCGGGATGACAAATATGGAGATACAAATCATGCTAAAACAAATTGGTGGGCTGATTGGTTGGATCGTGCTCTGCTTCTTCGCGGCGGCGATTGGGGGGTGGGCGTCGGCGAATGCGCCGGAGTTTTATCGAGAGCTCACCTTGCCGAATTGGGCACCGCCGGCTTGGGTGTTTGGGCCGGTGTGGACGCTGTTGTATTTGCTGATGGCGATTGCGGCGTGGTTGGTGTGGCGCGAGGGAGGCTTCGCGCGGCAGCGAGTCGCGCTGGGGTTGTTTCTCGCGCAACTGGTGGCCAATGCGCTGTGGAGTTGGCTGTTCTTTGCTTGGCAGCAGGGGGCGTGGTCGTCGTTGGAAATTATCTTGCTGTGGGCGCTGATCGTGGCGACGATGGTCGCCTTCTGGCGGGTGCGGCCTGTGGCATGTCTGTTGCTTGTGCCTTATCTCGCGTGGGTGTCGTTTGCCGCCGTGCTGAATGTGGTGCTTTGGCGGCTGAATCCGGAGTTGTTGGGATAGTCACTGCGCGCGTCGTGAGGGTTGGTTGGGGTGCTAGCAAGCTAGCGCGGATTCAACCGGTATATTTGTTGGGTTCCCAGCGCTCGTGACCCAAGATGCGCTGTTGACCCAGGGAGTGCCAGCCCTGGGCTTGAGTCGGTTTGCCACTTCGCGGGACAATGGGGACTTGGCTTTGGATGAGCCTCGAAAGGATTGAAAACGGATGTTTCAACGTAATGATTTTTTTTGGCGCAGGTTAGTGACCTGCGCATTCTTTTTGGCGATCAGTTGCAGTGCGTGGGCGCAGACACAGCCTGCTTCCGATGAAAAGGCCGCGGAGTCGATCGTGGCCGAGGCCAGGTCTGATGACTCGGACCTGCTGACACCTGCGGAAGTTCAACAAAGCCAGGAGGAGTTTCGCCAGAAACTCGCCTCCCTGGAATCTTCGGGCCTGGCGGAGGAAGATCGCCGCCAGGCGACTGAGTTCTATCAGAAGGCACTCGATTCTTTGGCGAGTTGGGAAGAGTATCACAAGGCGAAACTGCGTCACGATGCCAACTCGGTGAAATACGAGTTAGAACTCAAGGACTTCCAAGATCGTCTTGCCACTCTCCCCGCGGCCGATGAGCCCTTTAAGTTCGAGGGGGATTTGGCGGCGCTCGAAGAAGAGCTCGCCAAGCAGGAGCAGATTGTTCAGCAAGCCCGCGAGGATTTGGCGAAATCGGACAAGCAACCGAAAAACCGCCAGACGCGCTTGGCGGAGTTGCCGCAACAAGTCGTCGAGAAGCAGCAAGAGCTAGAGAAGGTGAGTTCGCAATATGGCGAATTCGCGGCCAAGGATACGACTGACGTGTTGGCCAATGCCCAGCGGAATTATCTGTGGAGTCGGGCGGCAGCGCTGAAGATGTCGCTGGAGGAAATGGAAAAGCAGCGGCAGTATTTTTCCAAGAGTCCCGACTTGGTGCAGGTGCGGCGCGATTATCGGGCGAAGTTTCTGGCGCAGGAAGAAAAGAAAGAGGCGGAGTTACGCGATTTGATTGAAAGTCGCCGCTTGGCCGAGGCGGAATTGCAAGCCTCGAAAGCGACACGGACGGCGGCAGTGGAACGCCCCCAGGCCATCACCGAACTGGCGAAAAGCAATGAGAAGCTGGCGAATAAGCAGGTGGAGATCGCCGAAAAGAATACCATCATTACCGACGAAAAAGCGCAAGTCATCCACGAGCGGGAGAACCTGGCGAAAGAATTCGAGCGGAGCAAAGAGCGTTTAGGTGCCGTGGAATTGAATGAGGCCAACGGTCAGCAACTCCGTCAGCAGCAAGAATTGCTGCCGGATTGCCGGGCGATTAGCCGCCGAATGGCCTTGCGCGCGCAGGAACAGAGCGACGTCACTTATGAATGGTATGACTTGATCGACCGTCGCTCGACAATTGTGGATGCCGATCTTGAGCACCGCGTAGCCAAGATTCTCGCTGATGTTCCGGCCGAGCAGCGTGCCGCCGCGGAGCGGGAAGTGCGTGAGTTGCTGGCCGACGAGCTCAAGATTCTTGATTCCACGATCAAAACTTACGACACCTACGCGCGTCAACTGACCGAGTTGTCGGCGGCGGAAGATCAGCTCCGCAGCACCGCCAACGACTACGCCAACTTGATCACCGAGCATGTGCTGTGGATTCGCAGCACGTCGTTGCCTCGACTGGCCGATTGGCCGATCGCCGGGGAGGCCGTGGCTTGGACGATGGACCCCGCGAATTGGCGTTCCGCGCTGACGGCGTTGTGGACGAAGTCGGGGAGTTCGCCGCTGGCGGTGGCACTGTTTGGCGTGGTGCTGGTGTTTTCGGTTTACATGCACCGGCGGTTGCGTAATCGGCTGCGCGCAATTGGCGAACATGCCGCCAAGCGGACGAGCACCGATTTTTGGCCCTCGGTCGAAGCAACGTGGATCACGCTCTTAATGGCACTTCCCTGGCCGTTGTTTTTTGGATTCTTGGGTTGGTGGATGGACAGTCCGCTGAATGAATCGGAATTCGTGCGGTCGCTGTCGGTGAGTTTGCAATTCACGGCTTTGTGTTTGTTGCTGTTGGAATTGGTGCGTCATTTGTGCCGCTCGGGGGGACTCGCCGACGCGCATTT
>JAWXAV010000147.1:0-61081 GCA_034439695.1 Bythopirellula sp. | reverse complement strand
TCTTGGTGATTCTTAACACCATGATCAGGAACAATACTCCCTGGAGAGACCTCCATGCCTGCTAAAAAATCATTGACAAACAACACAGCCGCTGGGCTACCATAGCGCGCCCCTTCGGGGCTGGATGAGGAACGCCGCGCACAAAAAAAACATCGCACAAAAAAGCAGCGCGGCCTGGGTCGGGCCGCGCTGCTTCGTTGACTATCTTTTGCGCCGCTTAGAACAGATTCCAGTACCCCTCCCCTAGCCCCTCCCCAGATTACTGGGGAGGGGGATTGGGGATAGTCGCTTACAGGCCTTGGGCCTTGCGTTGGCACGACGGGCAATATGCGGGGCTTTCCACCGAGGTGGTCACTCCTTCGCTGCCGCGGAAGAACGAGGTTTGAATGATCTTGCTACGCTCGCCGTCTTGGTAGGTGGCCAGCGTTTCTTGCCATTCTTCGTCGCTCACTTTGCCAGTTCTTTTGCACAACACAACCGAACCGGTCTTGTCGATGATCGCGGCAAAAGGAAATTCCTCAGCATTAAAAGCGTCGGCCACTTTCTTGCCGTAATCGGTGCTCACGTCAACGTGACAACATTCGTAAGCACTCAGCAATTCTTCTTGCTCGCCCTCGGCAACCAATTGGTCCTCGGCGGCAGCCGCTTGGGGATCGCTCGGATTGTCGAGCACGATGAGCAGTGGTCGGGCATCCGCCCGGGAGGCTTCGAGGGCCTTGCCGTAGTCAGATTGCCAATCAACCGAGTCCGTCGAAACGCCCAAGGTCGAGAATGCGATCACTGCCATTGCGAGAAAATTAACCATTTCAACTCCTTTCGTGGCGAGGAACACGCTTGCGCGGATTCACTCATCCAAAAAAAATAAGTCGACCGGCGACACACCGGTCAGCACTTAATGGGAAACCATAGAGATCGAATAAGGCGATAAGTCGAGTTCAAAAGGCTCGAATGAGAAACGAGCCGTCGCAAGTCATCCTGACTATTCGCCTAAAACTAGAGGAAGGAAGGTCAAGGAAGGATCAAACATCCACGTGCGGCAAAATCGTTCCACGGCACGCTGCTCCAACTGAGGAGCTTTCGCCGAATCTTAACGAGTCGAAAGTCGTTTTCAAGGATGAAAAGTGTGCCACGCGGCGTTTTGCGCGAATCAACCCTTTTTTGAGTGCCATTTATGATGGGAGCACTAGACCTAAACCATTATAGTCAAAGAGTTTGACAAGATTGTTTGCGGGCTCACGCAGAAAAGTCGTGATTCACGAAGTGGAGTGTTAAATTGCCGTAGCTGAGTGAGATAGGTTCCGAAAATATGGGTTGACTCAGATGAGATTTTTCTACTCGTAAACATTCGCTTGCGTCTTCGCGAAGAGAATAAAATAGTCGGGGCGATCCGCCGCGGCGGACGACCTCACTGTCCAAGTAAATATTCTAACGCTTCACGGCCTTTGCCAGTTTTGAAAAAGGCCTCACGCAATACTGCCGCCGAGCGAGTTTCGAGAGCTTCTGAATAAACCAGCTTCCAGGGCACTCCATGTTTCGTTGCTTTGGAACTTCCGGCATTGTGGCGGCGCAATCGCTCGTCGATATCCTCGCAAGAACCCGTGTATCGACGCCCTGTTTTTTCGCTAAGAAGAACGTAGACGTAGTACATATCTCAAAAGTCGGGGCGACATGATTCGAACATGCGGCCTCCTGCTCCCAAAGCAGGCGCTCTAGCCAGGCTGAGCTACGCCCCGTGGTAAAATTGTAAACGCAAAAGTCGGAGTTGGAACTAACATGCGGACTGTCGCCGCGGCGACCGCTCTAGCCAGGCTGAGCTACGCCCCGTGATGAAACCTCAATTCTTAGCCGGGTCGCAACGCGGCCCGGGGAACCCGGAGGGGCGTTGCCCTCCGGCTAATAAGGGTTTCCTCGAACGGTGGATATTACAGATCGGCCATCCATTCGGCAATCCGTTAGTGTTTATTTGTTCACTAACCGACTTCGCGGAACATGCTGTCCGAGCCGGTGAGAATTGCCTTAATCCGGTCGAATTCATCGTGATTGCCGAAGTGGATCGTGATCTTGCCCTTCCCTTTGGCCGATTGGCGCAGCTCGACTTTGGTTCCCAAGGCGAGCCGCAACTGGTCTTCCAACTGCGAAAGATGCTCACTACCGGACACGGACGCTGCGGAGGAAGTTCCCTCGCCCGAGAAAACTTTGAGCGTTTCGCCGTCGGCACGCTGGATGTGTTCTTGGACCAGTTGCTCGGTAACGCGCACGGAAAGCGACTCGGCGGCGATCCGCTTGGCGAAGGCTTTTTGCTCCTCTTCATCGCCGAGCGGCAACAGAGCACGGGCGTGGCCTTGTGAAATCTCGCCAGTAGCCACGAGCGTCTTGACTTGCTCGGGGAGTTCCAACAAGCGGATCAAGTTCGCCACGGTCGAGCGGTCGATGTTCACCCGATTGGCCAGCTCTTCTTGCGTGCAGCCGTATTCTTGCAAGTAGCGTTGGAAGGACGCCGCTTTTTCGAGCGCGTTCAAATCTTTACGCTGGACGTTTTCGACAATCGCCAGCTCCGCCATCTGGCGGTCGTCGGCTTCGCGCACGAGCACGGGCACCTGTTGCCAGGCAGCCAATTGAGCCGCGCGGTAACGGCGCTCGCCGGCGATAATTTGGAACCGTCCGAACAACGGGCGCACGACAATCGGTTGCAAGAAACCGTGGGCGCGAATGCTGTCGCAGAGGTCGGCGATTTCGGCTTCGTCGAACTGTTGACGGGGTTGATACGGGTTGCGATCGATCATGGCGAGATCGAGCCACTGCTGTCCGCCGCTATTCGCGTCAGTGATTTGTGGCGCGGGCGAGGGCTGTTCAGCCCCGGCCAAATTCTGATCGCCCAGCGGCGTCTCTGCGGAGAATCCCAACAAGGCTTCCAAACCACGACCCAAGCGGCGTTCTTTATTCACGATCCATCACCTCCATGCAAAGTTCCACATAAGCCCGCGCGCCCCTCGACCGCGGTGCGTATTCCACCACCGAGCAACCATGACTCGGCGCTTCCGAGACGGCCACGTCTCGGGGAATAACATTCTGAAAAACCACCTCACCAAAAAAGTCGCGAACCTCGCGATCTACCTCGGCTGTCAGTTCCAGGCTGGCGTCGTACATGGTGAGCAAAATTCCGCCAAAAGACAGCCGGTTGTTGGGCCGTTGCATCACTTGGCGAATCACGTCGATCATCTGCGTAAGCCCTTCCATGGCGAAGTACTCGCATTGAATGGGCATCAACACTTCGCTCGCACTCGCCAGCGCCGTCCGCGTGAGTTGCCCCAGCGACGGCGGGCAGTCGATCAACACCGTATCAAACGAACCCAAGCTCCCCGCTAAATGCGTGGAGAGCATCGTCGATTGACTCTCCGACGAATGGGCCAAGGCGTCGACATCCTGGAAGCTGCGTGCCCCCGGGAGGAGCGACAAATTTTCCTGAGTTGTCGTGACGAACGATTCCCGCAACGGGCGGCTATCGACCAGGGCATGTCGCTCAGTGGGCCGATGGCCCAAACCGCTCGTCGCGTTGCATTGCGGATCGAGATCTACCAGCAACGTGCGTTGGCCCGCGATGGCTAGCAGCGCCGCCAAATTGAGAGCGGTGGTCGTTTTGCCCACGCCCCCCTTCTGATTGGCAATGCAAATCACGCGACCCATGTGACGCAAACCCCTCTGAAGCTGCCCGTGACCCAGGGAGTGCCATCCATGGGCTTCCCAGATTTGTTATCGGTAAGAGCATCGTAGAGAAGTCGTTTCACGTGAAACATTCGTTCCAGTCAACCCGTTTCACGTGAAACACGTAAATTACCAAGTCGCGTTGCTAGCAGTTTTCGGTAGAGTCGTTCCACGTGAAACGGGCAAAAAGGGGAAAGCGGAAATGGGAAAGGCGAAAAGAATTTCAGTTCCACTTTCGCATTTCCACTTTTCTACTCCAGCGGATTAAACAACAATCCGCTGAGCAGCTTCGGATAGAAATACGTGCTCTTGGCTGGCATCCGTTCATTGGCGTTGGAGATCGCGCGGATGTGTTCCACGGTGGCAGGCATCACCATCGCGGCAAGTTCAAAGCGGCCGCCGCTGCCTTGTTGGCCCGTGTGGTCCCGACCGGTCGAGTCGCCATGCTGCAAGCCCTCGACGACTTCTTCGATGGCTCGGACGTATTTGGGGGCTGGCAGGTTGGGCTTGTCGAGCAAGGAATCCATCACTAATCGATGCAAAATGCTCACCCCCAAGCCTTGCCATTCGGGGCAATGATCGGCGGCCACTTCGGCCATTTTTTTCTTGCCTGCGGCGTTGAGCCGAGCAACGGTCCAGGCTTGATCCTCGGCGGTGAAAAACGCCAGGGTGCCTTGTTCGCCCTCGACTTCAATTTCCTCCCAGAGGTCGGGGGCATGTTCAGCGCCTTGGCCTGCCGCTTCAAAATCAAAACAGCTTCCAAGCTTCTCTTTGAGTTGGTCGGCTGTCATCGGCGCTAGGCCTCGGAACAGGCGGTGCGTCGGCAGCACAATCATGCCGGGGTCGCTCATTGATACGCACATCATCATCACGAAGTTTGCGGGATGTTCAGCATCGAGTTGCTCGCCGCGCGCGGCCATCTCGGCGGCAAGCTCATCGCGGTAGTTACACGCCGTTTCGTAGCGATGATGCCCGTCGGCAATGTAGATCGGCAGCCCACCCATCGCGCCGCTCACTTGGGTGCTGACGTGAATGTCGACCACGGGCCAGATGCGGTGGAGCACGCCCAAGTGGTCGGTCGCTTCCAGCGGGGCCACCCCCATGACGGCCTTCTCCAGGATGTTTTGCGCGACGTTCTCTTCATCCGGGTAGAGTCCAAAGATCTGGCTGCAGTTGGCCTTCAAGGCTTTCCAGAGTTTGAGCCGATCGGCCTTCGCCCCGCCGTGTGTCTCTTCGTGAGGATAAATGTTCCCCTCGCCGAAGCGTTCCAAACGCACTCGGCACATGAACCCACGCCGCGTGAACTCCTGGCCGCGCTCGGTGAAGACTTGATGGTACACGTAGATCGCCGACTCACCCTCAGTAAAGAGCACCCCTTCGCGGAGCCAGTTGCGCATGGTCTTCGCCGCGCGGGTATAGCGGTTGTTGGCGTCGTTGTCGCACTCCTGATCTTGCCCCAGAATGATCCGCACGCAGTTAGCCGGATGCAAATCGTAAAGCTGCTGCTGCAACTGGCCGTCAATCACGTCATACGGCGGAGCGATCACATTGCTTAGTGAACCGACTTGGGCGAGGTCGTAACGGATACCGCTAAAGGCACTGATGTTGGGCATGGGGAGGGAGGTAAGTGGCTAGAGGTTAGAGGTCAGGGTAGCGGGTCAGTTTACGTGAATCAGTGCCTCGACGAAATCCCCTCCCCAGGACTCCGCAAGCGAGTATAATAATGATATAACCGCGCATTTAATGAGTGGATTTGCATGCACCCCAATAAGCATATCCGTGAGGCCTTGAAATACGCGGCTGGGCAGGGATGGAGAATTGTCAAATCGCACAGCCATGCACACTGCAGAATTCTATGTGCTCACAGGCATCGCGATTGTCAGAAATCTGTGTGGTCAACTCCACGCAATCCAGAACAGCATGCCAGGGATATTCGAGACAAGGTCGATTCTTGTCCAGGAGTAGCGAGCCATGAATCCTGAGTTCTACGTCATACTTAACACCGAGGAACTCACAGATGAGTTGGAGAATGCCGTATTTGAGGCAGGCTTCGATGACGCAAGTCTGACAATGCGAGGAGGAGCGGCGGCGATTTGGATTCGCCACCGTCCAGGGGAATTCTCCTATGTCATGCGCGAGGCACTGATTCAGGCCAAGAGAGGAGGGCTGACAGTCTCGCACGTTGAGATTGAAAGCGCTGCACTTGTCTAGCGCAAAAAAAACCGCCGAATTGCATCGGCGGTTCGCTGGTTTCGTCGCTAAGCCGCAAGCGGCTTAATAGCGGTAGTATTCCGGCTTGTAGGGGCCTTCGACGGGGATGCCCAAATAGTCGGCTTGGGCCTTGGTGAGCTTCGTGAGCTTCACGCCGAGCTTGTCCAAATGTAGGCGGGCCACTTCTTCGTCGAGCTTCTTCGGCAGTACATGCACACCGAGCGGGTAGTTGTCGGTCTCAAGCCAGAGGGCCAACTGAGCGAGCACTTGGTTGGTGAATGAGTTGCTCATCACGAACGAAGGATGACCCGTCGCACAACCGAGATTCACCAAGCGGCCTTCGGCCAGAATGAGAATCGACTTGCCACTCTTGTTAAAGGTGTACTTATCGACGGCACCCACTTCGGCGGGCTTGATGCGATCCTTCGTGGCACGGCCGGCTTTCACCTCGCCGTTGAGCCAAGCCATGTCGATTTCAAGATCGAAGTGACCAATGTTGCACACAATCGCGTCGTTCTTCATCTTCGACATGTGCTCGCCGGTGATGATGTCGCGGCAGCCGGTGGTGGTGACGAAGATATCGCCTTCCGCGACAGCATCTTCCATGGTCGTGATTTCGTAGCCTTCCATCGCGGCTTGGAGCGCGAGGATCGGATCGATCTCGGTGAGAATCACGCGCGCACCCAAACCCTTCATCGACTGGGCGGAACCCTTGCCGACGTCGCCGTAGCCAGCGATCACAACGACCTTGCCAGCGACCATAATATCGGTGGCGCGCTTGATGCCATCGGCAAGCGACTCACGACAGCCATAGAGGTTGTCGAACTTGCTCTTGGTGACCGAGTCATTCACATTGATGGCCGGCACTTTGAGTTCGCCGCGCTCGTGCATTTGGTAGAGGCGATGCACGCCCGTGGTGGTTTCTTCCGACAGGCCACGAATATCGCCGAGGAACTCTGGGTAGCGTGCGTGAACCATCGCGGTCAAGTCGCCACCATCGTCCAGGATCATGTTCAATGGCTTGCCCGAGGGGAAGAACAACGACTGCTCGATGCACCAATCGAACTCTTCCTCGCTCATGCCCTTCCAGGCGTAAACGGGAATACCAGCGGCAGCAATCGCGCAAGCCGCATGATCTTGCGTCGAGAAAATGTTGCAGCTACTCCAAGTCACCTCGGCACCGAGTTCAATAAGCGTCTCGATCAACACAGCCGTTTGGATCGTCATGTGGAGGCAACCGGCGATCCGGGCGCCCTTGAGCGGCTTTGAGGCGGAGTACTTTTCACGCAAGGCCATCAAGCCAGGCATTTCGTTTTCGGCGAGTTCGATCTCTTTGCGACCCCAGGTCGCAAGACGATCAAATTCCGCGTCAGAACACTTGAGCACTTTGTAGGGAAGCCGGGTTTCAACTTGGGCCACTTTGGGAAATCTCCATGGAGGGAACTGATTGATAAATCGAGGCAGCGGTCGATTCCTTGCCGACACACTAACCGGTGCGATTGTAGGACATTTAACGGTAATAACGAGTTTATCCAGTGAAGGGGTTTGCTGACAAGGCAATGCCCGCTATTCGCACCTAATTTCGGCAAATCCGCGGCGGGCCTCGGCGACAAAGGTCTTCACCATTTCTGCATCTTTATGGCCGGGAGCCGCTTCCACTCCGCTAGCGACGTCGACCCCAAAAGGTCGCACGATGCGGATAGCCTCGGCAACATTCTCGGGCGTCAGACCCCCGGCAAGGATGAGGCGAAAGGGAACAGCACGATCAAAATTCAAGAGCTCGGCCCGATCCGCCAAGCTGGCCCAGTCGAGCCGCTTGCCCGTGCCGCCATATTCCCCCGGTGCTTCGGCATCCACCAACACGGCCTGGGGGACTCGGCCAAACTTTTCACACATGACCAAGTCCGCTTTCATCTTCACGAATCCCGACCCGCCCACGCGGAACACTTTCACGATTCGATAGCGTGTTTCGACATCCAGTAAATAAGCCGGCGGTTGATCGCCATGAAGTTGGACCGCGTCGAGGCCCACCGTCTCGGTGATGTCATTTAATTGCTCCGCTGATTGGTTGACGAAAACACCGACTTTCAAGCAGCGATTCCCCACGGCAACGGCAATTTGCCGTGCGTCAACAAAACTGACGCAACGTTTACTGCCCGTGTAGAAATTGAGTCCGATTGCATCCGCACCGGCATCAACGGCGGCGAGCGCATCTGCCGAATTCGTGATACCACAGATTTTGATGCGGAACATGTGCGTCTCGTGTTGGTCGTGCTGCCAAGCCAAACTTTGCCGGTTATGCATTGTCGCGATGAACAATTGATGGTCAAGCTGATTCGTTTTCCCTGGGCGTGGTGCAGGTCAGTCGGCGACTTTGCCGATGGTAGAAAATAAGTGTCCCAGGCAGTTTCCCGTCGCACGAGTTCCACCCGTCACTCAGAGAGTTCGCCAAGGCGAACTAGGAATCCGCAACATGGAAGATTGTTCGCGCATCGACACCCTCGAGAGACCCTTTGTCACGGCTCCCGATCCCGACCGCTATTTCCCCGCCGTGGTGATTGAAGAAGCCCGTCGCCGGTTGACCCGGTGCATCGAGCGCGGCGAAGGGCCGGCGCTCTTGATCGGTGGTACGGGGACGGGCAAGTCACTGCTGTTGGAAGTGCTCGCTCGGCAATATCGTAATAAGATGACGACCGTGCTCTTAGCCGGCGCCCAGCTTTGCACGCGACGGGCGTTGCAGCAGTCGATTCTGTTCCAGCTTGGCCTGCCTTACCGTCAATTGGAAGAAGGGGACTTGCGGCTCTCGCTGCTTGAGTTCCTACGCCCCTTGGAAGGCAAGCCGCGGAAGTTGCTGCTCCTGGTGGACGAGGCCGATTCGATGCCAACGCGCTTGCTCGAAGAACTGCGGGCGCTGACCAATATATCGTACAAGGGCGAATTGCTCGTTGGCTTGGTGCTTGTCGGGTGTGCGGCGCTCGAAGAACGGTTTGCCGAACCTGAGTTGGAAGTCTTCAGCCAACGGCTCGCCCATCGCTGCTATCTGTCGCCGTTTAGCCGGGAAGAAACATTCCAATACTTGCGGGCGCAAGTCGCTGCCGTCGGGATTGATCCCGCCAAGCTGTATGCCCAAGACGGCCTCGAAGCGATTTTCACCGCCACCGATGGCGTGCCCCGCTTGATCAACCAAATTGGCGATCAACTGGTTTGGCTCGTCGGCGAGACGGGCTATGCTCCGATCGACGCGGCGATTGTGCAACAGGCGTGGTCCGACTTGCAACAGATTCCCGCCCCTTGGAATCTCACCGCGACCGAGGAACTGAACAACCCCGTCGAATTCGGTGAGTTGTCGCTGGGCGCCAGCGTGGCAAATGTTCCGGTTATCGAAGAGGCCGAAGATGAAATGCCCGCTTCGATCCCCATCAATGGCCGCCTCTACGGTACTTATGGAGGAGGGGGCGCGTATGGCGAAGGGGACGAGTTCTTCGATTCGCTGAACTCGACCGACGTGATTGTCGAACAATTCCAAAACCTCGATACAACGGCCCGTGCCTACACGGCACCTCTTGCGAGAAACCCGTTTGCCGAGGATTTTGCCTCCGAAGAAGTAGTGTTTGATCGCTACTTGGAGTTTGAAGATCAAATGCTGGCCCACGCCCCGCGAGTGATCAATCGTCTCGACACGGCTTTCGCCCAGCAATTGAAGATGTGCGAAATCGCAGCGGCTCCCGTTGCCGAGAAGACGGTCGCACCCGAGCCTGCGAATCGCCTCGAGCGCATGGCGATCAAGATCGAGCCGGCTGTGATTGCCCAGGTGGCGGAAGAAACCGAGGAGTCGGCAGAAATTCATCCGGCAGGCTTTGGCGACATTCTGATCGTCGAAGACGAACGGCCCATGAGCGCGACGATTGTGTCGAGCCGAAACTTTCGGCAATTGTTCAGCAACTTAGAAATGGGCAGTAAGCCGCATCGGGTTGGTTGATTTTGAATCTCACTTCAACTCCCATGCCCACGCCCATGCTCGATCCCGCTGCGGTCATTGTCGGCTTGGCCACATACGACGAGTTGGACAACTTGCCCGGTTTGGTGGCGGTGATTCACACCGTCTTGCCGAATGCAGAAGTGTTGGTCGTCGACGACAATTCACCCGACGGCACGGGCCAGTGGTGCCGAGAATTCGCGGCGCAAGAACCGTGGTTCACTTGTATTGAACGCGAGGGGAAATTGGGCCTTGGCTCGGCACTGGCGCTCTTGATGCAAACCGCCGTCGAGCGCGAGGCCTCGCAACTGGTGACGCTCGACGCCGATTGGAGTCATCCGCCCGATCAATTGCCCGCGCTGCTAAAGGCCGCTCGTCAGGCGGACGTGGTGATCGGTTCGCGTTATACGCCGGGCGGGAAGATCGTTGGTTGGCCCCTACAGCGGCGCGTGATGAGCCGCGTCATCAATTTGCTTTCTCAAAAGATTCTTGACTTACCCATCGGCGATTTCAGCGGCAACTACCGCGTTTACAACACCAAGCTCCTCGCGCAACTTCCTTGGCAGGAAATCAATTCCTCCGGCTATGCCTTCATCGAAGAAGTGCTTTGGCATCTGAAACTCGCCGGGGCTACATTCGCCGAAGTGCCGATCACGTTTACCAATCGCACGTTGGGCAAATCCAAAATATCTTGGCGCGAAAGCGTGGGTGCCGTGCGGATGCTGGCTCACCTCGCGGCGAAACGAGTCTTTAGAAATTAACCACGACGGCACAACGACACGACGAATTTCCAGGGATCCCTGTCACATATCTTTCGTCGTGTCCGTCGTACCGTCGTGGTTAATCCGGTTCGTCGATCTATAACGCTTGTAAGACTCATTCAGCCCGTAGGCCGGAACAAGCCTTGCACAGTTCCGGCAAATTGACGGTCATGCCGGAACTCGCGTTGCTCGGTCCGGCCTACATTCTCGGCCTATCTTTGTCCAGCAGACTTTCTTTCCACGGTTCTTAAGGAAATTGGCTATGGCCCAGAAGCGTATCGGCGTGCTCACCAGTGGTGGCGATTGCCCAGGTCTTAATGCGGTGATTCGCGGCGTCGTGAAGGCGTCGCACCAACTCGGCTATGAGTGCGTCGGTTTTCTTAAGGGCTACGAAGGTCTCTATGATCCCGTCAATTTTGTCAATCTGACCCATAAAAATACCTCGGGCATCCTCAGCCAGGGGGGCACGATTCTGGGTTCCACCAACAAGGGCCGCTTTGCCGCGACGGTTGGTGTGTCCGATCGCAAAAACATCGACCCGGAACTGCTGGCGGGGGTGAAAACAACCATCGACCAACTTGGCATCGAAGGCTTGGTCTGCATCGGCGGGGATGGTTCACTCGCCGTCGCTCAGCAATTCCACGAATACGGCATTCCCGTGGTTGGCGTGCCCAAGACCATCGACAACGATCTCTCGGCCACGGCGTTTACGTTTGGCTTCGACAGCGCCGTGGAATGTGCCACCAATGCCCTTGATCGATTGCACACTACGGCCGCGAGCCATGAGCGGATCATGGTGATCGAACTCATGGGTCGCCATGCGGGCTGGATTGCTCTCCACGCAGGCATCGCCGGTGGCGGCGACGTGATTCTGATTCCCGAGATCGAGTGGACCTACGAAAACGTCTGCCACAAAATTCTTGACCGTGAAAGCCACGGCAAGCGATTTTCGTTGGTGGTCGTGGCCGAGGGAGCGGAGCTGCCCGACGGTGGTTTGGTGGGCAAGGAACAATTGGGTGCGCAAGCGCGGCTGGGTGGCATTGGCCAAATCGTGGCCTTGGAAATCGAAGCACGGCTGCATCGCGAGGTGCGCGTGTCGGTGCTCGGCCATTTACAGCGCGGCGGGGCACCGACCACCTTCGATCGCGTGCTCGCCACCCAATACGGTGCCCATGCCGTGCGGCTGATCGTGCAAGGCAAACTCGGCGAGATGGTCTGTTACCAACCCCCCGAGATTTTGAGCGTCCCCATCATGCAGGCCGTCAACAAACTCCGCACCGTGGACCGCAACGGCTCGGCCGTGCAAGCCGCTAAGGCCCTGGGTATCAGCTTCGGCGATTGCTCGGTCGACGAAAGCCCGTTTGCTTGGAAGGAAGAAATCGACAAGGCTTTGGCAGCCGATGAGGACGAAATCTACTCCAGCGACGACGTGGAACTCGACGCCGAGTTCACGCTCGACATGGCCGACGCGGCGACGGAAGAGGCGCTGTCGTGAACTGGGCTGCTAGAAAGTGATACAGCGCGATCTAGGGGCCGTCTTTCCCGCGCAGGCGGGAATCCAGATGGTGCGAAACTGGATTGCCGCCTGCGCGGGAATGACGGAATAGATCATCGCGCCCTCGCGATCTGCACCTCAATGCCATCCGGATCAGGAAAATACACCCGCCCACCCGTTTCGCGGGGATTGATACCCGCCGCGCGGAGGCTGGCCACGGCTGATGCCGCGTCGAAATTCTTGATGCCGTAGCAGTAGTGATTGAGCCCGGGCTTTTCCGCGCGGAAGAGCGTGAGAAAGAACTCGCCGTCGGCACCCATGAACAAGGCTTCGTTATCGCCGCGCGTGACACGCATTCCCAAATGCTGCTCGTAGAAATCCCGTGAACGGGGAATGTCGATCACGTCGAGTGCGATGTGATCGAGACCGGTCGCTCGGAAGGTCGGCTCAATGGCTTTCTCCGCATCAATCGGTTGTGCATTTGCTGCATTTTCGAGCGCGGCGAGTGCCGCGCCGAGGCCCATCAGCCGGGCCACCAATTGCCGCCGCGAAAGTTTACCGTTCTCAAAGTCTGCGACTATTTTGTCGGCTAAGTTCACGTTCATGGTTTGCTCCATTTCGCGGATGAAAAGTTTCGTACAGAGCCGATTATATTCGCAAGACTGTAAGATTAAGAAGGGTGCGCGAACTTTCGCCGTGGCTGGGAGATGTTAGAATCACCTCACGTGCAAACTTCGCGGAGACCCCCCCTTGAGCACTTATCGCTATCTCGTATTTCCTCGCGGCAGGCAGCCTTCGGCTGATGAGGCGGGCGAACTGCAGAATTATGCGAGTGTGCTGAAAAATCGTTTGGCCGTCGGCAGAAGTCGCCAGGACGGCACACTAGTCATTGCTTTTGACCAAGACGTGTTTGATCAGGCCCTGAACACACATGCGGGGTTTGAAACGCTGATCCGGAATTGGGAACGGCGTGGATGCGAAATCGTCGACAAGCTCGGCTTTGTGAAAGACGCTGCGGCGCTCCGCCCCACGCCGTCTCATCATTGGGCGCCAACCGAGGACACCCTCGTCGATCGTGGCACGCCCTTTCACAAGCGGCTGGCGGCCAAGGAACTCGCGGCGCAGGAAGCGATCGCGCGGTCGTGGCTCAATGTGCAACAAACTCTGGAACGCCATCTGCTCCTGCAGCGCATCGGCAAGGCCGTGCCGTATGCTCTGATCGCTTGCGGGACGCTGGTGGTCATTATTACTGGCTTCTACGTCAGCAATCGGATGAAGAATGCTGATCGAGAGCGGCGCAGCGAAACGATTGAGCGGGTGACGGAGGATGCCATGGAAGAGACGCTCGAAGCGGAACATCGGTCGCCGGAAAAAAAGACTCGGGATTAGTCAAAGCCATCCGAGAATTGATTACGAGAAAACTGTAGGGAACGCCCTCAGCGGCGTTCCGTTGCTGTGGTGGAGTCTGTGTACCTTTTTCACGGAACGCCAGGGACGGCGTTCTCTACATCACAGCGCCGGTTGAAGTTAACTGAGATTCTCATACAATCAGCCAGGAAATGCCACTTACGACCGCTTGTACGATGGCGACTTAAGGCATATAGTCTCCCGCGGCGGCCCTCATCGAATACAGCGAATCCCATGCAAACATCATTGAATCGCGTTATTGCCTTTGGCGA
Organism: Bythopirellula sp.; assembly: GCA_034439695.1. GTDB lineage: Bacteria > Planctomycetota > Planctomycetia > Pirellulales > Lacipirellulaceae > Bythopirellula. Next base: position 47,257 of record JAWXAV010000147.1, on the reverse strand, counting down.
CGTTCACGGGTGCATTCATGGGCTCGACACGGTGATTGAAGCCATCGCGCCCACTCGCACGGACATGCTCGTCTTTCTCGGCGACCTTGTCGATCACGGACGCGATAGTCGCGAAGTGCTGGAGCGGATTGTCGAGTTGCAGTCGATTTGCCAGGTCGTGCTCATCCAGGGTAACCATGAAGAGATGATGCTCGCGGCGCGCGAAAACGAGGAAGCCTTCAAATTCTGGCAATCTTCCGGCGGTGCGTTGACGCTCAGTTCCTACCGCTTTCCAGGAAAAATGGACGACGTTCCCAAGGAGCACTGGGCATTGCTCGAAAGCTGCTTGCCATTCTATGAAACTGAAGACATCATCTTCACCCACGCCAACTATCTGCCAGACGTGCCGATGTCCAAACAGCCGGGGCATCAATTGCGCTGGGCCTTATTCGATCCGACCGAGATGCGACAGCACGTCTCGCGCAAGCCCGTGATGGTGGGCCATACCGAACAGCGCGAAGGCGAGCTCCTCGATCTGGGCTTCGCGATGTGCCTCGACACGGCCTGTTGGCGGTACGGTTGGTTGACGGCCGTGGATTGCCACACGGGCGATGTCTGGCAGGCCAGCCGTTGGGGCGTGCTGCGCGAGCCTGCGGAAGCGACCCACCGCGAAAAGCTGACGCAAATCTTTGCCAGCTACAGCGGGTAGGGAACGCACACAAATCGTGGGGTAGCCACCTTGGCTGCCATTGCAGGCTGGAAGCCTACACCACGAAAGACTCCAGCTTACCCATTATCAGAAATTAGCACACACTAATGGCAGGGTTAGGTCCGTTCAAGTATCGTGGGGTATCATTCATGCAACCAATCATCACACCCAAGGAGTTCCAGACATGCCAAAGCTTACCGTTGAAGGTGTGGGCAAATTTGACGTACCGCAGGGGAAACGACTTGTCTTGGCGCTGACCGAAGACGCGGGTATCGACCAACTGCACGCTTGCGGTGGCAAGGCCCGCTGCACGACCTGCCGCGTGGAGTTTGTTGAAGGCGAGCCGGAGCAGATGACCGTCGCCGAGCGCGACGTGCTGGCGGCGAAGGGCGTGTCGGGTGTCCGGCTGAGTTGCCAGATGCTGTGCGACCACGACATGACCGTGAGGGCAAACAGCCGGTTTGAAGGCAGCGGGCGGAAAGACGCGGGTAGTCCGTGTGCGACGGAAATTGAACCGCCGGTGGAGTGGGTTGAGAAGTAGAAGAATTGCGGAGTGCGGAATAAAGCATAACCCTGGCTCGCGCTACGGCTACGACGACTTGGCTCGTCGCAAACGGAACTGGTCGGTGAGCGATTCGCGCTCCGCGCCCCGTTCAAACACATGGAGGCCAAAGCGTTCGGAAAGCTCCTTGCAGGTTAGAATTCCCCGGACGCTGTTACCCCGTGCGTCGAGTGGCGGTGAAAAGATACCGATCCCACACACGCCGGGCACGACTGCGCAGATGCCCCCGCCGACGCCGCTTTTAGCGGGGAGCCCTACGCGATAGGCCCATTCGCCAGCGTAGTCGTACATGCCGCAAGAGAGCATGATGCTGAGCACGTCTTTGACATATTGCTGCTCGATGGCTGTTTGCTTGGTGATCGGATTGATTCCGCCGTTGGCCAACGTGGCCCCCATGACCGCTAGATCGTGGGCGTGGACCAAGATTCCGCACTGCTGGAAGTACAATTCCAGCGAATCTTCAACGTGTTCGCTCACCATGCCAAAATTCAGCATCAGGTGGGCAATGGCGCGATTCCGATGGCCCGTTGTTCGCTCGGACATGAACACGGAATTGTCGATGTGCAGATCACGTCCCGCGTAAGTGCTAAACATGCCCAAAATGCGTTTGATGCGATCGGCAAAGTCTTTACCCCCCACAAGATCGGTCGTGGCAATCGCGCCGGCATTCACCAGCGGATTGAATGGCCGATTCGAGGCTTCGTCGAGCACAACGGAATTAAAGGCCTCGCCGGTGGGTTCGACGCCCACTTTCTTGAGAACCTCTTCCCGACCGTGGTCTTCGAGCGCCTTGCCAAACACGAACGGCTTGGACACCGACTGAATGCTAAAAAGCTGTTGACTGTCGCCGAACTCAAAAACGTCGCCATTGACGGTGGCGACGCTAATGCCGAACCATTTGCGATCCGCGAGCGCGAGTTCTGGAATGTAATCAGCCACCTTGCCTTCGTCGACATCACGGTACTTGGCGTGAATCTCTTGCAAGGTCTTACGAAACGGGGCGACGGAGGATTTCAAATTGCCGATCAAGCCCTCAATCGGGTCGTCGAATTCGTTGGTGGACATACTCTTCTCGGAGTGGGTGTGTGTCTCGGGCTTGGGAGCAAAGCGTTAGGCCATGATGCGGGCGGCGACTTGTTGAAGCGCGAGGGTCATGGGGTGGTCGGGATAACGATTGACAAAAATGCCGCTGCTGGCCAAGCGGACTATCTCATAATTCATGGGCAGCAGGGCCGCGACTTCCGCCTGATAGCTACTTTCCACTTTTTCACGCAACTGCACGGTATCCATGCCGGGAGGAACCTTATTGACCACCATCAGCATTTCGGGAATCCCCAGCCGTCGTGCCAATTCCGCCGTCACCGCAGTGCCCTGAAAATCTTGGCTATCAGGTCGCATGACCAAGAGCAACACATCAGAAATCGCGATCGAGAGCAGGGTCTCTTCGTTGACGCCGGGATGCGTGTCGATGAACAGGTAATCCAAATGCAGGTCGGACAGCAGGTTTTGAAAGCCGTCGTTGAGTTTGCCGACGTCGTACCCATCGCGGAGGATCTTGCTGATTTCACCCGTCTTAATGCTGGAGGGAATCAGAAAAATGCGGGGCCGATCGGCATTTTCATCCACGGTGCCAATCGAAGTGGCGGTGACATCGTAAGCGGTTTCTTCGATTGTGCAATGTCCCCAGAGATAGTCGTTGAGCGCACGCGTGATCCGCGACTCGGCGAGTTGAAAAATAACATGGATTCCGGGGGATTGAATATCGGTGTCTATGACCCCCACGCGGTTGCCGGCTCGAGCTACCAACACGGCAAGATTGGCGGTCGTGTTGGACTTGCCTGTGCCACCGCGAAAGGAGTGTGTGGAAACAATTTTTGGCAATGGGAAATCCTCAAGAGCATTGGCATGGCAAAAATGAAATGCGTCAGGGAAAAATTTTACTCCCCAACGGGCTTCTCTCGACGGGCTTTGAATTCTTGCGTCTTTTCCAGCAAATCCTTGAATAACGCATTGTCGGCAATCTGTTGGACTTCTTCCAGTTTGCGCTCTTCATCGATGGCCAGCATGGCGATCATGCTGGGGTCGAAATTAGTCACGGTCTCGGTGCGTCCGGTTTCGGCTTTGGTCAAACGAAATTTAAGCATGGGGCCATCGGCACCCAAACGAAAAATCGCCTGGTCGGACAGTTCCACTTCGGAAACCAGGCGGTCATTGACCGTCGTGCCATTGCGACCCAGGGAAATGAGATGCCAAGTGCCTTCCTGCCAAACGAGCTTGGCATGGAGCCGCGAGACTTGCTGGTCGATAATCGCGATGTCGCTGTCTTCGGCGCGACCAATGGTAATGGTCGTCTGATCGGCAAAATGCCAAACCTGGATCGGCCGACCTTGGGAGGAATCCAGGAGTTGAACGAACACGCAGTGCGCGGAATCAGGCTTCGATTGGCTGGTCATCTTGGCCAACGCTTCTTTCCCGCCTAGCACTGGTCGAATGGAAATAGAGGGACTTGCCTGTCCCACGATTGCTGATTCTAGTTGGCCGGTCGAGGAACTGCAACTGGTGAGGGAGGGACTCTTGGAACACTAATAAATGCTCATTCTCTCTAATGAGAATTAGTGCCGATTAGTGATAATCTATGTTTCCATCCCTTGCCGCGAAACCGCAAGCGATGAGTTAACGCCTGGAAATCGCCTTTCAAATCTGTAGAATCGAGAGTTCTTATTTCCCCAACTTATCGATACTTTTCAGGCCAGGAGACTCCTCGATGCCCTCAGCCGCGAGCGGACAGATTGATACCGTCATGCACGAAACGCGGCTGTTTCCGCCGAGCGCGGAGTTTTCGGCCAAGGCGCGGATCAAATCGCTGGCCGAGTATGAGCAAATCTGGAACCGGGCGAAAGCCGACCCCGTGAAGTTCTGGTCGGACCTAGCTCGTGATGAACTGCATTGGTTCACGCCGTTTCGCGAGGGGCTGAAATGGAATGAGCCGTATGCTGAGTGGTTTGTCGGAGGCACGACGAATGTTTCGTATAATGCTCTCGACAAGCACATTGCCGCGGGACGTGGCGACCGTACCGCGATACTCTGGGAGGGGGAACCCGGCGACGAGCGCAAGCTTTCGTACACTGACTTGCATCGCGAGGTGTGCAAGTTTGCCAACTGCTTGAAATCGCTGGGCATCGGCCAGGGCGATGTGGTTTCGATCTACATGCCGATGGTGCCCGAGTTGGTGATCGCGATGCTGGCTTGCGCGCGGATTGGGGCGATCCATTCGGTGATCTTCGCGGGCTTTTCGGCTGAGGCGATTGCCGACCGCAATAATGACGCACAGGCGAAGCTGCAAATCACTGCCGACGCCGGTTGGCGACGGGGCAAAGCGTTGCCGCTCAAGCAAACGGTCGACGAAGCGCTCGCCAAATCGCCCACCGTCAAGCATTGCATCGTGCTCGACCGTGTGAACGAAGCGATCCACATGGAGAAAGGCCGCGATCATTGGTGGCACGAGTTGATGGCGCAGGCCTCGGCTGATTGCCCCGCCACGCCGCTGGAGAGCGAAGCGCCGATGTTCATCTTGTATACGAGTGGTTCGACCGGCAAACCCAAGGGCATTAAGCACACGACCGCCGGCTACAATCTGTTCGCGAAGAAAACGTTTGAATGGGTGTTCGATCACAGGGACGACGACATTTATTGGTGTACCGCCGACTGCGGCTGGGTCACGGGACATAGCTACATCGTGTACGGGCCGCTCTCCGCGGGGGCGACCTGCGTGATGTACGAAGGGGCACCCAATGCGCCGGATGAAAGTCGTTTCTGGCAGATCATCGAAAAGTACAAGGTCACGATTTTCTATACCGCCCCCACAGCGATCCGTGCTTTCATCAAGTGGGGCGATCAGCATGTCACCAAGCACGACCTCAGCAGCCTGCGACTGTTGGGCACGGTCGGCGAGGGGATCAATCCCGAGGCGTGGATGTGGTATCACCGTATGATCGGCGGCGAGCGCTGCCCGATTGTCGATACCTGGTGGCAGACCGAGACCGGCGGGATCATGATGAGCCCGCTGCCGGGGGCGATTGCCACCAAGCCGGGAAGTTGTACCAAGCCGCTGCCGGGGATCATTCCAGAGATCGTCGATGAGTCAGGAAAACCAGTGGGGGTGAATCAAGGGGGCTGGCTCACGATCGCGCATCCCTGGCCGGGGATGCTCCGCGGGATTTGGGGCGATGATGAGCGTTACCAAGAAGTTTACTGGAGCAAGGTCAAAGGCAAGTATCTCGCCGGTGACAATGCCCGCTGCGACGATGACGGCTACTACTGGATCATGGGCCGCATCGACGACGTGCTCAATGTGTCGGGTCATCGGCTGAGCACAATTGAAATCGAAAGCGCGCTTGTGTCGCACCCCAATGTGGCCGAGGCGGCGGCGGTGGGAAGACCTGATGAGCTTAAAGGGGAAGCGATCGCGGTGTTCGTCACACTCAAAAATGCCGAGCCGAGCGAGGAGTTGCGCGCCTCGCTCAAGCAACACGTTCGCAAGGAAATCGGAGCACTCGCGCAGCCGGACGACATCCGCTTCACCGGCAGTTTGCCCAAAACCCGCAGTGGGAAAATCATGCGCAGGCTTCTCAAAGACATCGCGGCAGGCAAGGAAACGGTCGGCGATACGACCACGCTCGAAGATTACAGCGTGTTGGCAAAGTTGAAGGGGGATGAGGAGTAACGGGTGGTTAGTTGTTAGTTGTTAGTGGCGAGTTGTAAGGTTCGTGCATCCTGAGAGAGGCTTGCCGACCGAGGGATCTGGTTGGCAGCACCATATCCCGCATTGAGGCGGTGTTAAGGTTGAACCTAGATTCTTCCCGTCGCGGAGCTCCGTTCAGAATGACCAAAAGCGGAACTCCCCTCGGAATGACGATAACGCACCTCACTCGTGGGAATTTCCAAATCTCTCTTGGAAACAGCCCTATCGCCAGATTAGACTGCGCATGTCGCCACTACTTTGGTGGCAAGCCCCGTTCTCTTCCAAAAAGGTGGCGCGTCATGGAACAACTCATTCCTCTGTTGATTCAGTTGATCGGTGGTGGTGCGGGGGGCAACATCGCGGGCACATTGCTCAAGAATATCGACTTGAGCCGCTTGGCTCAAACAATCATCGGCATCGTCGGCGGCATCGCCGGTGGGCAAGCCATCAATTGGATGGGCGTCTTGGAGTCTGTCATGGGTGCCGGCGGCGCGGGAGGCCTGTTGGGCAATGCGGGCGTCTCGGGTGCGGGCGGCGCGATCCTTGTGGCCATCGTGGGGCTCATTAAGAAAGCAATGGCCGGTGGCGGGGCGTCCTAGGTTTTAGCCAGGCTCATTCTGGTCGGAATGACGACTAGCGTCTGGGGTAGCCGTTTGTGGTGCCCAATAGCTTTTTGGTCGCTGCGTGGTAGACTTGTAGGAGAACCGGACGCTAGCGCGTGGCGGCTGATTTCATTAGCCGCAGGGCGCTAGCCTTCGGTTTTTGAAACCGCCTCTAGGTGATTTCCATGGCAGTAACCATCCAGCTACCCACCGACGTCGAACAAAGCCTGCGCGCGGATAATCCAGACTTTGATGCAGAAGCCAAGGAGGCGCTGCTCATTGAGCTTTATCGGCAAGAGAAGCTCACGCGTTACGAACTTTCTCTCGCGCTGGATATCAATCGCTTCGAGACCGACGCTCTTCTCAAAAAGCATAAGGTGACAATTGATTTGCCGACGCCTGAGGAAATGGAAGAAGACCTAAGAAGGGCACGGGAATTATTTGGCCGATGATCGTCGTTTCCGATACCTCGCCTCTTAATTACCTGATACTCATCGACGCAATCGATGTGCTCCCCAATCTGTTCGCTCAAGTCTATGTACCGCCAGCAGTGATGCGGGAATTACAGCATTCACGGACCCCCGACCGGATCAAACATTGGCTCCAGTCAAAACCAGATTGGTTGCATGTTACGACTCCGTCGCCTACCGCTAAGCTTGATCCTAAGTTAGATCTTGGTGAAGCTGAGGCTCTAGCATTGGCAATGGAACTTAACGCCGTCGCGATCCTGATTGACGAACGAAAGGGGCGCCGAGTTGCCAATTCGCACGGGTTCCGCACTTTGGGAACTATCACTGTACTTGAATTAGCTGCCGAGCAAAATTTGCTTGACCTACGGGAAATGCTTCGCCTGCTCGGTCAAACATCCTTCCACTGCTCTCAGGAAATTCTTGATGCTGCCCTTCAGCGCGACGCTGCTCGAAAACTTGGTCTGTAGAAACCTAGCTGGCTTGCGTGTTGCCATTCTCCGCTTCGTCGGCAATACTGGGAAATTCTGGTCAGCTTGCCAGTCCCAGGTCCGGTAGCTCAGTTGGTTAGAGCAGGGGACTCATAATCCCTTGGTCGGGGGTTCAAGTCCCTCCCGGACTACTTTTTCTTGTTTGGCCTGCTTGAACCCCGCTGCGATCAACTCCTTGTAGCCGGGCTTGAGCACACGGACCGTGTAGCCCTGCTCTGTGAGAATCTCACCCGCCGCTTCGGCCCTCATGCCGATGACGCAATGCGTGTAGAGTACCTTCTTTTTCGGCAGGAGTTTGGCCAGTTTTGCGGGTGGCACTTCTTCGAGGGTGGTGATCGGCAGCAAAATGGCGTTCTCGATATGCCCTTTGTCCCATTCGTCCTGCGAACGGACATCCACCAACACGGCCTTCTTATCGCTGATATTTTTTTTGACGACGGCGAGGGAATCGTCGGTGAAGTCGATGGCACGGAGCTGGGCTGACAGTGTAAGCAACAGAACGAGGCAGTAACCAACAGTGCGGGCGATGCGTGGCATGAAATACTCCTGGGTTCTCTGGGTGCTTGATTATACACCGTTGGCTAGGATGAGCCAGCCGTTATGATAGTCTGGCGTAACTTACGCTGCTCACGTTTTCTTGCTCCTTACAGAATTGGTAGGGATCGGCCTTGAGTGACACTCCTCTCAACTTTGAGCCACTCACCGTCGTCGGTTTGGGCGAGGCGCTGTTTGATTGCTTCGCGCCGGAGCGGATCGTGCTGGGCGGCGCGCCGGTCAATTTGGCGGTTCATGCGAATCAATTGCTCGGAGCGCGTGGGCGGGGCGTGGTGGCGAGTTGCGTTGGTCGGGACAAACTTGGCGGACAACTACTCGCGGAACTCTCCGCACACGGCATGAGCACCGACTATGTGACGCTCACGTCCAAGTATCCAACAAGCACGGTCGAGGTGGAGATCGATCCCGCGGGCGAAACACGGTATGAGATCAAGTCGGGGGTCGCATGGGATCATTTGGAATGGACCGACAAGCTGGCCGAGTTAGCCGCGAGTTGCTCCGCCGTTTGTTTTGGCACGCTCGCCCAGCGGTCGGAGCAGAGCCGCGACACGATTCGCCAGTTTCTCACCACGGCTCCAAGGGCGCTCCGCGTCTGCGACGTAAACCTGCGGCAAAACTATTTTTCGAGCGAAGTTTTGCGGACGTCGTTGCAGTTGGCCAACATGGCAAAATTCAACGAACATGAACTTCCCAAAGTGCGGGAACTCTTGGGCATGAAATCGTCTGCCAAGACCATCGGCGAGCAGGCTGCCGAGTTGCTGCGCGAGTTTGAATTGAAGCTGGTCGCCCTGACGCGCGGGGAGTTGGGGACCGTGCTGTTTACCGCCGATGAACGGGTCGAAGGCCACGTACCGCGATATCCCCACCAGCCACAGGCCGATGCGGTAGGAGCCGGCGATTCGTGCTGCGCGGCGCTGATTGTGGGGCTGCTGCTGGAAAAACCGCTGCCAGAGATTGTGAATCTGGCGAACAGCGTGGGAGCATATGTAGCATCGCAACCGGGGGCGACGCCGGTGTTACCGAAGGATATTCTCGAGCAGGTCAACGCTTAGTTTTATGCCCAAGGGAATTCATGTTCTGCCGCGTTCCCAGTTATTAAGACACCATCTCTGTCAATTCAGGGCATTTATAGTTACAAACGGTTTATGAATTGCTCATGGCATCAACTTTCTCGACTGACTTGTTTGCTTGTTGCTTTCGTACTCGCGATACCGACACAAGCCGCTGAGCAGTTTACAGGCGAAGAGTTGGTGCTCCGCGAGTTTCTCGTCTTGCCGCGGGTGGGGCGGTATGGCCGGGTGCCGATTCATGTGGATCAGGTGCAGTCGCGGCTCGCCCAGGGAGATTGGCAGGCACCCCAAGTCGGAGACGCTGTCACGACGCATGACGGCCAGAGTGTAAGTTGGTCCCAGGCGCAGGCCAAGGACGATGGTTGGCTGGAAGATGCGGCACTGCGTGGTGGTTATGCCTTTACGCAAGTCAACTCGCCAAGACAGCAAGTGGTGCTGCTGGAGGCTTCAGGACATGCGATGGTGTTCGTCAACGGCGAACCACGTGCCGGCGATCCTTATCTCACGGGTCGCACCGTGCTGCCGATTCTCTTGAAGCAAGGTGAAAACGAACTGTTGTTTCACGCTGCGGCGGGCAAGTTGAAAGTGAAGCTCTCGAAGCCGCTGCAGGATGTGTTCTTCGACATCCGCGATGTGACCCTACCAACGCTCGTGCGTGGTGAAACCGAACCGGTATGGCTCGGGGTCTTGCTGGTAAATTGCCGCGAGCAAGCGCTGACCAACGCTCAGGTAAAATCGCAGATCGCCGGAACTGGTGAATTGACGGCGCAACTCGATACCGTGCCGCCACTCGGCGTGCGAAAAGTCGCGATTCCCCTCGTTCCTCAATGGGATCAAGCAGAACTCGCGCCGGGCAGCGTCAGCGTGGAATTGGCGATTAGCGTCGAGAACATGGCTGCTGCTAAACCAACAACGCTGGATTTCAGAGTCGTCGAATCAACGCGACGGCAGACGCGCACTTTTCGCAGCGCGCTGGATGGCAGCGTGCAAGCCTATGAGTTGTTGCCAACGCGGGAGGGTGAAACTGAAAATGGCATGTTGGTCTCACTACACGACAAGGGCGAGACAGCCGCGCAGCAACTCGATTCGCGCGAAGCAGAGCAGGGTGGCAATCTTTTGGCACCCAGTGGCCGCCGGGCCGAGGGTTGCGACTGGGAAGATTGGTCAGGCCGAGACGTGCTGGAATCACTTGATGATGTGGCGAAACATGTGAAATTTGATCCTCGCAAGGTCTGGCTGCGGGGAACGGGAACCGGTGGGCATGGCGTGTTACGTTTGGGGGGTATTGCGGCGGATCGCTGGGCGGCGCTTGTTCCTCGTGATCCTTGGCTCGAGTATCCCGCCGAGGAACAACCCGACGTGGACACACCGATTGAAGAAATGCTCGAGCGCGTGTCCTGGTCGAACCGTCTCACGCCGCTGCTACGCAACACAGTCACCAGCGGCATTTTGCTCGAAGAAGACCAACCGAATCCAGGCACGCAGGAGCTTGTGCAATTGTTCAAAGCGTTTCACTTGGATTTTGAATCGCGCGCGGTAAGCGGTGACTCTTCCGAACAAGCTTGGAAAGAATTGTTGCGATTCTGTGAAAAGCGTGCGTCACCCAAAAGGGCCGAAGTGACAGAAGCGGATTGTGTGACTTTCAATCCCGGCGTGAACGCCACGAGCCAGTGGCTCACGATCCTCGCGCAGACCGAGCAGGGACTCTTGAGCCGCGCGGCGGTCAAGTTTGATCCCGAGCGCAAGCTGTTTTTGGGGCTGACAGTGAATGTGAAAGCACTCTCGATTGACGTGTCGCATTTGGAAAGCGATACGGTGGTCGAAGTCGCCCTCGATAGCGAGGCAATTGGTGAATTCGCGGTCGATGGCAACCCGCTCACCTTTCTCCGCAGCGAGGCGGGTTGGCAATTGGTGCCCACCCTGCCCCGTGCGTTCAAACGGCCCGAGCGATACGGTGGCCTGCGGAGCGCCTTCGAGAATCGCGCGATCTTGGTTTATGGCACGCGCGGTACTCTCGCTGAAAATGCCTGGGCTCTGGCCAAGGCACGCTACGATGCCGAGACGATGCTCGTGCGGCTCAATGGCTCGGTGGACGTGGTCGCCGACACCGCGTTTGACGCTGATGCGGAGCGTGATCGCAATGTCGTGCTTTACGGCAACGCCGACACGAATGCGGCTTGGCCCCGGTTGCTGTCGACGTCGCCTTTACAAGTGCGCGGCGAAGGGGTCTGGATCGACCGCCGGCCGGAGCTAGGTGACGATTTGGCGTGCGTGTTTGTATTGCCCCGTCGCGGCAGTCAGAACGCGGTGGTCGGCGTCGTGGGTGGGAAGGGCATCAACGGGATGCGTGCAACCGATCGGTTGCCCTACTTTGTCAGCGGCACGAATTTTCCAGATCTGTTGCTCTTTGGCGCGAAGAGTCTCAGCGAGGGCAATGCCGACGTTCGCGCAGGGGGCTACTTCGGCATCGGCTGGACGGTCGAACCCGGCGAAATCGTCTGGCGCGACGCGGCGCTGTGATCAAAAACTCAGAATTGAAGTTGGATTTTCTTCAACCACACTTCCTTGATCTTGTCAGCGTCCGATTGGGTTAGTTTCCCAAGTCTGGCGATCATCAACGACTGTTCGAGACAATCAAGTCGCGACAATCGCACGGTTGAAGGAACTCGCAAACCCGACGCCTGCCAGCCTGCGAGAGGAACATCCGTGGCACTACGCGGCGCAGCCGAAGTCACCGAGGCCGCAACCAGATCCGTACCATCAAGCCAAAGTACGAGAACTGGTCGCTTCTTAGCTCCACTTGCATCGGTGAATGGAATATCGGCGATCCAGATTTCACCGGGCTGAATAGTCATCGTAAAGACCTTCGTCTTCAGGGACATAACTATTCAAAAAAGCAGCATGGTTTCTTGGAGAAAGGTCAGTCGCAGGCCTGATTGAAACTGTCCAGTCTCCTGGTCCAAGAATTTCAGCGGCTTCCTCAGGGATGGCAAAATGCTCCCCTGGTTGCAAATGTACATTGTAGGTGAGTTCGGTCAGTCTGGTATGCATGATTCTCCTCGCCAACAAGTGATTTAGTGAATTATACCATCACAATGCGTCGAACGCGCTACTCCACCGTCACGCTCTTGGCAAGATTTCTCGGCTTATCGACGTCACATCCTCGCACGATGGCCATGTGATAGGCCAGGAGTTGTAGCGGCACGGCGGCGACGATTGGCTGCAACAGTTCCGTGACCGGCGGGATGTAAATCACGTCGTCGGCTAGTTCGACCACGCGGGAATCGTCGTCGTCGACCACTGCAATCACCGGTCCGCCACGGGCTTTGATTTCTTCTACGTTGGCGAGCACTTTGTCGTACACGGCTCCTTGCGGCACGATGAACACGCTCGGGGTGTGCTCGTCAACAAGCGCGATCGGGCCATGCTTCATCTCGGCGGCGGGATAACCCTCGGCGTGGATGTAGCTGATTTCCTTGAGCTTGAGAGCACCTTCGAGCGCGGTGGGGAAATTGTACTGCCGACCCAGATACAAAAAGTTGTTGCAGTCGGCGTACTTTTCGGCAATTCGGCGGGTCACATCGTTGGTATCGAGCGCGCGCTCGACTTGGCCGGGAAGTTGCTCCAGTTCTTCAATAATTCGCAAGCCACTCTCAAAGCTGAGGTGATGGAGCCGGCCAAAATAAAGGGCCAAGAGCGAGAGTACGACGCACTGCGCGGTGAAGGCCTTGGTGGAAGCGACGCCGATTTCTTGGCCAGCGTGCAAATAAACACCGCCGTCGGCCTCGCGGGCGATGCTGCTCCCCACGACATTGCAAATCGACATCGTGGGGTGGCCCTTGCGCTTCATCTCTCGCATCGCGGCCAGCGTGTCGATGGTTTCACCGCTTTGCGTGAGGGCGAAAAAGAGCGTTTGGTTGTCGAGGGGAGGGTTGCGATAGCGCAGCTCGCTGGCGTATTCTACTTCGACGGGAATGCGGGCCAGAGCTTCGATCATGTACTCGCCCACGAGCGCGGAATGCCAACTTGTGCCACAGGCGGTAAGCACAAACCGTTTGACCGACTGCAATTGATTCGGGGTGAGATTCAAGCCGCCAAACACGGCCGTTGCGGAGTCTTTATCCAACCGGCCCCGCATGGCGTTGCGGACAGTCTCGGGTTGCTCATAGATTTCCTTGAGCATGTAGTGGGGAAAGCCGTTGAGTTCGACCTCGGACGCATCGATTTCCAGCGCTTTCACGTCATGGACCACGTCGCCCGAATCGCGATGAATCACGCGGATGGCATCACGGGTGACGAGCGCGATTTCGTTGTCCGCGAGGTACACGATCTTGTTCGTGCGACCAGCGAGGGGTGAGCCATCGCTGGCGATGAAGTTCTCACCGTCGCCCACGCCGATCACCAGCGGGCTCCCCAATCTTGCGGCGACCATCACATTAGGCCAATCGCGAAAGACCATTGCCAAGCCATACGTGCCACGCAATTTGGCGAGCGTTTTTTGCACCGCGGCAATCAGCGGAGCATAGGGGTCTTCGCTTTCCAGCACCGTGTCAGAAACTTTGTCGAGCTCGTACGCCAACAGTTGTGCGACGACTTCCGTGTCGGTGGCCGATTGGAACTCGCAGCCCTTTTCGATGAGCCGCTCCTTGATCGCGCGGAAGTTTTCGATGACGCCATTATGCACGAGCGCCAGCACGCTCTCGCCGCCAAAGTGCGGGTGGGCATTCACATCGGTCGCGGGACCATGGGTTGCCCAGCGGGTGTGGCCAATGCCGATCGAGCCTTTGTGTTCATGCCGCTTGAGCAATTTGGCGAGTTCGTCGACGCGACCTGCCGCTTTGTCGACCGCAATTTCGCCTTCTTCGAGGGTGGCAATGCCCGCGCTATCGTAGCCGCGATATTCGAGGCGGCGAAGCCCTTCGAGCAAGTACTCACTGGCATCCGCGAATCCCACGTAACCAACGATTCCACACATGCGGTTTTCTTTCCATCTAAGCGATTGTTTGACTGCTAGCAACCATGCCAGCGATCTTGCTACTAAAGGTAGTTTCAAAAACCGGGGGCTAGCGCCCTGCGGCTAATGAAATCAGCCGCCACGCGCTAGCGTCCGGTTCTCTCTCGTGTTTTTGAAACCGGCTCTACTAAATTAACATCTTGCGAGAAATCAGGCCACGGGAGGTGATTAGGCTAAAAGTCCGTGTCATTCTGATGGAGCTTGCTTGGACTGGTCGCTTAAGCGACCAGTCCTCAGGACGACCTACACCCAATTGCCGTGGAGTCTCTGCCGCTTTTTCGATATTAATAAGCGGTGATTCTCAGCACTTGGAGGAATTCTATGTCGTGTCCCAACGGAAGTGAAAAGTGCTTGTTGGTGATCCCCGCCCGGCGGCGTTCGACGCGGCTCCACAACAAAATGCTGCTACGCGAAACTGGGAAAACCGTGCTGGAGCACACCTACGACGCGGCCTGCCGGGCAACGCTTCCCGGCGCGATCATCATAGCGACCGACGATGAAGAAATCGCGACCGAGGCCCGGCGATTTGGTGCCCGGGTGGTGATGACGAGCCCCGACTGCCCCAGTGGGACCGACCGCGTCGCCGAGGTGGCTCGGACGCTTCCCATGGCTGAAATCATTGTGAACCTGCAAGGAGATGAGCCGGAAATCGATCCTGCGGCCATCGACCGCCTGGCAGCGCTGTTGCGCGACAATCCCACCGCGAGCATGGCAACCCTCGCCACCCCGATTCGCAGCCGCGAAGCCTTGGAAGACCCCGCATGCGTGAAAGTGGTGTTCGACAACGCGGGACGGGCGATGTATTTCAGCCGGAGCCCGATTCCCCATCCGCGCGAATGGAACGAAGCATTGCTGACGGCAACCCCGGCAACATTCTTTCAGCACATCGGCATTTACGCCTATCGTCGCGACTTGCTACTGCGGTTTGCGAACCTACCCATGGGACGCACGGAACAGATCGAGAAGCTCGAACAACTGCGCATTCTCGAACAGGGCGAAACCATTCTCATCGGCGAGATTGCCCAGCCGACCCGGGGCATCGACACGCCGGCGGATTACGCGGCTTTTGTCGAGCGTCTAAACGGCCAGCGATTGGCTGTGGCTTAAAGCAGGTTCGTAGCCAAAACGTTTGGCGACCGCGCCCGTTTCCTCGGCGATGATTTGTTCTTCAGCATCAGAGAAGTTTGGTTTGTAATAGCTCGGTGCTTTGATTTGCCAAGCGAACTCCGCAACCGCGGGTGACAAGTCGAGTTCGCAGTGGCTTAGCAAATACTCGCTGGCAAAATGCGGATCGGCACAGAGGTCTTCGTAACGCACCACGTGCGTGGCTACGGCGAGAAGGGAATCTCGCTCCAATTGGTCGGCAAACCAGCCGTAGAGGCTGGCCCAATAGCGGGCCGTGCCACGGATTTCTTCGCCGCGTTGCCAAAACTCTTGCACTTCCTCGGCAACGCCGTCGCCGACATTAATGGCGCGGCGATCGAGGCCGAACTCAAAATGGCCAACGCGCTGCATGTGAGCGAGCGCACGCGGAAATTCCCTTTCACCGGCGCAGAACAACCGTTGTTCCTTGATGAGCGAGGCGATGTGATGCCGAGGGTGGCGAATGACGGCAACGAACTTGGCGGCGGGAAACAGCTTCTGCAAATACGCGAAACGGGTGAAGTTATAATTCCCCTTGGCTACGTAGCGCGAGCGCTGGCGGGTCAGGAGCAATTTGCGGACGTGATCGCGATAAAATCTTTCAAAGGCGGGATTCGTGGATTCGGTATCAAGCACGTTGTTTGCAGCGGAATTATGCAATTCGCGAAAAAACGCCATCCAGAGCGTTTCTTCCATCGCCTCGGGACTCTGCTCTGTCACGGCAAGGCCATCGCCATGAGCGCGTTCGCGCGGGATGTCAGCAGTTTTACGCCGCCCACGATTCCACCATGTCGGCACAAACTGCCCAGGAAAGTCGCGGTACTGATGCGTGGCGACCGCCGGATGTCGGGATAACATCTCCAGCAAAATCGTCGTGCCGGCACGTGCGAGACCGGCGACGTAAACCGGCCGGTCGATGGGAATCTGTTCCATCTCATCCCGCAGCGTGAATGATTCGAGATTGCCGAGCGCGGTCCCCAGGCGTGGATAGCGATGCACAAACCCCGACAGCAAATGCGTGCCGAGCGGAACTTGAAACGCGGAGAGTGGGTTAGCGGAAGTCATGCGATTTTGCAGGCGAACTTCAAGAACAGCGCGGTCACGAAGGTCGCCAGGAAAAAAGGAATGTAGTTGTCTTCTACGAAAAATAGTGCGGCCAGCACCGGCAATCCGGCCACGATTGACGGCCAGAGCACGCAACCCAAACGCTGAAAGGTGAGTCTGAGGTTTTGTTTGGTGAGTGCCATCGCCCCGGAAAAATCGCCGTCATAGGCGGTGATGGCTTGCTGCAAATCCATGGACTGGCTTTTCAGAGATTTGAGTTTTTCCTGCGGAGAAATCCGCGCATAAACCAACATCGACGCCAGCCCACCAACGCTGCCGATCAACAAAGCCCAGGTGTTGCACAACGAATCCATGCGAAGGATTGTCCTCAAACAACTACACTGCTTTTCGCGCGCGAGCACGCTTCAGCGCGGCACGTATTGGCCAACAAGCAATCAAACCGAGTGCGCCAACAAAAGCGCACGCAACACCCAGTAGTGGCCCTAGCAAAGCGATACCACCACCCGGACCGATATAGGCCAGCAAGGGAAGAGTTGTCATCATGACGTTTGTCCTCGAAAAGATGAAAAAGAAAAGTGTCGTTCGTACCAGCTATTTTCTACTCGTAATGGTAGCCGTGTTCTTATTGAGTAACTCGATGAATGGCAACTGTTCGCGCGTATAACGGCGGGCACCGCACACCACGGGGATCAATTCTTCGTGCTCACCGCCGCGCGCGGGGTGGAGGTATTCCCACACGATCTTGCCAGCGCGACTGACTTCCACGATCCGGCCACGGTCAGTCTCGGTAATCAGCACATTGCCGTTGGGCAAACTTTCCACCGCGCCGCGAGTATCGCTGTGGAGTCGCTGTTCGCCCGCGTAGGTCCAAACGGTTTGGCGGTTGGCGGGATCGAATTCGACGACGCCGGAACCATGGGCCGTGCCTTGCACAAGCAAGTTGTCAAAGATAAGTATGTTGCCATTAACGAGCGGCTGCGGTTCGTGGGGATGATTCCAAGGCCCCGTGGTGGCCCACACGATTTTTTTACTTTCGGGATTCACCACGGCCACGACATTCAGGTTGCGCAAACAAACCATGAGGTCGCCTTCTGAAACGCCAGGATGCTTGGCGGCGAACTCCGCAGGGACGATATTCACAGTGTTGTTGTGCGTGATATCACCATAGCGGTCGACATGAACCAAAAGCGGGCGGAAAAACGGCGATTCAACAAGGGCATCGAGTAGCGACAGAGATTGCAGTTCTTTGCCCTCCGGCGACAGGATCGTCACGCAATCTTCCACTAAGGGTACGGTCGTGAGCGATTCCAATTGCGGGTCGTTTTTATTTGTCCGGCGCAGGCGTTGAGTCAACACAAAAATGCGGTCATCCTCGGCGACACAGACGTCGTGGTGCGTGTGAGCATCGTAGGTCCACAGCACCCGGCCCCGCACGTCGAGCTTAGCCAAACCGCACCCCGACGGGGTGTTGGCAATTGTTTCGTAAAGGGCTAGCAAATCGCCATTAGGGAAGGGGATCGCGGATCGCAGCAGCACGAACTGATCAGGCAGCCAACCGGGAGCGTGTTGGGCTTGCGGAAACACCTGGCGAAACGGTGCGTCCCAGCGATGTACTTCCTGACCTTGTTGGTCAACCAGCGTCGCGCGGCAACCATCGGACGAGGAATAGAGCGTGTAATCCCCGAAAGACTCGGCCGGTGTGCTTTGCACAAGACCCCGCTGGTTCCTCTCGGCGGGACACCATAAATGAGCCGGCCATTCGTTGGCGAGCAGACCCTGTTGTTCGCTCAGCGCACAGTAAGCAATCCACGCATCGCGCACGCTATGGAATGGGGGCGATTGGCGAATCGCGACAATCATTCCCACAAGAAACGTGAGCGTCGCTAGGCCAAGAATGGGCACAGCGTGCCACAGCCATTCGGAGTGAAACCCGCAAGCCGGCGCATTGTTTGCCCGAGCGTTGGTTTGAGGTGAATCAGTTGTCACGCAATCGCTCCTCGCGATGGTCAAATGTGGATCTCACCTTTGAAACATAGTTCATTCCGCGGATGGAAAAATCTGCTCGTAGGGATTAATTGGCTGGCGTTGGGTTGCTGCCGAGCAGCCGAATTGTCGGTATAATCGCTGCATGTCGAATAGCACGGAAATCCCCCTGCCCTTGTTAATCACCGGTATTGCCGGCGTGGCGGGCTACAATGCGCTCAACTATTTTCAACAGCGTTATCCGGGCCATGTGATCGGCATTCGCCAGGAGGACAATTGGCCCCTCTCCGGGCCGGGAATCGTGGCTTGCAACGCCGAGGATCGCGCCGGGCTGGAACGCTTGTTTGATGAATACAACTTTCGCGCGGTGCTTAACTGTGCCGGCAATTGTGCCTTGAAATCTTGTGAACTCGATTCACGGCTCGCCTGGCGAACGAATGTCGAGGGGATGATCACGCTACTCTCCATTGTCGTCGAACGGCCAGTACGGCTGTTGCACACTTCGATTGATCTGGTGTTCGCGGGTCGGGACGGCATGCCTGCCGATTGGCCCGGCTACACGGAAACGGATCGCACCGATCCGGTCACCGTCTATGGCACAACCATGGTCGCGGCGGAGCAACTGCTCCTCGAAAGCATGCCCGAGGCTTGCACACTGCGAATTTCGCTGCCCATGGGCGTCAGCTTCAACGGCCACGCGGGGGCCATCGACTGGATTCAATCTCGCTTTGCCAAAGGACGTCCCGCCACCCTCTATTTCGATGAAGTCCGCACGCCCACTTACACCGATTGCCTCAACAGCGTGTATGAAACCTTACTTGCGAACGATCTCGCGGGCCTCTACCATGCCGGGGCACCACGCCGACTGTCGCTCGATCAGATCGCGCAGGTAATCAACCGCGTCGGCGGTTACGATCCCAAGTTGCTGATGGGGTGCCCACGCATTGAAGCGGGACCAATGCCACCTCGGGCGGGGAATGTGACGATGAATTCGTCAAAGCTCACAAGAGCGCTTGGCTACGAACCCTTCGATCCTTGGCCACTCGAAGAAGATTGGGTGCCCACACATGACAAGTGGCACCACGAACGCAGCGGTTTTCGCGGCTCGCCGGAATTGTTGGCGGAGGTGCTGTATCGCAATCCCCGCAGGGTGAGCGGGGCGGCGTAAGAAATTTAACCACAAAGACACGAAGGTCACAAAGCATTGAATTTCAAATTAATGTGATTTTCCGATCACAGCTAGGTATTTTTCTTTGTGTCCTTCGTGCCTTAGTGGTTAATTTCTCTTCTACTTAAAACTCCGCACTGCCGGGCGTTCTTGGAAACGGAATCACATCGCGGATATTGGCCATGCCCGTGACAGCTTGCACCATGCGTTCGAGCCCCAGTCCAAAGCCCGAGTGCGGGACGGTGCCGTATTTGCGTAGGTCGATGTACCACCAGTAATCGTCGGCATTGAGACCCTGCTCGGCCATGCGGGCCAGCAGCACATCCAGGCGATCTTCGCGCTGGCTGCCGCCGATGATTTCCCCCACGCGCGGCACGAGCACGTCCATCGCCCGCACCGTGCGACCTGGCACGTCCGCGGTTTCGTCGTTGACCTTCATGTAAAACGGTTTGATGGCTGCTGGATAGTCGTGTAAGATCACTGGCCCTTGCACATGCTTTTCGGTGATAAACCGTTCGTGCTCGGCTTGCAGGTCGGTGCCCCAGGAAATCGGGTATTCAAACTTCTCACCGGACTTTTCGAGTATCTCGATGGCCTGCGTGTAGCTGAGCCGTTGAAAATCTTTCTTGACGATGGTTTGGAGGCTCTCCAGAACCGTGTTGTCGATCCGCTCGTGAAAGAACTGCATGTCTTCATCGCAGTCGGCGAGCACGTCGCTGACAATCCGTTTCAAAAACCGCTCGGCGAGCGCCATGTTGTCAGCAAGTTCAAAGAACGCCGCTTCGGGTTCGATCATCCAGAACTCGGCGAGGTGCCGCGAGGTATTGGAATTCTCGGCGCGGAACGTGGGGCCAAAAGTGTAAATCTTGCCAAGGGCCGTGGCATAGATTTCCCCTTCGAGTTGCCCCGAGACCGTGAGATACGCGGGGCGATC
The DNA here is from genome assembly GCA_034439695.1 of Bythopirellula sp. GTDB lineage: Bacteria > Planctomycetota > Planctomycetia > Pirellulales > Lacipirellulaceae > Bythopirellula. The sequence continues at coordinate 26,774 of JAWXAV010000147.1, read as the reverse complement.
AAAAAAGTCTTGCTCGAAGTCCACCGCCCCATCCGCCTTGCGGGGCACATTGGCGGGATCAAGCGTCGTGACGCGGAACATTTCGCCAGCCCCTTCGCAATCGCTGGCCGTGATGATCGGCGTGTGAATGTAGAGGAAACCTTCTTCTTGGAAGAAATCGTGGATCGAACGGCAAATGCGGTTGCGTACCCGCATTACCGCGCCGAAGGTGTTGGTGCGCGGACGCAGGTGAGCCCACTCGCGGAGCTTTTCCATCGTGTGTCGCTTTTTTTGGAGCGGATACTCGTCGGGGTCGGCCCAGCCGTGGACGGTGACTTCACTGGCATAAAGTTCGGTGGCCTGCCCCTTCCCACCCGAGGGTTTGATCTCGCCACGAACGGAAACACTCGACCCCGCACCCAATTTCTTTACCTCGGACTCGTAGTTGGCTAACGTGCCGTCGGCAATCACCTGGATATTGTTTAGGCACGAGCCGTCGTTGATTTCCAGAAAGCTGAATCCCCCACCGCTGTCACGGCGCGTGCGCACCCAACCCTGCAAGAGCGCTTGCTGGCCGACGGATTTTGCATCGCGGGCTTCACGAACTGAGAGTTTTTTCATGGATCCTTCCTTCCCAACATAACTTGCTACCAACCATGTTGCTCGCGGAGCCAGCCGATTTGGCCCGTATGGTGGCGACTATGCCAAGGATAGTAACACAAGGCACTCTTGAGGCTGACCGTTTGACCTGTTTCAGGATGGATGAACGACCGCTCGAAATCTGCCATAGTCATTGTCCTGAGTAATTGCACCCAGCGGGCATGAATCGCGTCGAACAACGCCAACGGTTCGTCAATCGCACCGGTTCGTGAATCCTCAAGTGCAACCCAACGGTCCTCAAAATAGGCTTTGATCGTTGGCAAATCTTCAGTCAAAGCCCACTTGAAGCGGATATAGCTATTGATGTGACTATCCGCCAGGTGATGTACGATTTGTCGAATCGACCAATTACGATATTTCGTGTCGAGCTGGGGGTCGGACAAACCCGCGACAGCCTTTCGCAGTGCCGCTGGAGCCGACTCGATCTGAGCGATCAATTCGGCGACTCGCGTGGAATCACAGCTTTCCTCTTTGACAAATTCACCAACGGGGTTTTGTGGTGGTTCCATGGATTGTCATAGACCCTTCGCCGCCAACCAACGTTCGGCATCGAGCGCCGCCATGCAGCCGGTGCCCGCGGAGGTGATCGCTTGCTTGTAGTAGTCGTCGGCCACGTCCCCGGCGGCGAATACGCCCTCAACGCTCGTATTAGTGCGGAAAGGCTGTGTCCACCTGATGTATTGCTTCTCCGTGAGCGCCAGTTGACCCTTCAAGAACGTCGTGTTCGGCGTATGACCAATTGCAAGAAACACGCCGCTCGCAGGCAGTTCGCGGGACTGGCTGCCGTTGGTGCTGCCCAGTCGTACGCCGCTCACTCCATCCTTGTCGTTGCCGAGCACCTCTTCGAGCGTGCTGTTCCATTCCATTTTAATTTTGGGATTGTTGAGCGCACGTTCCTGCATAATCATGCTCGCGCGGAGTTTGTCGCGGCGGTGGACCATGTGGACCATCGAGGCATACTTGGTGAGAAACGTCGCTTCCTCGACGGCCGAGTCGCCGCCGCCGACGACGATCATCGGCTTATTGCGGAATCGCGGCAATGCTCCGTCGCAGACGGCACACGCGCTCACGCCCCGGTTTTTATACGCATCCTCCGACGGCAAGCCCAGATAGTTGGCCTTTGCGCCCGTGGCAACAATCAGAGCGTGGGTTTCGTGCGTCTTGCCTTCACGAGTCTTCACGACAAACGGCTGACGCCCGAGATCAACCTCGACTACGTCATCGGTCACGATCCGCGTGCCAAAATTGAGCGCCTGCTGACGCATCAACTCCATCAACTCCGGCCCGGTCACCGCGTGCTTGCCTTCGTGGAGATTCATGTACTGCAATCGCTCCGGATCAATCGCCGTCTCCATAAACGGTTGCAAGTTGCCGGACGGAAAACCAGCGTAGTTCTCGACCTCGGTCGTGAGCGCAAGCTGCCCCAGAGGCAGCGTGCCGGCCATGCGATTCTCCTCGGTGATCGCTCCCTCAAACAGCAGCGGCTTGAGTTCCGCCCGCGCGGCATAAATGGCGGCCGACCAACCAGCCGGTCCGCTCCCTACGATGACAACATGTTCCGACAAAGTAATCTCCTCGACTTCAAGCCATGAATTTGGGTTCCACTCCCTGGGCAGCGCAGATTATAGGCCAGCGGCCAAAAACCGTAAACCAAGAAGAATTTGTGGCGTTTCTGCCCGACGGGATATGATATAAAGTGGCGACAATTCGCTCGCCGCTGAACTCTCGCGTTCGGAAAGCTCTTCCATGAATCTGCTCTACATTGTACTCCCCTCGGCAATTGTGTTGGCGGTGGCCTATGTCACCTATGGCCGAGTGCTCGGGCGGCTCTTGCAACTTGATCCCAAAACCAAGACACCCGCGGTGGAAATGCGCGACGGTTTAGACTTCGAACCCCTGACACCTTCGGCCCTCTTGCCACAGCACTTTTCGGCGATTGCGGCCGCAGGGCCTATTGTCGGACCGATTTTGGCGGGGCTGACCTTTGGTTGGTTACCCGCGCTGCTGTGGATACTTGTCGGTTCGATCTTTGTGGGCGGTGTCCACGACTTTACAGCCTTAGTCGCTTCGATTCGGCACAAAGCCCGCTCGATTGCGGAGGTGGTTCGTGAGCATATGTCGCGGCGGTCGTATTTGTTGTTTCTGTCGTTTATTTGGATCGCACTGGTGTACATCATCGTGGCGTTTACCGACGTGACGGCGGCCTCGTTCGTCGGCGCGGCGACGGCAGCCACTGGCGGGGTCGGCGGCGCGGCGATTGCCAGTTCTTCGCTGATCTATTTGCTGCTCACGCTCGTGATGGGACTCGCCATGCGCTACGGCGGTTTGTCGCAACGCTGGGCTCTCGGGATTTTTCTGCCGCTCGTGGCAGGGGCGATTGTGGTCGGACCATACATACCGTTTGATTTGGCCGCGCTGACGGGCTTCGACGACGTGGGAACTCGCAAGACTTGGGACGTGCTGCTGCTGGCGTACTGCTTGGTAGCGGGCGTGCTGCCCGTTTGGCTGCTCTTACAACCGCGGGGACAACTGGGTGGTTGGTTCCTTTATGCGGCACTCGCGGCGGGAGGAATTGGTTTGGCCTTCGGTGGCGGCACGGTCGAGTATCCGATGTTCCGTGGGTGGGAAGTGACCCGCGCCGATGGCAGCTCGGCGAGTTTGTTTCCGCTCTTGTTCATCACCATCGCCTGCGGGGCCTGCTCGGGATTTCACTCGCTGATTGCCTCGGGGACTACCTCAAAGCAATTGCGCGTCGAAACCGACGCCGTGGTCGTGGGCTATGGCACGATGCTCTTGGAAGCGATGGTCGCGATCATTTCGCTCTGCTGCGTAATGATGTTCGCCGCCGGATCACCGCAACTCAATGGCGCGCCGAACCAAGTCTTCGCGCAAGGCATCGGCAAATTTCTGGAAGTGCTCAACCTGCCCGCACAGGTGGGCATCACCTTCGCGCTGATGGCGTTCACCACGTTCGTTTACGATACCCTCGACGTTTGCACGCGGCTGGGTCGTTACATTTTGCAGGAACTCACCGGCTGGCACGGCAAAGGCGGCCGCGCACTCGGCACGATTCTGACCGCCGGCACGCCGCTGTTTTTTCTGTTGGGTCACAGCGATCCCAACGTGCCCGTGTGGCGGGTCTTCTGGGATTTGTTCGGGGCGAGCAATCAACTGCTGGCCGCGCTCACGCTCTTGGGAGTGACCGTTTGGCTCTGGCGCACACGCGGGGCGTGGTGGGTATGGATCGTCACAGGGATTCCCACGGTCGTGATGTACATCATGAGCATCTGGGCACTCGCGGTGATGACCCTTTCCAAGTTCCGCGACTCCGACGGCAATTGGCAACTCTCGAGCGACGTCCTGGGCTGGATCGGCATCGTGCTGATGCTCCTCGCAGCAATGATGCTCTACGAAGCAGGGCTTGCGCTGTTGAGTTCGCGCGAACCACCTCGCTCAAGACCCCGCGAGCTTGCGCTCGGGGCTATTTCAGAATAGCCCTCGGCGCAAGCCGATGGGTTAGTGCGTCGTCAATTTTGGTGGTAGATTCACCCAATCGCGATCTTCGTACCAACCAGCTCCTGAGTGATCGGGCAGATACTTGTCGAGCAAATAGCACAGATGTATCAGATCCTTCACTCGTTTACGACTACTGCCCGTGGAAAACCAGGGGCGACCAGTAACGCCAGCTCGCCGTGATAGATCGAGCGACAACAGGTTCTTAATGCGGCCCCGAACTTTGCGGTATGACAGCAACTCATCACCCCAACTTACGATCATATGTAAATGGGTGGACTCAGTTACAGCACCGTGTAAGCGATAACTATCTCCCAGGCAAACTGCCTGGGCTTTCAAAATGAGATGGTATTGTGTGAAAGCGTCGAACACAAACGGTGGATGCTTGGCGGCAGTTCGATATTCGTTAGCCAACATGATATTCGTTGGCTGAATCCCCGCCCCTTTTTCGACATAACCGCGACGATTGTCAGGGAGCCAACTCTGATAGGAATGATACGTGAAGAAATAAACGGGCATTGATAACCCTCACGCTAAAACCCACGAGCTTGCGCTCGGGGCTATTTTTTTTACACAGCACGAAATAGTGTTCATGCGTATATTATAGAATGCGAGGCGATCTCTGCAAGTAGCCCCCGGCGCAAGCCGTGGGGGCTCGCTACTGCTGCATGAACTTGCCGCACTTGGGACACTTGGCGAACCACATCGGCACACGTTCGCCGCAGGGGCATTTCACGTTATGCCGAATTACCGACCCGCTCAACATGCTGCCGCTGGTCCCGGCCGAGGCCTCCTCGGGTTCATCGAAGACCGATGACCCGCTTGGCGAACCGCCATGTTCCAGTCGGACCGCTCTTAAGGCAGCGGTGGTGAGTTCCGTGGACGAAGTGGCATCGGGGACGCGGACGACTACCTGTCCGGGGCAGAAAGGGCAAACGCCTTTTTTGCCGGCGTACTTGTCCTTCACCTTGAATTCATGCCCATTGGGACAAACGACCGAGATCCCCATGACCGTGTCTCCTCACAAACTCGCGCAGATGCAACGGCATTCTCCTGCGAGCGTAGCTATTGGCAACCCTGCCTACCGATTCACAACGAATCTGGTAGCAAGGTGGTGATCAACAACTTCCTTGAGACCAAACAACAAGACAATCCACGGTGTCCATCTCATGATGCACAAACGCGCGAGAGTCCTGGCTCTCTTCTCGGTTCCGCTCTTCACTGTTCCAATTGGCGAACTGGACCGCAATCCGGCAAGGCTCGCCAGAAATCACAGATGCAAATCAATGATAAGATAAGAAAAAGATATCGCCCGCCTATTTCCATTCTTTCCGCGCAGCTATGTCCGTGTCAATTGATCGGCGACCAGATTCTTGATGACTCGCGTCGACTTGGACCAAACTCAGCCTGCGGTTTTAGTTGGGGAGGGTGCGTTTTTCGCGGCGTATTTCACATGGTGCTCTTCGCACAGCCCCAACACTTCGATCGCTTTGCGGCCCTTGTACTGTCCCGGCTTGGCAAAATACTTGGGTTTTCCTTCCACGGACACCAGGAGAGCCTCAGCCACGTCTTTCTCGGTGGCGATGATGTCCCCGACTCGCAAGTTGATCAAGTCCGCCGTCGAGATTGTCGTTTCGGCAAGTTCTACCACCACCTCGACGGGGGCATCGGCAATGCGGTCGCTGAGCATTTGTATCGACTCGGCGGTGGGAGGACGTCTACTGTAACTGACCCAGCTATTGGAACTGAGTTTGTGACTAATCCGCTCGATGGAATTGAACGGGATGCAAAGATTCGCCATTCCGCGCGTCTCGCCGACTGTCAGCTCGAAGCTGATCAAAACAACCACTTCGTTGGCGGGAATGATTTGCACGAGTTGGGGATTGCTCTCCACGCGGTCAACGGCCAACTCGAATTTGAGCACGTTTTCCCAGGTGTGCTCCATTTCCGCCAGGAACAACCCGGTGATCCGCGACACGAGCCGCAATTCGATCTCAGTGAGCGGACGCCGCACCGTGGAGGCCGACATGGTGCTGCCCCCAAGCAAGCGATCGATGATCGGAAACAGAATCGATGGATTAATGTCGAGAATAAGCTGCCCTTCGAGCGGTGGCGCGTTGATCAGATTAAAGCACGTTGGATTCTCGAGGCTGAACACAAACTCGCTATATGTGAGTTGGTCCACGCTGGTGAGCTTCACTTCGACGATGTTGCGGAGCATCGCTGACAGCGCCGCGCCGAAATTGCGGCCAAAGCCCTCGTGCATCGTTTGCAGGGCCCGCATTTGTTCCTTGCCGACACGCTCGGGACGCTTAAAGTCGTAAACGGTGACCTTCTCTTTCGGGCGGAACGCCGTCATGGCAGAGGCAGGCTGCAACTCTTCCGTCTCGGCCTCCAAGGCGCTGAGCAGGTTTTCAACTTCTGCTTGACTTAAGACATCGCCACCCATGTCGCACTCCGTTGCGCGTGATGTGTTGTGATTACTTTCTGACTTGTCCCTGTCCGTAGACCACGTACTTGTAACTGGTCAGTTCTTCGATTCCACAAGGTCCACGGGCGTGGAATTTGTCGGTGCTAATGCCGATTTCCGCGCCCAAGCCGAACTCGCCGCCGTCGTTGAAGCGAGTGCTCGCGTTGACCATCACGGCAGCGCTATCGACTTCGGCGGTGAACTTCTGGGCGGCTTGCAAATCGTTCGTCACGATGGTGTCTGTGTGGCCAGAACCATAACGATTGATGTGGGCAATGGCTGCGTCAACGGAACCTACGACGCAAGCCGAAATGATCGCCGCCAAATACTCGGTGCCGTAATCTTCCTCGGTTGCGGGAACGGCAACATCTACAAGTTCGCAGGTCTGCTCGTCGCCGCGAATTTCGACCTTGTGCTTTGCGAGCGCGGTAGCGGCCAGCGGCAGGAACTCCCCCGCAATGTCGGCATGGACAAGGAGCGACTCTGCGGCGTTGCAAACGCCCAATCGATGGCACTTCGAGTTGATCAAAATCTCGACCGCCATCGCCAAGTCAGCCGACGCATCGACATACACATGGCAATTGCCGTGAAAATGCTTGATGACTGGCATCCGCGCTTCGGCCACGACGCGGCGAATCAAGCCTTCGCCGCCGCGGGGAATCGCCACGTCGATGTATTCGGGAAGTTGCAGAAAATGTCCCACGGCCGCGCGGTCGGCCGTTTCCACCAATTGCACGGCATCGAGCGGCACACCTGTTTCGCGAGCCGCTACTTGCATGAGATCGACGATCGCTTGGCTGGAGTACAGGGCTTCCTTGCCGCCCCGCAAAATGACCGCGTTGCCACCCTTCACGCAAATCGCCGCCGCATCAGCGGTCACGTTGGGCCGCGATTCGTAAATAAAGAACACCACCCCCAGCGGCACACGGACCTTGTTGATCACGAGTCCATTGGGACGCACGGTCGAGTGCATCACCTCGCCAATCGGATCAGGGAGCATCGCAACTTCATCGAGCGCTGCGGCGATTCCCTCAATCCGTTCGGGCGTGAGACGCAACCGGTCGATCTCGGCAGCCGTCAGGCCGTAACTCGGGGCGGCGGCCAAATCATGTCCGTTGGCTTCTTCGATTGTGTCGCTGTTCTCGCGCAGTAGCTCTGCAGAACGTCGCAACCAGGCGATTTTGATTTCGCCCGAAAGCTGCGCCAGCTTGGCCGAGGCTTGCTTTGCTCGCCGCGCAACTTGGGTGCAATAATCGGCAAGATCAGCGGTCACGGCGGGTGATTGTTCGATGGTAGCCATGCGGAACGGGGCTGGTTAGTTGTGGCCAATTAGCGGAATTTATCTCCCTAAGTATCGTTCAAGGATCAACTTGGGTCAACGTCGATGGATGAAAGCCCATTAGCCCCCGGCGCAAGCCGAGGGGGTGATCAAGGTAAGATTTCCCCACGGCTTGCGCCGGGGGCTAGGGGGTTGCTAGCTCCCCTGCCTCCCCGTCAATGCCCCCCGTAGCGGCGAATGCCAGTAGCGCTTCGCGGACAGGTCGTACGTCGTGAACGCGAACCACTTGGACACCCTGCCGGGCGAGCGACAGCGCGCTCCCTACCGTCGCGGAGGTGCGGTCTCGCTCGGGGTCGCCGATCAACTTGGCCAAAAAACCCTTGCGAGAATGCCCTACCAGCAACGGGCAGCCGAGTTCATGGAACCGCCAGCAGTTCGCCATGAGCGTGAGATTGTGCTCGTGGGTTTTGCCAAACCCGATGCCGGGGTCGAGGCAAATCCGTTCCGGCGCGATTCCCGCCGCGACCAAAGCATTTCGTCGGGCGGCCAGATATTCGCTGATTTCCTCGACGACGTTGCCGTACCTGGGGTCGTCTTGCATCGTTTGAGGCGTGCCTTGCATGTGCATTGCACAAACCCCCGCGCCTGATTCTGCCGCCAAGGCGAGCATCTCGGGATCAGCGGTGAGACCGGTAACATCGTTGATGATTTCCGCGCCCGCTTCAAGCGCTGCCCGCGCAACCGCCGCCTTGCTCGTGTCAATCGAGAGCGGCACGGCAACTTGGGCCGCGAGTGCCTCAATCACCGGCATGACTCGCCGCAACTCTTCGTCGGCACTCAGCGGCTCCGCGTAAGGCCGTGTGCTTTCGCCGCCAATGTCAAGCAAATCCGCCCCGTCGGCAACCAACTGCAACGCCTGTTCGACGGCAACCTCTGGATCGAAAAACTTCCCCCCGTCGGAAAAACTGTCGGGCGTGACGTTGACAATGCCCATCAACAGCGGCAACCGTCCAAACGAAAGTTCACGGGTGGGCAATTGCCAACGTAATGCTCGTCGGGGAAAGCGCTCATTCAAAGTTGGCTCGGCAGATCGCATTCTTTGAGCTTAACAACATGGAAGATTACACGTAACCACGGGATTATTTAGCCGCGGAGCTTGCTCCGCGCTGAGCCCGTCGCTAAGCCGCAAGCGGCTACCAAGGCTCTTCCATCGTCGAAACAATCTGCTGTGCCAGCCGCTCAATCGCCTGCTGCTGCGAGACGGCAACCGATTGCCCCCCTTCGGGAATCAACGCGGCGGTTTGGTTGATCGGCAGCAATTCCGGTGGCAACACCAGAGTCGTCGGCAAGCGCAGCGGCTCGCGGCGGCGGTTGAGCCAGGTGATCTCGGCATACATTCCCATTTCCACCGCCCTTGGATCGTCGTTGGCGTTCTCGACGACAACCCGCTTCGTGTCGGTCACTATTCGGGCGGAAAGAATGCTGTCGGCTTCGGGCGTGCCAACAACTTTGAACGGCGTTTTCAGCTCGATTTCCTTGACGACCGCTTCGGTGAGTCGCTCGCCTAAATCGCGGCGAAAGCTATCCGACTCGATCATCGGCACGTACACGGTTTGCACGTCGGGGGCATAGAGCGATTCGCTCCCCATGCGATACGACGCACAGCCAACGAGCGTCATCGCGCCCAAAAATAGTAGCTTAGCGATAGATGGTGCTGCCATCGCTTTGCCCACCTTCGGTTTGCGGTCGAGATGCCAGGCCGATCTCGCTCTCGGGAGCCAACAGCGGCACCTGCTGCAAGGTCTTCCGCTCGGCATTCTCGGGAAACATATTCAGAAACCAGCCCACCTTCGTTTCGGGATGGTCAGGCAAGCCTACGATTTGATCGTACCGCGCCCGGGCCTGGGTACCGAGTTCCGAGGTGGGATATTCCTGGGCAATCTTGGCGTAATAAAACTTGGCACTCACGTAATGTTTGGTGTCGTCGTAATACTTGGCGATTGAGAAGTCGCGCTCCGCCAGCGCTTCGTTGAGCTGGGCCAGTTGTGTGTTGAGCCGTTCGCGTTCGTCGACGGAAAGCTCGCTACCAAATTGTTGCTTAATCTGCTTGACGAGCTTTTTAGCTTCTTCGAGGGGCGTGCCGTCGTAGTTCGGGCCTTGATACTTGCGAATTTTGCTCTGCAAACCCAGCAGATGCGCTTCAAACTGGTGTTCGCTTTGCGGATACTCTTGGCGCAAGATCTGGTAGTGATAATCGGCGTCGCTATACCGACCACGCAGAAAATAGGAATTTGCCGTCGTCATAATCGCATCATCGGCGAGCGGGCCGGTGGGATCCTTGAGCCGAATGTTCTCGTAGGTCTTGATCGCGTTGCCCAACGTGTCGAACCAGGGCCGCGTGTCGTCAATAAAGTTGGGCGTGGTCACCCAATTGGGATCGTATTCGTGGTATTTTTCCCAATAACGGGCGATGTCGAACTGCCGCCGCACGACCTTGTCGAGATGCTGTGAGTTCGGATATTTGTCGAGCAAATCGCCGTACATGGAAACGGCTTTGGAATACTCATTCGCAAAGAAATAACTCTCCGCCAAATAAAAGAGCGCGTCTTGCTCGATCTCGGCATTGGGATCGCGGTCGACGGCTTCGTCAAAGGCATCGGCGGCGGCGGCATATTCCCCTCGTCGGAAGAGATCTTCCCCGCGCGCATAGGCTTCGCGAGCGGCTGCCGCGTCGGGGCCCATGCCAAGCTGCGTTTTCACTTCGTCGACGGTCTCGATTAGATTCGCATCTTGCAGCAGGCCGCCCCCTTCCTTGGGCTTCACGACCTTGGCGACCTTGGCTTGGATTGGCCGACCTTCTTGATCAAAGTAGCCGGCAAAACCCTCGACACGAAAACCCTCGCCGGGCACGAATTCCGCTTTCTTCTTGTGTTTCTTCCACCAGGCTTTGGTGCCGACTTCCTGGGGATCGCCCGCCGTGGAGGAGGGCAACTGCCAATTCAGCGGATTCCATTCCACGCTCGCGCAGGGCTGGATCAGGCAAGGCTCCACAATGAAGGTCGCCGCTGCCAAGAGCATCGCAAATTTTCTGGCGGTTTTGCTGAGCATGGTGCGCAATTTTTGGTGAGATCCAGCAACCCGGCCACGAGCGCTGCGCGCAGCCGGAGGACAAATGACGCGGAACCGTACAGGCCGAAGGGGAAAGCGGTCAAGAGATATTTAGCCGCTCGGGATTTAGCGGATGCTAGCAAGCCTTAAATGCCGGGTGCCACTGGCAAGCCAGTATCTTTCATGGCATCCGGACCAATACAACTTCGTGAGGACTCAAACTCACTCTTGTTACCAACTCCATGAATTTGATGAGACGAGCTCAGTGAGATACCGCAAGAGCATCTCCAGAAAAGACACGGGCAAGCCCGTGGCACACATTTCTGGCAAACAGTGCCAGGCGCCGTGACTCGTTCCGGCCCACTACCGCTGAGATGTAACTCATGGTGACGACTTGCCGACTTCCTGAGATTCCTCTGTTTGTCGATTTTGAGGAGTATAAGCAGGTTTTCTGAACCGGAACTCCAATTGCGCGTACCGCTCAACGAGTCTTTCCAGATTTGTTCCGACCTCACGAGAGATCTCGTGACGTACGCGACGCAATTCGCTTAATACTGGGTCATTCATCGCCAATGTCCATTCCCAGGAGTTCAAGTGAGGTGACTAGAGGCAGTTTCAAAAACCGGGGGCTAGCGCCCTGCGGCTGATTCAATCAGCCACCACGCGCTAGCGTCCGGTTCTCTCTCTTGATTTTGAAACCGGCTCTAATTTGGGGATCGCCAAATTAAGTATACCATTCACGCGCTATGCTCTACATGCCCACGAGGACGAATAGGAAACTGCAAAGTCGAGAAATCTGAATCGCCAAGATCGCCAAGTTAGAGTTTTTAACCACGAATCATACAAATCGCACGAATAATTTCATTCGTGTTATTCGTGCGGATTCGTGGTGAAATAATTCTTTGCGTGCTTGGCGGTCCGATTGACTTTGCAGCTCTCCTGGTGCGCTGCCGGAACTCGTGTTACTCGTTCCGGCCTACAATCTGCGGCGGGAACAACATCCGGCTTACGCCGGACGCTCGCCTTGGATGGGATTTACGCGCTTTCGCGTTGGTCGTCGCTTAGGCGCTGGATGCGGACACGTTCGATGCGGCGTTTCGAGGCTTCGAGCACCTTGATTTGCACCTGCTCTTGCCAGTTGAGCGATTCGCCCGAGAGGGGAACGCGGCCGAGTTCGGAGAAGACGAACCCGCCGATGGTGGTGAAGTCGCCGTCTTCGGGGAGCGCGATCCCCAGGCGTTCATTGATTTCCTCGATGCGTGTCTTGCCGAGCGCTTCGCAGGTGTTGTCGTCGATTTGGTGGATTTCCTCGACGACTTCTTCATCGTATTCGTCGACGATCTCGCCCACGATTTCCTCGAGCACGTCCTCGATGGTCACGAGCCCCGTCACGCCGCCATATTCATCAAGCACCACGGCAATGTGAGTTCGCATTTTTTGGAACATCCGCAACAGATCGTTGAGCGGCTTGGTTTCGGGCACGAAGACCGGCTTGCGCAGCAGTTCCCGAATCGGCGTGCGCGAGCCGCCGTCACCGGTGGCCAGTTCGGGCAGGAGATCTTTCGTGTAGAGAATGCCGATGATGTCGTCGCGATTTTTTTCATAAATCGGGATGCGGGTATGGCCCGTGTCGATCGCGGCGGCAATAACTTTATCCCAGGCGAGGTTGACCGAAAGCATGTGCATATCGGTCCGGGGGGTCATAATGTCGGAAACATCGGCTTCGCTGAGATCGATGACCCCTTCAATCATTTCGCGGGCTTCTTCTTCGAGGAGTCCCTCGCGGTGGCCTTCACTGACAATCGTGCGGATTTCTTCTTCGATCCGTTCCTCGACTTCATCATGCTGCACACGGCCGGCGATGCGATGGAACAATACGTCCAAAAAATGAGCGCCCCAAGCGAGCGGAGTGACAATCAGTGCGAGCAATTTCCAAATCGCCCAGGTGTGGTAAAGAAATTCTTCCGAATAGACTCGGGCGATTGCGCGGCTGATCCACGCGATGCCGACAACCAACGCGAAACCGCAAGCGAAACCCGTGGCGAGTAACGTGGTCCAATCCTCGGCGTCGGCCAGTTCCCAGCGTTTATCCACCCAGGCGGTGATGATGACGACAGCAAACGCGGCGAGCAGCACCGTAAGAATTTCCGCGCCAAGTCCCACGCGCTCGTGTCCCTGGAGAATTTCCGAGAAACGATCGGGCTTACCACGTCGGCGGCAAATCTCTTCCAAATCGTGCCGCGAAAAGTCACGCAAGGAACGCGCGCCGAGGTTGGCAACAATCGCGGCCACGAGCGTGGCGATGCCGGTCCACATGAGTTGCGAAAGCGTCACGATTGCGACTCCTTGCCAACCCCAGCTAGCCAGCGAGTTTGATCGGCAGCGATTTGCACTCCCAATTTTTGCAAGTAGTAGGCTTCGGCCCTGTACATCTCGACCTGATCGGACGGCTCATGGTCGTCGTAACCAATCAAATGCAGCGTGCCATGAATCACGTACAGCAAGAGTTCATCGAGTGGCGACCAACCAGCCTCGCTGGCTTCACGCACGGCGGTATCAGCGCTCACAACTAGCTCGCCCTCGACGCACTGCTGTGCTTCTTCCAGCACAAAGCTCAGCACGTCGGTCGGATAGTCGTGCTGCAAATATTGCACATTGAGGGCGTGAATCGTGGGATCGTCGACAACGGCGATGCTCACCACGCCAGCCGGATATTCGCTGTCGGCCAGAATGCTGCGCGCGGCGGCGATAAGCCGCGCTTCGTCGATGGCCAATGTGGCTTGCTCGTTGGCGACGAGAATTCGGTAAGCCTGCATCGCAGGGTCCGAATCGCCGTCCATGGCAGGAGTGGCGGGTGGGAAACTATCGGGCGGACAGTTTTCGTTCATTCTGTTCACAAGGTGAGGGAACAATCGCGAGCCATGCGCTTACGCGGTCTCTTGCTCGGGATACTTCACGCGGCCATGATACACGGCGGTCAACGATTTTACCAAACTTTCGCCGACTTTGCGCACTTCTTCCAAAGTCAGCCCGCTTTCGTCAAATTGCCCGTCCAAGAGCCGCTTCATCGCTAAATCTTCGACGATTCCCTCGATCCGCGAGGGCGTAGGTTCCTTGAGTGCTCGGCTGGCGCTTTCGACCGCATCGGCCAGCATCAGCACGCCCGCCTCCTTGGATTGGGGTTTCGGCCCCGGATAGCGGAACGAACTTTCGTCGACCTCGGCGCTGTCGGGGTCTTGGTTGCGCTTCTCGTTGGCTTGACGATAAAAATATTCGACGAGAGTCGTGCCGTGGTGCTGTTGGATGAAGTCGATGATCGACTCCGGAAGCTTGTTCTGCCGCGCAAGGTCAGCACCATCTTTCACATGGGCGATGATGACAAGTGTACTCATCGCGGGGACTAACGAATCGTGGCGATTTTGTCCAGCGCTTTGATTCTCGATGAAGTAACCCGGCTTGAGCATCTTGCCGATGTCGTGGAAGTAAGCGCCAACGCGGACTAGTAAACCACGCGCACCAATCGAATCGGCGGCGGCTTCGGCGAGCGAGGCCACGGTGATCGAGTGGTTGTAGGTGCCGGGCGCGCGGCGGATCAATTCCTGCAACAGCGGATGCGCGGGGTCGCCTAACTCGATCAAGCTCAGATCGGTTTGCACACCAAATAAGCGTTCGACCGCCGGTAGTAGCACGGTCATCAGTGAACCGGCGATCACGGACCACAAACCGAGCGTAAGCCCATTGATCCAGAGTTGCATGTGCGGTTGGCTGTAGAGCGTGCCGACGCCGACCGTGGTAAAGAGCGCTACCGCTCCGGCGACAATACCTACCGAAAGCAGCTTGCCACGCGTGCGAACTTCTTTCAGTACGAGAATCGCTCCCGCGACAGTGGCGAGCAGGACGAGCGATTGTTGCATGTCGAGGCCAACCGCGACGGTAATCACAAGGTTCACGCTCGCCGCCAGGATGAGTGCCATTTCTTGCTGATAGGCCACCGCAACCGTCATGCCCAACAGCAAAAGCGGAATGACTTCGGTGCCCCACAGATAATGGCTCACCAAATCGGAGAGCAGCACCGTGACGCAAAACAGGGCAACCAGCGACACAAAGCGAAACAGGTCTTGCAAGGCCCGCGGTTCCCGAGCTTGGATGTAAAAACCGCAGAGCGTATAAAGCGCCACGTACATGCCCAGGA
This sequence comes from Bythopirellula sp., assembly GCA_034439695.1. GTDB lineage: Bacteria > Planctomycetota > Planctomycetia > Pirellulales > Lacipirellulaceae > Bythopirellula. The sequence goes on along the minus strand of JAWXAV010000147.1, from coordinate 11,573 downwards.
TCGCCATCGCTCGCCGCAATTTCGCACCCACACCCCTTTGGGCGAGATATTGCTCGTGTTCCAGCTTCAAGAGATTGCGCGTGTCGGTATCAATCGCTACGCCCCCCTTGGCGAGTGTGTTTTCGCCTGCTCGGAAGGGTTTGGTCACCTCGACCACGGCTGCCTCAGCGGCATCTTGGGCCTTGTCCGTGGCCACCAGATTCAACTTGAGTGTTGGCTTCAACCGGGGGAGCAACCAGGCAAACACCTGCTGAGCCAACTCGACCGACGTGAGTTTTTCGTTAAGCGATTGCTGCAGCTTAGCGCTGGCGTTCTTGATGAGTACATCCGGCACGTCGCGACCCGCCTCGGCGGAGAAGCCTTCGCCCTCGCGGGTACGGACAAAGATTTTCTCGAGGTTGCCGTCGTGGTCTTTCGATAATTCCTCCAAGAGGCCCCATTCTTCGAGCGGGGCCATCGCCTCGCTCATCTTGGTGTCGAAAGTTTCGAGTGCTGTTTCCGTGGCGAGCGATTCTTTCAGGCGATTGAATTGCTCGGCGCGTTCCGCGTCGGTGGGGTCGGGTGTTCCTTCGGCGAGTGGTGGTTGAAATTGCTTCCAAAGATCGGGATCAACGTCTTCCCAAGTTTCCGCTGCCAAGAGCTTGCCAATCTCCAAACGCAACTGAGCGCGAAGCTGCTCCAGCGGCGCGGGGTCTTGATCGTAAACCGCCACGGTGAGGCTGCGCGCCAACTTCCGCGCATCTGCGGTAGCCGCTTGGTCGGGCTGTTCAAAATCAACGCTGGCCACGATATTGCGCTCGGGAACTTCGTTGAGACGATAGCGGAAGGGGGGATCCCAGCCGCGGGTGAAGATCAACATCAGAATCGCGGCCAAGGCGCAGATGGCCAGTCGCAGCAACACGGCCCCGCGCTGGAGTTGATCCCACAAATTACCCCAAAAACCGGGCGGTAACTCAACGACAGCAACACGTTGCAGTCGGGTCCGTTTTTGAGGAATGTTAGCCATGGGATGGGAATGCTCGCTTGATTGATTCTAAAGCCGCGACCAACGGTCGCGGCCTTAGGAATTTCTCAGCGTTTCTTTTTCGAGCTCTCCTCATAGGCGCGGACGATATCCTGAACGATGCGATGGCGGACGATATCTTCGGTCGAGAGATGCACCTTGGCAAAGCCCTCGATATCGCGCAGCCGGGAAAGCGCATCGATCAGGCCGCTTTTGGTGTGCGGCGGGAGATCGATCTGGGTTGTGTCACCGGAAACGACAATTTGCGAACCTTCGCCCATGCGGGTGAGGAACATTTTCATCTGGGCGACGGTCGTGTTTTGGGCTTCGTCCATGATGATGAACGCATTGTTGAGCGTGCGACCTCGCATGTAAGCGAGCGGCACCACCTCGATCACATCCTCGTCCATGTAACGCTGGACCTGATCGCGGTCGATCATGTCGCCCAAGGCATCAAGGAGCGGACGCAAGTAAGGGTTGATTTTCGCCTGTAAATCGCCCGGCAAGAAGCCAAGGCTTTCGCCGGCTTCGACGGCAGGACGCACGAGCACCAGTTTCCGCACGCGGTGGGCACGCAAAGCTTCCACGGCAGTCGCCACGGCGAGATACGTTTTGCCCGTACCGGCAGGGCCCGTGCAGAACACGAGCGCGTTCTCGCGGATCGTGCGCAGGTAATCAGCTTGGCCGCGAGTACGAGCATGAATCAATTTGCCGCCGCGGACACTGATCGGCTCAGCGCGTGGCATTTTCTCACCGCTGGTCACGCGACGAATCACTTGCTGGACTTGATCGTTGTCGAGCGGCAAGTCACGAGCCAACAGCGTACGGAGTTCTTCCAGTACGCTGGTGGCCTTGATCACGGCCTGCTCGTCGCCGCTGATATAGATATTGCCGTCACGCGTGGAGATGTTCGCTGGAATAGCTTCGCGAATCTGCTTGAGATGCTGATCCTTCGTTCCCAGAATGAGTACCAAACTCTCTGGATCACTTACCGAGATGCTTGCTTCTATCATGCAGTGATCGGCGCGCAAAAACGGCCGCTTGGAAACTGGACTTTGCCAGGGCACCGTCTCACGGGGCCACATCGAGCAATGTCACACTGTAAATATACTCAATCCCAGCCTACGCGGACCAGCCAAACCGTGGGCAAAAGGCTTAAATGGTTCCTGGTAAACGGTTTGTAGGGATTTTCAGGCGTCCCTGGCCTCTACGGACTGGCGATGCCGCTAATCCACAAGAAATACGCTACGGGTGCAGCAAAGAGCAGCGAATCCAATAAATCCAACACGCCGCCAAAACCGGGGAGCCAGGTGCTGGAATCTTTCATGCCCGCGTCACGTTTCAGGAGCGACTCGGCCAAATCGCCAATCATGCCCGCGGCGCTCACGATCAGGCCGTAAGCAATCGCTCCGCCGAGCCAGGCGAGCCAGCCCCGTTGGCTGGGAACGTTCATCATCCGCGCGAGCGGCCCCAGTGTGAACATCGCCATGACCACGCCCAGCGCAAGTCCACCCGCCGCTCCTTCCCACGTCTTGCCGGGACTAATCACGGGAGCCATCTTGTGGCGACCCCAGCGGTGACCAGCAAAGTAAGCCCCGATGTCGGTGAATTTTACGACTGCGAACATGGAGAAAAGTGCGAGCATCCCACCCCGTGCCACATCGCCTCCCACGGGCAACATGCGAAGCTGCACAAAAAATCCCAACATGCCGCCGATGTAGATAATCGCGAATGATGCCAGCGCTAAATCGTTGATTGATTTACCCGGCGCGCGATAGCGGAAGATTTCAATGAGCACGTTTAACGCAAAGCCCACCGCCATGCCATAGGACAAGCCGACCAGGGGTTCAAACGTCCAATTCTGCGGCCAGAGGATGGACGCGCAAGCCGCACAGAAGGTGGCCAATGCTCCGGCATGGATGGTGACTCGATGAGGATCGTGCCCGATTGCGCGAAACATCGCGACCAATTCTTCAACGGCGAGGACACACACCACCAACCCGAGGAAAAACAAATAAATCCCAGGTCGCGCGGCATGGGCATCGAGCCAACACAAACCCAAGAGCATGGCCACGAGAACCGTGCCAATGATAAGACGCCAACGTAGCACTTAAGATATTGACCCCAAAGAAACCTAGTGAGACGAATTGCCGTTCTGGCTGGCCGAACGAGAGTGATCAACTTCCAAACGTGTCACAAAAGTTGCCGGTAAGATACCGCGTTGCGTCTTGTCAACAGAAATGCGATTGGCAGCAGCAGAACTAGACAGCCTGGCTCTGGGACGGACACGGCTGCAAGTGAACCGAATCCGTAATTTCCTTGCCAAGCGGACAAGTCGCCAGAGCTAAACGGATTTGGTGACTCACCACGCTGCCATTTTAGAAAATCTCTGCCATCAACGTCGCCATCGCCATCAAAATCACCGGCGGTGTTTGCCTCACCAGCCCACCAAGCCAGGCCATAATCTTGTGCGTCTTCAGGACCACCACCAGAATTAGTCACTCTGATTTTGTAGAGGCCAAACGGTACACCAGCAAAAAAGATATGCTCCAAATTATCGTCGTCCGTGGTTGAGGCGCGTATTGCATTACCGATGTCATTGGATCCTGCCGGCATTAAATAGACATCAAGATTGTTTAGAGTAGCACCAAAGAGCGTGTCGCCAGTGACGTAGGTATCGTCTCCAGCCAATTCAGTCGATTGGACAGTTCGGTCCCAAGCAAGAGTAATTGCTACATAACCACCAAATGGGCTGTCAAATGTGTATTCAGTATTGCCGAACAAACCGACGCTGCCATAGTCCCAGCCTATGCGCGGCACTGGTGTTAATGCTCCAGGATCATATTCACCGGGACGAAAGTTATCTAATGCACTATCTACGTTAAGATGCCCTGCTCCCATTTCCTCATCCAAGGAAACGAATGGGCTAGTATAGGCTGAGGTAGTAAGCCAATTGGCACCGGCCTTATTTATGACTTCCCGTGCTGAGCCATGCACTCCACTAATCTTATCTGCGGAATTAAGCAAAATTGCCTTCATAACCTCAGGCTGTTTGTAAGATTCCAACTGAAATCGTGGATTTGGGACAGGTGGATTTGATGCGATGTTGGCAAACTGTTGCAACAAAGCTACAGCGCCAACAACATGGGGCGCAGCGAAACTTGAACCATCTGTTTCTGTACCCGAATTTGGAGCAACTGGAACTTTTACGTTTATTCCAGGGGCCATCAAATCTATCGAGGTACGTTCTCCCTCAGCGTCGTAAAACAAGTTATTATCTGGTGCGACTTGCCGCCAAGCGCCTAATGTGCCAGCATCTCGCTTCTGTGATGAAGCAACGGTTATTCCGTTATAGTTGTCTTTAGGAATCGCTATTGTAAAGTCTTCGTCGGCGGTCGCTGATACTACATAGAGTACATTGTGTACCCTAGTTGACCAGTCGATAAAGTATGATCTCTGCGAAGTTCCATCAGGATTTTCTAATGTGCCCAAAGGTCTTCCAAAGCTAAGATTGATTGCCCGCATATCAGGAATTCTAGCTATCCGGTTAGCAGCGATCCCGAAGGCTGTATCATCAATTAAATCTGTAGTAGCTCCCGCATGGAGCATCGCGCCTGGGGCTACACCTTCTAGAAGCTCATCTCCTGGATCATCACCGGTAGTAGCAATCATCACTCCTGCTACTGCGGTAGCATGAGGGCCACCCTCGCTATCGGTCACATAAGATGAATTAGCTGTATCAATCGCAATACCGGCGTAAACCTGTGTAGGATTAACTTGATCGTGAACAAATGCAGCGGAATCTTTGCCAGGCTTACCGGGCCTGTTAAGTTCCACCATGCCGATTGTTACTCCAGTTCCGTCTAAAGTCGTTGTTCTTGCATTGATGCCTAAAATATCTACCGTGTCGGAATCAGAATATGCTGGTTTTACAGCGACGAATAATAGAATACAAAACAATAAGTAACGCATGACTTGCACCTTTTCTTAGTGTTCCTCAACTCCGAAAGTAAACGACTCGCAAACTGTTTGTCGAACCCTGCCTTGATCCATCGGAGAGCTCTGTCCTGTAAGGCTTTCATCCGGCATTCTTTCAATTTTTACTTTCACGTTGCCCGCCGAAAATTTCCCAATCGGTACCAACGCAAAATGTGTTGTTGATTGTGAATATGAGTGAGCGTAGAAGTGGTATTTGACCGTAATTTTTCTACCTGATCGACTTACGCCATCTAACCGAACGTCGCGTCCACAACTGTAAGAGAAGAAAACTAAAGTCAATTCTTCTCCAGCAGAGAAAATCTCTCGCCTTGGCTTTTCCTTGGATAATACGGCATTTGCCTGCTTCAACGCTTCTAATCCCGTTGCGGCAACAACAAATCCTCGCTCCCCTTGACTGCCATATGGTGGTCGCCTGTTTGCATTTAGTAACCAACGAGTATTGCCTACAAGAGATTTTTCTATTAACTCAGTTGCGGTCATTCCCTTGAGCGCATCTTGATTTGGTTCTAAATCGTGTACATCCTTAGTGCCGGGCATGTCCAATGCCCAGATTTGATCCAACGGAATCTCTTCCGCGTAGCTGAATGAGCAGCAAAGAACCAAGGCCAATGCAATCGTTGAACGAACGATCATAGAAACTCCCTTCTTGCCCCACGCAACATTGTCGGGCTCACGAGTCAATCTTGCAAGTTAAGTTTTGAATTGCCTGTAAAAACACCATGCGGAAGCGCTGGCATTGCCAAAAAACTCACTCGGGAAGTCCACCGAATTTACGATTTCTACTTGCAAAATCGGCAATCGCTTCGTGCAGTGTCGCCTCGGTGAACTCGGGCCAACACTTTTCGGTGACCCAAATTTCGGCGTAACTAATTTGCCACAACAGGAAATTGCTGATCCGCATTTCTCCCGCCGTGCGAATCAAGAGGTCGGGATCAGCGCAACCCGCCGTGTACAGGTGTGCGGAAATAAGGGCCTCATCAATTTGCGATGGCAACAGTTCCCCAGAAGCAACCTTGTGGCCAATCTGTTGCATGGCGTCGACCAATTCCGCGCGGCTGCCGTAGTTGATCGCCAAGTTAAGCCACATGCCACTGTTTTGTCGGCTCATTTCGACCGTACGGTCGAGTTCCCGCAGGACTTGCTCGGGGATATTTGTCCGCCGCCCCACCATCCGCACGCGCAGATTGTTGTCCATAATCGTCTTGCGTTCTTCGATCATGTACTGCTCGAGCAGGTGCATGAGGAAATCGATTTCCTGCTGGGGACGTTTCCAGTTCTCGCTCGATAGGCAATAGAGAGTGAGTTGCTCAAGGCCGAGGTTCGCGCATTCCTCGGTGACCTTGCGCACCGTTTCCACACCGAGGCGATGCCCTTCGATGCGGGGCAGACTTCGCCGCTCGGCCCAACGCCCATTGCCGTCCATGATGATGGCCACATGTCGCGGCCACCGTTCACGGGGGACGTTCGCCAACAACTCGGGAATGCAGTCCGCGGACATAAGGAGGTCCGACATTAGTGAGTGGCGGTAAGAGGGCGGGAATTGAAGACCGGGATCGTTTGGCTGCGTTCGGGACCGACGGAAACCATCTCGACGGGCACGCCCACCAACTCACTGATGCGATCTAAATAGTCCCGCGCAGCGGTGGGCAACTCGTCGAGCGAACGAACCCCCGTCACATCTTCCTGCCAGCCGGGGAGCGTTTCGTAAATCGGTTTCACTTTGCGGATATCGTCGACATGGCTCGGGAAAACCGCTGTCCGTTTGCCGTCGATTTCATAAGCGGTGCAAATCTTAAGTTCATCAAGGCCGCTCAATACGTCAAGCAGCATCACGCAAATCGAATCCACACCGCTCAGCCGCGCGGTATAACGTACGGCCACCACATCGAGCCAGCCACAACGTCGCGGACGCTTGGTGACCGTGCCGTACTCGTTGCCTTGATCGCGGAGGCGCTGGCCGATTTCGTTGTCCTGCTCGGTAGGAAAGGGTCCACCACCAACACGGGTGCTATAGGCTTTGACGATGCCAATCACTTTATCGATATATTTCCCCGGCACGCCGGAACCATTGGAAATGCCGACGCCTGAGCTATTGCTGCTTGTGACGAACGGATACGTGCCGTGATCGACATCGAGGAGCGCTCCTTGCGCACCTTCAAACAAGATTCGCTTGCCACTTTCGGCGGCGGAGAGCAAATACTCGGTCGTGTCCGCCACATACGGCTTCAATCGTTTGGCAAAAGCACGATACTGTTCATAAATCGCGGTGGCATCGAGTTCTTGAAATTCTGCGGCGGGAAGCATCGCCTTGAGCAGTCGATTCTTCTCGGCAGTGATGAACTTCACTTGCTCCTCAAACGTGTCGCGATACATGTCGCCTAGGCGGATTGCGAAGGAACGCCCCACCTTGTCGCGGTAACAGGGACCAATCCCCCGGCCGGTCGTGCCGATGTTCTCGCCGTCGGACGTGTTCCGATCCAGCGAGCGGTCTTCGGCGAAGTGCCAGGGGAATATGACGTGCGTGCGATCGCTGAGTTTGAGATTGTCGTAATCTTCAACATGACGCGAGGCCAACTCATCGAGTTCCTCGATGGCTTTGGCGGGATTGAGCACCACTCCGCCGGCGATTACGCAAGTCACGCCAGGAGTGAGCACGCCGCTGGGCAGCAGCGAGAGCTTGTAGACTTCGTCTCCCACGACGACAGTATGCCCCGCGTTCGCGCCCCCTTGATAGCGAACGACGATATCGTGATCGCGGGTCAACAGGTCGACGATCTTTCCCTTGGCTTCGTCGCCCCATTGCAGTCCGATGATACAAGTCCCTGGCACCCGACGTTCCTCCACGACACGCACTTTTCCGGCGACTAGGGGAGCGGAACGCACCTTGCGAACTCTCTGCCGACGCCTACGATAAACAAACGCCCCAATTGTAGCGAAACGCAGGCTGTCCCGACACGGGGTAGCTCAAATATCCATTTAGCCGCGGAGCTTGCTCCGCGCTCGTGAAATACACCCGCCGCAAGCGGCGGGGCTAAATAGTGACCATGGATTACGTTTACCAAATCACCGGGATTGTACTGCTGCTGTCCGCGGTGGGAGTGGGCTGGCTCCTCACACTTTTGGCCATGCCGGGAAACTGGTTGATGGTCGGAGCCGCCGCCCTCTACGCTTGGCTTGGTCCGCAATTGGGGGTGACGCAAATGAGCTGGAAGACGGTGGCGGCCCTGACCGCTTTAGCCTTCCTGGGTGAAATCGTCGAATTTCTCGCGGGCGTGGTAGGAGCGAAACGTGCCGGCGGCAGCAGCCGGGCTGCTGTCTATTCACTCATCGGTTCGCTGATCGGTGCGATCGGCGGCGCGACCGCCGGAATTCCCATCCCCGTACTTGGCTCGGCTATCGGGGCCGTGGTCGGTGGAGCACTGGGAGCCTTCGGTGGGGCCGCGTTGGCCGAACACACTCTTGGCGAGCAAATGCAGCAATCAATGAAAGTCGGCCAAGCTGCCTTCTGGGGACGACTGTTGGGTACCGGTGCGAAAACAGTTGTCGCTTCGATCATGGCGGTGACGGCCATCGTGGCAATCTGCGCGTAAGTGATGTCACTCCGCGCAGATTCGTGCTTTGCGTTTGTCGCACTAGCACTTAGACTGTTCAAGACTTCACAAAGCGCTGACCAGAAGGTGCCATGTATGTCTGAACCACGCAAACCGATGCCGCTGCACACCAAGATTCTCTTGGGTTTGGTCATTGGCACCACGCTCGGCCTCACGGCCAAGGCACTTGCCATCCTGCCGGCGGACGCAGCCGGAGTTGATCCCGGTTTTCGCACTTGGCTAGGCGAGAATCTTGAATTCATCGCCACGCAAATTGCCGAGCCGATCGGCAAAGTTTTCTTGCGACTCATCATGATGATGGTCATCCCGCTGGTGGTCTCGGCCCTCGCGCTTGGCGTGCTGGAACTGGGCGACGTCGGTCGCTTAGGGCGGGTGGGACTGAAAACACTCCTCTACAGCTTGATTCTTTCTGGCTGCGCGGTGGTGATCGGCATCGGACTCGTGAATCGCTGGCAACCAGGGGCGACTCTTTCCGAGGAACAACGCGAAATCCTCAGCGAGCGCTACAACGCGAAGGCCGCCGAATCGCTCGCCAAGAGCAAGCAGGCGAAAAGCTTGCGCGATACGCTGCTCGACATGATTCCCGAGAATCCACTGCAAGAGGCGGTCGGGGCCCTGGATGGTTCTTCCAAGGGTAACGGCATGTTGGCCGTGATGTTCTTTGCTTTGATTCTCGGTGGAGCACTCTCGGTCGCTGGTGAAAGGGCCGAGACGGTGGTGAAATTCCTCGAAGGCATGTTCGACGTCGCGATGATCGTGATCGGTTGGGCGATGAAGCTTGCCCCCTATGGCGTGGCGTGTTTGTTGTTCGCCATCACCTCGCAAATCGGTTACGACATTCTCAAAACGCTCGGCTGGTTCGTCGCCACCGCGCTCACAGGCATGTTGATTCAAATGCTGGTCGTCTATCCGCTCATGCTACGGTTGGTCGCCAATCGCAACCCTTGGCAATTTTATAAGGACATTAGCGAAGCGCTCCTCACCGCGTTCGGCACGTCGAGTTCCAACGCCACGCTGCCCACGGCCTTGCGAGTGGCCGACGAAAAGTTGTGGCTCCCCAACGAAATTTCACAGTTTGTTTTGACCATCGGCTCCACCGCCAATCAAAACGGCACGGCCCTCTATGAAGGGGTCGTGGTACTGTTCCTCGCGCAAGTGTTTGGCGTGGATCTCAGCTTTTCGCAGCAAGTGACAGTTGTTTTGATGTCGGTGCTCGCCGGCATCGGCACGGCGGGCGTGCCGGGGGGTTCCATCCCGCTAATTGTGATCGTGCTGCAATCGGTCGGCGTGCCAGGCGAAGGGATCGGCATCATCCTGGGCATCGACCGCATTCTCGACATGTGCCGCACGGTGCTCAACGTCGGCGGCGATCTGGTACTCGCGGCGTGCGTAGCGCGGAAAGCAACTTAGCCGCGATGCAACGCATCGCACGGAAGACTAGGAAAAATTTACCACGAATCAAACGAATTGCACGAATGAAAAGCTGAGGGTCAAGAGTCGAGTGTCGAGAGCCAATCGTTTGAGTTGTCGCTCGCAAAGGCACGTTGGCTCGGCGAACGTCGCACGGCAATGTCGCCGAACTCGTGGACCGTGCTGCGCGATGGCGCACCAATCTTTGCAAACGCTTCATCGACGGCCCCTTCAAGCGGCGCTGGGTCGTCGATCATAAGAACATCATCGCTTGCGGTTTCGCGAGCAAGCAAAGTGCCAAGAGCCAAGAGTCCAGAGCCAAACGCCCGACTGTCAACACTCGGCTCATGACTGACCGATAGCTGAGAGCCGATAGCCGACACCCCTCCTACTCCGTACTGCCCCTGCCACGCCAGCAAATCGTCGTGATCGTACTGCGTGCCGAAGCCACGTTGCCACACGAGAAAGTCGCGGCCATCAATATCGCTGTCGGAATCGAAATCAGCCGACGTCACTAGCGGGCTGTAATCATCCTGCCAGTTGCTCAGCAGGCCAACACTCGTGTTACGCTGCCAAACGAGAAAATCTCGCCCGTCAACATCGCCATCCTTGTCGAAGTCACCAAGATTCCCCACCTCGAAGGCACCGATGTCGATGCGACCATTCGACACGCGCGGGAAACCTATCCCACGTTGATCGTTCGAGGGTACGCCATTCGCGCCGGCGATGGCAGCGGGATTCCCCGCGTTGATGGCCGGGCTACCGGGGAGCAGGGCATGGGTGGGTGTGGGGCCGCCGTTGTTCTGTAATGGGCCGAGTAACGGATTGACGTTTAGTAAGTTGCCGATGCCAGAATTGATAGAGGCCAACTGCGCGGCGGTCAGACCGTTAGTATCGCCAAAAATACTGTAGCTTGCGCTAATCGTCATAAGACCGGAAGGCACCGCAATAACATCAGGCCCCTCGCCACCTGCCTGATTCGCTGCGAGAATCGAATTATCAAGGGTTAGGATTCTTGTTCCAGAGCCGGTTTGAATTGCAATGCCGCCACCGGGGGCCTGCGTACCAACTGTCGAGTTCGAGGTTACCGTGCTATTGCGTATGGTTACGTTTCGCTGCGCAAATATCCCACCCCCTTCGGCGCTCAGTCCCGACGTTCCATTTCCACTGATTGTTGAATTAGTGATCGTGAGATTGCCAAATGAACTGATGCCGCCGCCCTGTGCTCCATTCCCAGACGTGGTGTTCCCTATGACGACACTATTAATAATGGCCGTCGTTCCAAGCGATCTGATACCCCCACCCATTCCTCTAGAAGAATTGTTGCTAATGACAGAGTTTACGATCTCCAAATTACCTTCCGACAAAATTCCGCCGGCAAAAGAATTAGAGCCGGTCGCATGGTTGTTAGTGATGAAACTGTCATGTAAAAATAGATCGCCGACGGCATATAGAGAATGTCCCCCGTGTAGTTGAAAAGCATGGCGGTTCCTCCGCCCAGAAGATACCTTCTGGGAAGAACCATTTTCCCTTTATTGGAGGAACCAACC
>JAWXAV010000146.1:0-11266 GCA_034439695.1 Bythopirellula sp. | reverse complement strand
GTTGGTTCCTCCAATAAAGGGAAAATGGTTCTTCCCAGAAGGTATCTTCTGGGCGGAGGAACCGCCATGCTTTTCAACTACACGGGGGACATTCTCGAATCATCAGCGGATCATCTACTTTTTCTATCAAAGAAGGGAAGTGAGGTCATGTATGACCAACTACTGAGAACTACTGCCTTCATGGTGCTATTGGTTCCCTCTATACATGCTGACACACGGAGTATCGGCCCCGCTGGGATCAATTCAGCTGGGTTAGGGCTGACCGGTGCCGGAGTCAGGATCGGCCAGGTCGAAGAAGGACGCCCCGGCGATGCCGATGTCGGCGATAACCTCGCGCACCGCAACACGACCACGAACCCGACGAGTGTATTCATCCAGAACATTCCAGGAAATGCGCCGCCTAACACCACCGATGTACATGCCCATGCGCAGGAGGTTGCCGGAGTTATGATTTCTACCAACACCACAGACTCATCGCCAAATGATGCCCCATTCGACCCCGAACATCCAGAACTATTTACCACAAATGGCATCTTTCCTACCGGCGTGGCACCAGGCGCGTCGCTCTACTCTTCGGCATACGTCACTTTGGGCTCTGATCCTGCTGATTATGAAGACGCGATTGTAACCTTTCAGCGTATTGCCTCGATTCCCAACATGCGGGCGGTTAATCACAGTTGGGGAAAAGAGGAAGTGGATTTTTCAAACCCGAACAACGGGGAATCGCTATTAACGATGGCCCTTGACTGGTCAGCTATTCGGCACAACGTACTTCATCTAGTAGCCGGGAATCAAGGTACAACGGCCAACATTCCGGCACCGAAAGACAACTATAACGGTATGACGATAGGTAGATCGGCAAGGGCAGCGGATGGCGTATATCGCCTGGTCTCACCTAACAATAATTACGACGAAGATGCTTTCGGTGTCAGAACGTCTACCTCATTGATAGCTCCTGGCGATAACATAGAAGTAGCATCACTCGGCGATGTCCACAGAATGGTCAATGGGTCCAGCTTTGCCACTCCGCACGTAACCGGGACGGTGGCATTGTTGCAGCAGAATGCGTTCACTGCCCACCAGCGTCGGCATGAAGTGATGAAGGCGGTGCTGATGAACTCGGCCTGACAAGATCAAGGGTATCATGGGCATGGAGCGGACGGTTGTCAAAGGAGGTGGCGGAACTTGGTTTGGCTCAACTGCCGACATCGAATCTACCGTTCCCCTCGATATAGAAATGGGGACAGGCCATTTGAATGCCAGCCGAGCACTTCAACAGTTCCAAGCTGACGAGTTTGATCCGGGCAGCGTACCGCCAATAGGTTGGGACTACAACATTCAAGACGATCCGTTCATCTTGAACAATTATTCATTCACTCTGAGTGCAGGTGATTTTGTGTCAGCCACGCTCGTATGGGATCGACAGGTGTTCTTGGACTCGGGGAATCTCGATTATGTTCCGGGCGACCAATTCATTGACTTCGGTTTTGGCGATCTTGACCTTACCTTGCGGTCCAGTGGTGGGACTGTCATCAAGACATCCAACGGCATATCATCGAATGTGGAGCATATTTTCGCACAAGTCCCGTCCGCTGGTACTTACACTCTTGAAGTAGAGACATTCGAGAACACAATACCCTTTGCGCTGGCTTGGTGGGCAGGTCCAGATGAGCGACCCGCGACCCAAGCCGGTGACTTCGACGGGGACGGCGACGTAGATGGTCGCGACTTCCTCGAATGGCAGCGCGGCAATTCGCCTAACCCGCTAAGCTCTGGCGACTTGTCTGATTGGCAAGGCAACTACGGATTCGGGACGCTAGCCGCGACTACCGCAGTGCCAGAGCCTAGCTGCTTGGTTCTGTTGCTTGGTTTCGTGTTCTTGCGTCGGCGATAGCCTTCACAGCCACGTTATATTCGTTACAGCCCGTATAGGTGGTATAACCCAACCTATGCGGGCTTTCTTTTGGCCGAAATCTCTTCGCAATCGCTAGCGTTTCTCTAATCGTGAAGTATTATTGAATTGTGCAGTTGGGATACTGCGCGCTGCGGCTGATGCTGCGCAAGTAGCAATCCGCAGTCACAATTTGATTAGCTAACCGACGACCTAAAAGGGTCGTCTGGAACGCTGTACGGCCTTAGAAACAGGCCACTGGGAGCGGTGCGCGCTCCTAGTGGCTTTTAGTGGCCTCGTAGCTCAATTGCATAGAGCACCTGGCTCGAACCCGGATTGTTGCAGGTTGGAATCCTGCCGGGGCCACCACTTATATCGAGTTTGTTGTATTGACCTGAATTGCAGGGCGAGTGGTCGTTTTACGCGCTCACTGCAATCCAGCGGAAGGTTGGCAGAGTGGTCGAATGCACCGGTCTGATACACCGGCGTGTCAAGTTAGTCCTGGGCACCGTGGGTCCGAATCCCACACCTTCCGTTCTCTAAATCATCTTACTTCGTTTTCGACACTAATCAAGGGAGGTATTCAATGTTGTAGCTCATTTGCGTTCAAATTTTTTCGGTCGATCCCAATTTGCAGATTTGCACTTGGGGCAGACCCTTGGGGGTTCGTCCTTATCTCGTGGCAACCATTCGTGCCCGCAGCGGCACCGGCAGCCCGTGAGTTGAACCATCCCTATCTCTGGCTGTTTATCAGCCTTCTTTGTTTGTTTCATGTCAGCCTCCTTGAGTGTAGCTACTAAAAGTATATCTCAAAAGTATTGACTTGTCAATATCTGCGATCTATACTAATAGTAGATACTACAACTCAAGGAGACTGACGCCATGTGTGAACGTGAACAACGCGGTTTGGTGATTGCGGCTTGCAGTAAAGTTAAGCCCAAGGGCGGTGTTTGGCTGGTCCCTTCTCAATCGGGCACTGGCAAGTACACCGTCTGTCTCGATGACGATGCTCCGCATTGCACCTGCCCTGACCATGAAACGCGCGGCGTTGTTTGTAAGCATATCTTTGCCGTTCGGTACACCATTGAGCGCGAGTATTCTGAGGATGGAACAATTACTAGCAAGGAAACATTAACCGTACAGCGGGTTCGTAAAACCTACCCGCAAAACTGGCCAGCGTACAATGCAGCCCAAACCAACGAAAAAGACAAATTCCAAACACTGTTGCGTGACTTATGCGAAGGTCTGAACATGTGCGACCAGCAATCGCGAGGTCGCGGACGCCCACCTATTCCAATGGGTGATGCCATCTTTGCAGCGACCTACAAGGTCTATAGCACAGTGAGCGGTCGCCGCTTCATGTCCGATCTTCGGGACGCCCATCAAAAAGGCTACATCGGTCGGCTTCCGTCTTATAACAGCATCTTCAACATCTTGGACTCCAAGGCCACGAGCAACATCTTGCAGTGGCTTGTGTCCGAAAGTGCTCTGCCGCTCAAAGCCTTGGAAACCACTTTCGCTGCTGATTCGTCCGGTTTCTCCGGCAGTCGGTTCGACCGCTGGTACGATCATAAGTTCGGCGATCATCGGATCAAGCGAGCTTGGTGCAAGGCCCATATTATGTGCGGCGTCAAAACCAACGTCATTACGGCAGTCGAAATCCATAGTCAAAATGCCGGTGACAGCCCGCTCTTGAAGCCCCTCTTGGCTGAGACTGCTAAGCTGTTCAATGTCAGTGAAGTCGTGGCCGACATGGGTTACTTGAGCGAGAGCAACTTTGAGTCGATTGTGGCTCGCGGTGCCACTCCGTTCATTCCCTTTAAGCGCAACAGCGTTCCACGGGAAAGTGAGTCCGGTTTGTGGTCCAAGATGTATCATTACTTTCACTTGAATCGTGAGGATTTTCTAGCTCGTTACCACCAGCGGTCGAATGTCGAGAGTACGTTTTCGATGGTCAAAGCCAAGTTCGGCGACTCGGTTCGCAGCAAGCTGGATGTGGCCATGAAGAACGAAGTGCTTTGCAAGTTCCTGTGCCACAACATTTGCTGCCTGATTCAGTCGATGTACGAACTTGACGTTGAACCGGTGTTTTGGGCTGCTGCTTGATAGCTTGTATTGGTGGGTATTGTGGTTTCTGGTATCATTCACCAGCGCTTCCTAATTCACGGAGGGAACAATGGCTAAGAAATCAACGAGTCATGTGAAGAAACAATCTACATCGGCAATTTCAACACTCGCGGCAGCGATTCTATCTGGCAAGAAGGAACCAACGGTCGCAGATGCAAAGAAGCTCGCGGCGTCTGTCCTTAGCCAGGATGAACGTAAGGGCCAGCAAAAGCCTAAATCTTAATTCGCGGTTCTTTGAGACGAGTTATCTTGGTGATGGATCGTGCAGGTATGGTGATGATTCCGGAGACCTGCATGGATTCGGAACCAACTGCGCCCATGTTGGGGGCAAGACTCTTTCGGTCCTTCTGATCGGATACCAGCCAACCTACAGATACGCATTTGACTCCACTTGGATGCCCGACATTCGCGAGCATTTCCCATCGTGACTGCGGCTGTACGCTGTCCACCCATTCAATCATCACAAGCGGGCATTGCACCCGACGTTTAGCTACCATTTATTCTTTGCCCAGAAATTCGTCAGGTTGCCCAAATAATCCCGATTTTCTAGGCAAAGCCCTCCAAATAGTGTACATGCTTACACATTTCAGGAGTTGCCCATGCCAATCTCCCGCCAAGCATTCAATTTCGGCTCCAAGCAACCACCGCCAAATTTCAATTGGTTCCACATCGTCCTCACCACCTACGGCACCTGGCTCCCCGGCGACCCGCGCGGCTTTCGCACCAGGCACCATCGGCAGCACGTTGAGGGCGATTACAAATCACCACCCGTGGTGGACTATTGCGGACTCCATGCCAAGAGCGCGTTGCAGATGACACATGCCCCCACACGATTGGTGGAGGACTACCGAGAAATCCTGGGCCTGGCACTCATTGAAAAATTGCGGCGACTTGGTGGCTTTGTCCTGACCGCGGCGGTGATGGAAGGTCACGTTCATTTCTTGGCGAAACTGCCGAGCGGTGAGGCGTGCAAGTGGGTCGGGCGTACCAAGAAACACGCTTGGTTTGAGATGCGCGACGCTGGGTAGCAATCCAAGCTCTGGGCCGGAGGGGCGAAAATCACGCCTGTACGTGACAATTCGCATCACCGCAATAGTTTTCGATATATCGTCAGACATTACCACCAAGGTGCTTGGGTGTGGGTCTGGGAAGGGCTGGCCGATGAGGTCGTGGAGCGGGTTCTGAAAGAACATTCGTGAGCGCACAGACCCAGGGAGCGCCGTCCCCGGGCCTTGAAGATTCCCCCCAAGCCCGGGGATGGCACTCCCCGGGTCAAAGCACGAACAACCCCACGCCCCGCACACAAAAAAACCGAGGTGCCGTGGGGCACCTCGGTTTTTGAATTCTTTCTCAGTGCTTGCTAGTACGACCCGTCTTCGGGTTCTGGGGCATTCGTTTCATAGTTGGGATCATTACCCAAACTCGATTGCTTGCGATTGGAGGTCATCAACTGGGCAAACACGAACGGTTCAATCTGATCGGTAATGAACGAGACTTGAGAACCCACAAATGTTGCATTTACTCCACCAGGGTGAAAGCTAGAGGCAATGCCCGGGCGGGGTAGGATAGGGGGCTCACTAGGAGGAGCTGCCGCATTCGAGGGAACGAGACTATTCATATCCGCAAAAGTATCGTAAAGAGGCACTTCCTTACTTCCATTTATCCTTAGACGATTATCCTGAACAACCTCGTCAGGCTGTACCCATGTGAAGCCAAAGTGAAAGTTAGCATCAGAAGTTTCAAAATAGTCACCGGCCGTAGGGTCTGCTGGGTCAACCGAATAACCCCAATACAAAGCGGCCAAACTTTCCGAAAACATGAGTGTTTTGCTAGTCCCATCTCCCTTGCTTTGGATATATGCAATCGACATCGACTGTAGTGGTGCTGAGTCTGGATTGTCGCGCTTATCCGCAGTGTTGTTCTTCCACGGAACTCCATTAGGAACATTTTCCAAACGCGTACGATCAAGAAATACACCATCGGCTGCGTTTTCCCATGAAAGTCGCTTATTCGAAGTATTCTCGCCACGGTTCCAAGCATAACGGTATCCAGAATTCGCAACGTAAGATAAATTCGGAGCACCTTCCACGGCAGGTGGATTGCTGGGACAAACCAATATTTCTATTTGAGGAAGATTGGCAAGGTCGGGATTGCCGTTACTAAACTGCTCGAACAACTGATTTTGTTCAATATATGGAAATGTGGTTACAACCCAACTTGCTCGCGACAAGAAGTTACTGCCAGTAATACCCAAGGGATTGATATATCCAGGCAGAGTGCTCTGCGAAGTCTCACGAGTTTGAATCGCGATCCCCATCTGCTTCAAATTATTCTTGCACGTGTTATTCCGTGCCGCCTCGCGGGCGGCTTGCACGGCGGGGAGCAACAGTCCGACCAACGTGCCGATGATCGCGATCACGACCAACAGCTCGACTAGCGTAAACGCCAAACGCGAACGACCACGTAGTGAGTGCCTCATCTCTATTGTCTCCAATTACGGTAAAACCGATTGTGCCCCGCCAGTCGTGGACCGAGCGCGCATACAGCAACGCCAAGCCGAGAGATCAACGCAGCGATAGTACCGGACCTCTGTTCCGAAAAGCCGACTAGCAAGCTTAATTCTCGCAACTTTTGCGTGACTTGTCCAGCAAAGTCATGTTTTTCGGCTCGCGGCTCGGGAATCAGCGAGTTTTCTGATCGCCCCGGCATGCTTGCCGGAGACAGTTGTATTCGCCCGAGAGGCGGTTGTCGGGACACCAAGGCCGCTGATATGTTGGAGTGTCCCCGCATGGCGGCACGACAAACAACATTAAATTTCCCTGGCAGGAGAACGCACTGATGTCGATGTTCATTGGAGAAGCACTGGCCGGCGACGGCAACGAAATCGCCCATATCGATCTCTTGATCGGCAGCAAGGATGGCCCCGTGGGCGTGGCGTTCGCCAATGCCCTGGCCCGTCAAAGCGAAGGACACTCGAACTTGCTCGCCGTGTTGACCCCCAACCTGGCAGTCAAGCCCGCCACCGTCATGATCACCAAAGTCACGATCAAGGGGATGCGGCAAGCCGTGCAGATGTTCGGCCCGGCCCAAGCCGCGGTCGCCAAGGCGGTTGCTGACTCCGTGGCCGATGGCGTGATTAAGAAGGGTGACGCCGAGAACTTGGTTTGCGTCTGTGGTGTGTTCATTCATCCCGAAGCGGCCGACGACAAAAAGATTTACGACTACAACTACGAAGCGACCAAGATGGCGATCAAGAGTGCGATGGAAGGCAAGCCTTCAGTCGAGGAAATGCTCGCCGGCAAAGACAAAGCAGCCCATCCGTTCCGCGGCTTCTAATGAGTTAGTTCTACAGCGCTAGGTTCAAAGGAATTAGCCACGGATGAAACACGGATTGAACACGGATAATAGCATGGTAAAAAAACTTTTTTGGTCCGCGACTACGAGGCTTGCTAATGTTAAAGCATCGCTCCCAATGATCCGTGTTTCATCCGTGAAATTCCGTGGCTAGTCTTTATTTCCGTTTTGAACCTTGCTCAGCAGGATTAATTCGTTGTGAAAAAGATTCTCCTCTTTCTCGATAGCGACCCGCAACCGAGCGCGTTCGATAGCATTGTCGCCATCGATGCGGGCGTCGATCATTTGTTGCGCCACGGCGGGGTCACTCCCGCCGTGGTACGCTATCTTGTCCACGGAGCAATGTTCACGCGCGGTGGAGAAGAGTTGAAAAACACGGCCGTGTTTATCAGCGGGTCTGACGTGGTGGCTGGCGAGCAAATTCTGCAAGCCGTGCGCGAGTCGTTTTTCGGTCCCGTGCGGGTGTCGGTGATGCTCGATTCGAACGGGGCGAACACGACGGCTGCCGCGGCGGTGGTGTGTGCGAGTCGCCATTTGCCCCTTGGTCCGGAAACGAATGCCCTCGTGTTGGGTGCCACCGGCTCGGTCGGCCAGCGGGTGGTGCGGATGTTGGCCCGCGTGGGGGCCGACGTGCGCGTTGCCTCGCGCAAGAAAACCCATGCCGAGGCGGTCTGCCATCGCATTGGCGTGGCCGTGCCAGGGGCTAGGCTTACGCCACATTCCACGACCGATAGCGATTTGGCTTCGCTGTTGGATGGCGCGCAATTGGTCATCTCCGCTGGGGCTGCCGGTGTGGAACTCATGGACAAAGCGAGCCGCGACGGTGCGTCTTCCCTGCAAGTCGCCATTGACCTCAATGCCGTGCCGCCGGTGGGTATTGCCGGCATCGAACCCACCGATAAGGGCACCAAGAAGGGCAGACAAGTTTGCTACGGGGCCTTGGGCGTCGGCGGGTTGAAGATGAAAATCCACAAGGCCGCGATCCGCCAACTTTTTGATTCCAACCAGCGCGTGCTCGACGCGGACGAAATTTACAATCTTGGCAAGTTGCTGGTTGACGCGAAATAGTTGACACTATTTAGCCCCGCCGCTTGCGGCGGGTTCTGCAGCGCGGTGCAAGCACCGCGGCTAAATAATTTTCAGATTTTTTGCCGTGGCCAAACATCCCAAGCGTCGTTCCTCCAAAAATTCGCTCGCGCTGGAGCGTGCGCGGAGCGGCAATGCTTGGGTCTTTTCGCATCCCCGCGAGGTGCGCGAATGTGCCGAGGACTTGGAAGAAGTCCGCGAGATGATCGCCGCCGGAGAAACCGGCGTGGCGGTCGACGAACTACGGTGGCTGCTAGAAATCTGCGGCGAGATGCTTGCCGCGCATGATTTGCTGGGCAAGCTCGCCGTGGAAGTCGATCACGACATACCGCTCGGTCGTGGTCATTTTGGCGCTGGCTATCAATTGGGACTGCAAGCCTGGCGACGCGCGGGGCAACCCACGCCGGTCGCCGCGCTGCATCCGGCCAACCGTGTGTTCTTCGATTGCGGCCGCGGGCTGGTGTGGTGTTTACACAATCTGAAAATGACGCCGCTCGCCATCGAAGTGGTCGAGCAAATGCTCGTGCTCGACCCCACCGATCCGCTCGCGCTCAAGGGCTGGCTCGACGAACTCCGCACCGACGGTTTGCAAGTGGTCGAGCTCGGTGGCTTGTTTGCTAAGAAAAGCAACGAGTAGCCCCCAGCGCAAGCTGAGGGGATCAGTCGGAAGAACCACCAGCTTGCGCTGGCGGCTATTCAGGGTAGTGGTATCTCTTTAAGCTCAAACTCAATCGGCACTTCCACAATTGCCGCGGGAATCTCATACACCCAAGTGTAATCGGCCAACTTTTCCGCGGGGACGTCAAAGTAATAGGCGAGGCCCAGCTTTCGCTTGGCTTGCATGGTTGATTCAAACCCCTCGTGCTCGAGCTTTTCCCCCGCGGCGTTTTCCAAGTACGTGAGATTCTGAAAGTTCCAACTCCCTTGCGCAACATGCTCGGGCAGATTTTCAGCGAATTCGACTCGCATGTGCAATTCGCACAAACCTTGATTCTCGCGGACCCTGTCGAGCACCACTTTCACGCCACCGTCGGATTGCTCGACATTCTGGTTCTTGTCATTTTGGGCCTTATCGAGCTGGTCGAAGCGAAACTTTGCCATGCGGGTCGCAACCAAGGCCTTAATGCGGCCTTTGAGGGAACTGATCGTTTCCAATGGCTGCGGCGGGAGTTGCAACGGCAGGTGCAACTCGACCGCGTGATTGTCGCGGGTTGTTTCGACGCTCAACTCGCCCGATCCGTCGGCGACCGTGACGGGGGTTTTGTCATCGGCGACCATTTTGAGTTCGTTCACAGTTTGTGTGAACATGAGCGGCCGCAAGCGCGGTTCCCAGGCGACTTCGAGTTCCACGCTGGCCCGATGATCGCCCTGGAATCTCGTGCCGATGTGTGATGCGACCTTGGTCACTTCCAGTCGAAACGGCCCGACGTAAATCGCTTGGCCAAAGCGCGGAGTCATGCCCAACGGACGACGACCAATCGGCAGACCGTCGCCCCCGGAATTGTTAAGCGGCTCCAAGTCGGCGGCATCGAGAAATTTGTCCAACAGCGGCCAAAATTCGCGGTCGTACAAACTGAAATTCCAAGGGGCTAGTTTTTCCGTGTCGCTGAAACGGCCCGTCTCATCCACGAGCTTGTTGCCCGTTTGCTGTTCGATGTCGGCGAGGACCGGTGCCAAATCGGAACCCGAGGTGATGAGCGTCAGCCGCGTCGGTTTGAGGAGTTCCTCAGCGGTCGGTTCGGCAGCGCGAACGAAGAGTACCAAGAGCGGCGAAACCGCAAGCGTGAGGCAAGGGCGTACGAGGGAGTTCATGATGAATGATTGTAGCGGCTGGTGCGGTTGGAGCGAGCGCCCCTCAGGTTTATGAGCTAAGCTTTCCCTTAGCCGGATCGCAACGCGATCCAAGGAAACTCCGAATTCACTAGCCAAGTTCCATGAAATACTCTCCTCTCGTTATTCTCTTCGCGTGGCTGGCTGCTGGGGTTCACGCCCAATCTCCCGCCCCCTTTATGATGCACACGCACGTCGGCGGCGAAGCACTGGAAGGCCAACCGCTTACTTGGACCGACGATCAAATGGTGCTGATGGGACGTGACGGTCAGATTTACGAGTTCGCCCCCAAACACGCACAGAAATCGAAGAAAACCGCGAGCCAGTTCCGTGGTTATTCGATCATGGAAATGCGCGACCGGCTCCGCCAAGAGTTCAGCAAGGATTTCGACGTTAGCTATACGCAACATTTCGTGGTCGTACACCCGCGCGGTGCCTGGAGCGTGTGGGCCGATCGGCTCGAAGCGTTGTATCGGTCGTTCACACACTACATGTCGGTGCGCGGCTTCCGGCTCGATGAACCGCGTGTGCCGCTGGTGGCAATCGTGTTTCGCAACGAGGCCGAGTACTACCGCTACGCGCAGGACAGTGGCACGCCGATGCAACCGAACACGTTGGGCCATTACTCCAGCGGTACAAATCGCATTTACTTGTTCGACGAAGGATTGGAAAAGGGCAAGGATTGGGCGGCCAGCAACGACACGATCATTCACGAAGCCACGCATCAAACCGCCTTCAATGTTGGCGTGCATCGGCGACTTGCTGAACAGCCCCGGTGGCTGGGCGAGGGGCTGGCCACGATGTTTGAAGCGCCGGGCCTCTGGGATGCCAAGTCGACACACACTCGCCAGGACCGCATCAATCGTGGTCGACTCAACGATTTTCGTTATTTGCTGGCCAATCGTTCGCCGGATGCGATATACCAACTGGTCGCCTCGGACAAAGACTTCGACCGCGATGCGGCCGCGGCGTACGCCG
>JAWXAV010000145.1:0-25143 GCA_034439695.1 Bythopirellula sp. | reverse complement strand
CATGAATGGACTTATGACCGCAGCCAAGTTTGAATCGGCGACGCGGGTTGTGTTTGGCGTTGGCAAAGTGGCGACGCTCGGTGAGTTCGCGCGCGAACTGGGTGTCAAGCGCGTGTTGATGGCGAGTGATCCCGGCGTGATCGCGGCGGGGCACACGGGGCGAGGCATCGACAGCTTGACGGCCGCCGATTTGGATTTTCATTTGTTCGATGGCGTGCAGGAAAATCCCACGACCGAGAACGTCGAAGCCGGTCTGATGATTGCGAGGCAATTTCAACCCGATCTCATTGTCGGCTTTGGCGGCGGAAGTTCGATGGATTGCGCGAAGGGAATCAATTTTCTCTATTCGTGCGGCGGGCGGATGCAAGATTATTGGGGTATCGGCAAAGCCACCAGCCCCTTGCTGCCGATGATCGCCGTGCCCACAACGGCGGGCACGGGCAGCGAAACCCAATCGTTCGCACTCATCTCCGATGCCGAGACACACGTAAAAATGGCCTGCGGTGACAAGAGAGCGGCGTTTCGTGTCGCGATTCTTGATCCCGAGTTAACCGTCACCCAACCGCCGCGCGTGGCGGCGCTTGCTGGTTTCGATGCGTTGTCCCACGCCGTGGAAACCTATGTCACCAAAAAACGCAACGAAGTTTCCTGCGATTATAGCCAGCGTGCCTGGCAAGAACTGGCACCCAATTATTTGCGTGTGCTGGATCAGCCAAATGATCTCGACGCCCAGGGACACATGCAAATGGGGGCCTGCTTGGCCGGCTCCGCGATTGAGAACTCAATGCTCGGGGCGGCCCACGCGCTTGCCAACCCTTTGACGGCAACCTATGGCATTGCCCATGGGGAAGCGGTCGCATTGATGTTGCCCCATGTGGTGCGTTTCAATGGCCGTGAGTGCGACCCATGGTACCACGAATTACTGGCGACAACCGAAAACACGCCAAACTGTCCGAACGGTGGGGCGGAAGAACTCGCCAACTTCTTGCGAGATGTTGCCACACGGGCGGGGTTGCCTGATAAACTGGAAGCATGCGGCGTTGAGCGTGGGCGGTTGGCAAACCTCGCTGATGCCGCCGCGTGTCAATGGACCGCCTCCTTTAATCCCATTCCTGTTGATCGCAACGATTTGCTGAAACTCTATGAAGCAGCGTATTGAAATCACGATAATCGTGAGTTTGCTTTGCTTATGCTCCACTTTGCTGCCTGCGGCGGATTGGCCGTTTTTCCGTGGCGACGAATTGGCAACGGCTGCGGTCAAGGAAGAATTGCCTGCCGAAATGGACGTTGTCTGGAAACATACGCTCCCCGACAGCGGTTATGAAGCAACCGCCGTGATCGTCGAGGGAATTGTTTACATCGGCGACGTGGATGGAACTTTTTACGCCTATCGACTGAGCGACGGAAGCGAAGTCTGGAAAAAAAAGTTTGATAACAGCGGCTTTCTTGCCGGTGCCGCGTTTCATGAGAATCGTTTGTATGTCGGAGATTTCAATGGCGTGATCCGCGCGCTCGAAGCCAAGGATGGCAAAGAGCTTTGGCAGTATCAAGCGAAAGGTGAATCGTACGCTGCCCCAAATGTCGTTGATGGCCGGGTGCTGGCGACAACCGAAGCCGGTGAATTGCTAGCGCTTAACGCTGAGACGGGGGAGCTTGAGTGGCAATTTCAAATCGAAGCGCCGCTCCGCTGTTGGCCCACGGTGGTCGATGGACGAGTCTTGCTGGCCGGTTGCGATGAGCGTGTTCACGCGGTTGATGTTGCCACGGGAAAAGAGGTCGCCGGCGTCGAGATTGATGGCCCCACCGGTTCCACGCCAGGCATGTTTAACGAACATGCGTTGTTTGGCACGGAGCAAGGCAGCTTCTACTCGATTAACAGTAAGAACATGGAAATCACTTGGCGGCATGTGGATCCTGAGAATATCGACGCGATTCACACGGCAGCCGCAGTTGATGCGCGAGTAGCCGTGTATGGCACTCAAGGCAAGTTGGCTTACGCGCTGAAACCTGCAACGGGTGACGTTGCCTGGACTTTTCCCGTGCGAAGTCACGTGGAAAGTTCGCCAGTGATCGCGGGCGATTCCGCGTTTCTTGCGACCAAGCGGGGTATGATTCATCGTGTCGATGTGAACACGGGCAAGGAATTATGGAACTACGAAGCCGGCGGCGATTTCCAAGCCTCTTTTGCCATCGCTGACGGCAAATTGGTAATCGGCAATACCGACGGCACGCTCTACTGTTTCGGAGCGAAATAGAACGGTGCAAAGCCATGGCAACTGAAACCGTCAAGACCGAAGTCGGCAGTTACTTTGTGAGTAACTATCCCCCGTTCTCTCAGTGGACGCCCGAGCAATTGGTCGAAGTCCGCGCAGCACTGGAAAGCCTTCCAGCCAAGGTGCCGCTGGGTTTGTATCTGCACATACCCTTCTGTCGCAAACGGTGCAAGTTTTGCTATTTCAAGGTTTTCACCGATAAGAATTCCCACGAAGTCGAGCGCTATGTCAGCGCGCTTTCACAAGAAATTGAGCTTGTCAGTAAGCTCCCAGTGATGGGAGAGCGACCGTTTCGATTCGTTTATTTTGGTGGAGGCACACCTTCATTCTTGAGCGGCAAGCAACTCACGCGGCTTGTTGACCGCTTGAAGGAGAATATCAACTGGGATCATGCCGAGGAAGTCACGTTTGAATGCGAACCTGGAACGCTCAATGAATCCAAGGTCCACACGCTTCGTGAATTGGGTGTGACACGATTGAGTCTAGGGGTCGAGCACTTCGACGACGAAATCTTACGCGATAACGGCCGAGCCCACGAGTCGATGGAGATTGACAAAGCTTGGCCGTGGATCCAGGCGGCGGGTTTTGCGAACACAAATATTGATTTGATCTCGGGTATGGTGGGCGAGACCGACGAAAAATGGCAATACACCGTGCGCCGTGCTTTGGAGTTGTCGCCCGATAGTGTCACGATTTATCAAATGGAACTGCCGTTCAACACGGTCTATTCCCAAGATATTCTGGGCAATCAGATTGAAACGCCCGTGGCCGATTGGCCTGACAAACGGCGTTGGGTCGATTGGGCTTTCGATCAGTTTGCCGCGGCGGGCTATAGCGTGTCGAGCGCTTACACGATGGTCAAGAATCCAGCGGCCGTGAATTTCAGTTATCGTGACAATCTGTGGCGAGGGAGCGATCTATTGGCCACGGGAATCGCCAGCTTTGGTCACGTGTCGGGTGTCCACTACCAAAATCGGGCCGAATGGGAAGACTACTGCGGGACGCTCGAAGCGAATCAACTGCCTTTGGGCCGTGGACTGCGCCTCACTACACGGCAGCGTTTGATTCGTGAGTTGATTTTGCAGCTTAAACGTGGCTATCTCGATGCCGGTTATTTCCAACGGAAATTCGAGACCGATGTCCTCGCCGCGTGGCAAGAGGTATGGCAAGAATACGAAGCGGCGGGTTATTTTATCGTGCAGGACAATCGCGTGGAATTGACACGGCAAGGTTTATTGCGAATCGATGCTTTGCTCCCCGCGTTCTTTGAGCCTCAATTCCAGGACGTTCGCTATACTTAGTTTATGAACCCCCGACATCCGTGTAGTTTTTCTTGATGAGCGTTGATCGATGCGATCCAGCCAATTGTTTTGGAGAATGTTTCTCGCTTACGCTGGCTTGGTCTTGTTGGGGATTATCGCCTCGACCGCGTCGATTGCCTCTTGGGAAGAAGACCAGCTCATCGAGCAAGCGAATCGACGTTTAAGAGACGCGGGAATTCTGCTTCGGGATAACGTCGCGTCGCGACTGCCAAATGAACCTTCCGAGCAACTGCAAAACGAAATTCGCGAATTGAGTAAGCAGCTCGACATGCGGCTCACGATCATCGCGGCCGATGGCGAGGTGCTTGCCGACTCCGCGCAAGAGAGTTTGGCAGCCGTTGCCAAGATGGAAAATCATCGCAGCCGCACGGAGTTCGTCAAGGCGTTGCGAGCCGGTGAAGGAACGACCCGCAGAAATAGTCCCACGCTGGGCGATGCTTATTTCTATTATGCCATTGCCATCGAACGTGATGGAAAGAACGCGGGCATCGTCCGCACCGCCTTATCCGCAAGTTTCATTCAGCAGCAGCTTGACGCCCTAAGACGCTCAGTTTGGTCAATTGGGTTGCTGCTGGGATTGCTGGGGCTTTTGACCACGTATTGGCTCACCAATCGCTTGGTCCGTCCGATCACGGTGCTCACCGACGCGGCCGAGGGAATCGCCGCGGGGAAATATTCTCAGCGAATTCGCGTCAATTCCCAGGATGAGTTTGGCATGTTGGCTCGATCGTTCGAGCGGATGAGCAACGAGCTTGGCTCACGAGAAACCCAACTCCGCGAAAGCGTGCAGCGACAAACAACCGTACTCGGCGGCATGGTCGAGGGAGTCATCGCGGTCGACAGCAACCAGCATGTCTTATTTGCCAATGTCGCCGCGGGAACAAAGCTCGGTTTTGCGCCTGACAAGATTGAAGGATTGCCACTGCTCGAAGTCGTGCGGAGCCATGAGCTGCGCGAGATCGTGCAACAGGCACTCGAGTCGTCGCAACAAACGGTTCGCGGTGAGATCGCCTGGCAAACGCGCAGAAAAATGCTCACCCTTGACGTGCAAGCAACACCGCTGGCCGGTAATCCTCCGCCGGGCGTGGTTTTGGTGTTGCATGACGTGACGGAACTCAAACGCCTCGAGGGTTTACGCCAACAATTCGTGGCCAACGTCTCGCACGAATTGAAGACGCCGCTGAGCTCCATCAAGGCATATACGGAAACCTTGCTCAATGGAGCGCTCGAAGACCCGAAACATGCGAGGCATTTTTTATCACGCATCGACGATCAAGCAACCAGGCTGCATGAATTGATTCTCGATCTACTCAGCCTCGCCCGCATCGAGTCAGGACAAGCAACACTCGACATTACGAATCTGCCGCTCAAGAGAGTCGTCACCACCTGTTTGGTCGACCACGAAGAGCGCGCCAAGTCGAGTGGTTTGACCATTAAAAACTTAGTGAACGACAGTTCGCTCGTGGTGCGCGCCGATGAAGAGGGTCTGCTCCAGATTTTGGGGAATTTGATTGACAATGCGATCAAATACACGCCCAAGGGTGGTTCGATCACAATTCGCTGCCGCGAGGAAGCCAACGAGGCGGTGATCGAAGTCGCGGACACGGGCGTAGGGATCGAACCCGAGCATCACAGCCGACTCTTTGAGAGATTTTATCGTGTGGATAAGGCACGCTCCAGGGAATTGGGCGGAACGGGCCTAGGATTGGCGATTGTGAAGCATCTTTGCCAAGCCATGCAGGGAACGGTTTCGGTGCAAAGCAAGCCAGGACAAGGGAGCGTCTTTGGGGTCAGATTGCCCTTGGGAAGATAAAGGGGGGGACGGGCCCATAGATTAGATGGATTGCTC
This sequence comes from Bythopirellula sp., assembly GCA_034439695.1. Classification (GTDB taxonomy): domain Bacteria; phylum Planctomycetota; class Planctomycetia; order Pirellulales; family Lacipirellulaceae; genus Bythopirellula. The sequence continues at coordinate 19,699 of JAWXAV010000145.1, read as the reverse complement.
GGGAGAAATCTAAGCTGTTAGTAGCCAATTCCAATCCGAACTCTTGCACCACTGCCTCGAGTAAATGCCCTCTTATTAGCGATCCTTAGCGTGGATTAGCGGTCACTCTTTTCTTCTGCGCCCACACTGCTCCAGCGAATTTCCAGGTGAACAGCTAGAGAATCATAGTTTTCTGCGTTGGCCAAATTTGATCGTGGAAATGGCCACCACCAGTTGTTAAAAGTAGTCTCGCGCACCAGAGCGTGAGTGCTTTGAAAATTGAATAAACGGTAAGTCAGTAGCCGTCAGTTTTTAACCAGGCGAATGAATTATTCGTGATGATTCGTGGTTCCCATGTTTTTTCTTGGCGGGTTTGGCGTCCTTGGCCGATCAAAAATTCGACTTGGCAGGTTTACAATTGGCCAACAGGCGTTAGTTGACGCTACCGCGCTGCTGGCCGTAAAATCAAGTTTTCACAACTTTCGTCGCCAGAACAACAAGGGTGCGGGCTCGCCGGCCGCTCATGATCCATGGCCCATCTCAAAATTATCCAGGGGGGCGAAGTCGGCAAGCTTTATCAGCTTGACGGCGAACGCTGGGTCATGGGTCGCAGCCCCGAGTGCGATCTCGTGCTCGACGTGGCCGCGGTCAGCCGCCGGCACGTGATTCTTACCAAGGAGAGCGGCCAGTATTTCGTCCAAGATTTGGGCAGCCGCAACGGCACCTACATCAACAATCACCGCGTCGAGGATCGCGGCCCGTTGCGTAATGGCGACCGGATGCTCATTTGCGACATCCTGTTTGAGTTCTACGACGAAACCGCGCCACCGAAACTCGCGGGCGAGGAACCCGAAAATTTTTCGCTGTTGCGTCCGCTGCCGACCGAGGAGGATGAAGACGATCCGGACGCCACGAGCCAGATCATGGCGACCCTCGACGTGAGTCGCGGCACGGGTTCGATCTGGCAGATGTCGGCCAAGCCCGAGGTGCAACTGCAAGCTCTCGTGGAAATCTCCAACAACATTGGCAACACGCTGTCGGTGAAGGAAATCTTACCCAAGATCCTCGACAGTCTGTTCAAGATTTTCGTGCAAGCGGATCGCGGATTCGTCGTGATGCGGCCCCGGCCCGATGCGCCGCTCGTGCCAGTGGCACAGAAAGCTCGCAAAGCCAGCGACGAAGAAAAAATGCGGGTGAGCCGCACCATTGTGAAACAGGCGATGGAAGGTAAGAAGGCGATCCTGTCGGCGGATGCGTCGACCGACGAACGCTTTGGCATGGCCCAGAGCATCGCCGATTTTCAAATTCGCTCACTGATCTGCGCGCCGATGATCGCCAGCAATGGCGAATCGCTCGGCGTGATTCAGATCGACACGAACAATCAAATGAGCCGCTTCACCGATCTCGATTTGCAGGTGCTCGCGGGGATTGCCAACCAAGCGGCCATCGCGCTCGATAACGCTCGACTGCACCAAGAAGCTCTTTCGCAGGTGGCCTTGCAGCGGGACATGGAAGTGGCCAAGCAGATGCAGCGGACGCTGCTGCCGAATCACTCGCCGGAAGTTCCCGGCTACCATTTTTTTGCGTTCTACGAATCAGCGTATCAGGTCGGCGGCGATTATTACGATTACGTCATGCTCCCCGACAATCGACTGGCGGTTGTGGTGGGAGATGTCGCGGGGAAGGGCGTTCCCGCCGCGATTCTGATGGCCAAACTTTCCAGCGACGTACGACTCTGGCTCTCCGTCGAGCCGAACCCCGCGAAGGCGCTCGGCAAGATCAACCAGATTTTTTCGAGCTACGGGTGGGACGATCGGTTCGTCACGATGGTGGTGGCCGTCATCGATCCCGCCAAGAATCAACTCACGCTGGTGAACGCGGGGCACATGCCGCCGATGCTCCGCAAAGCGGCGGGGCAGGTCAGCGAAATTGGCGGCGAGCAAGCGGGCTTACCCGTGGGTGTCGTCGAGGATTATGAGTTTGAAGCCTATCAGCATGATCTCTCGGAAGGTGACTTGGTGACCATCTTCACCGACGGGTTCAGCGAGGCTATGAATTCCGAGCGCGAACTGTACGGCATCGAGCGCATGGCTTGCTTGATCGCTGGCGCGCAAGTCAAGACGATGGAAATCGGCAATCTGCTGCTCGCCGACGTCCGCCAATTCGCGGGCGATTTTCCCCAGAGCGACGACATGTGCATCGTGTGCCTGGGGCGGGATTAGGGTGATTCACAAATCACAACTACCCCTTCATCAACTTCCTCAGCACCGTGTGCAAAATCCCGCCGTTGCGGTAGTAATCGAGTTCCACCGGTGTGTCGATGCGAACCGTGGCGGGGAACTCTTTGGTCTTGCCATCAGGGGAAGTGGCATGAACCATCAACGCTTGACGTGGACGCAAGTCGTCCTTCAACTGGGGGAAGTCGAAAATTTCTTCGCCCGTGAGGCCGAGCGATTGCCAGGTTTGACCGGGAGGAAGTTCCAGCGGCAACACACCCATCATCACCAGATTGCTGCGATGGATACGTTCAAAACTCACGGCTAGGACCGCGCGAATGCCAAGCAAGAACGCACCCTTGGCGGCCCAATCACGCGAACTGCCCGTGCCGTATTCGCTGCCGGCCAACACCACAAGCGGAATCTTTTCGTCGCGATATTTCATCGCCGCATCATAGATGCTCATCACTTCGCCGTCGGGTAGATGTCGCGTCACGCCCCCTTCGGTGCCGGGTGCCATTTGGTTGCGAATGCGGATGTTCGCAAACGTACCGCGCGTCATCACGCGGTCGTTGCCACGCCGGGTACCGTAGCTGTTGAAGTCGTGCGGTTCGACTCCGGCGGCTTGGAGGAACTTGCCCGCGGGACTACTCGCGGCAATCGAACCGGCCGGGGAAATATGATCGGTGGTCACTGAATCGCCGAGCGCCGCCAAACATCGCGCTCCCAGGATCGGTTTGATCGGTTCGACTTCTGGCTTGAGGTCCAAGAGGAACGGTGGCTCCTGGATGTAGGTGCTGGTTTCGTCCCATTCATAAAGTTCGCCACCCGTGATTTCGATGGCATTCCACTTAGGATTTTTTTGCCAGACGTTGTCGTATTGCGTTTGGAACATCTCGGGGAGCACGCTGCTTTCGACGACACTCGCCACTTCGGATTGGCTCGGCCAAATGTCGGCAAGCATCACGAGTTTGCCATCGTTCCCCATGCCGAGCGACTGCGTTTCAAAGTCGATGTCCACCGTGCCGGCCAAAGCGTAGGCCACCACCAGCGGTGGGCTCGCCAGGTAATTGGCTTTCACATGGGGATTAATCCGGCCTTCAAAGTTGCGATTCCCTGAAAGTACGCCGGCGACCACCAAATCATGCTCACTCACCGCCGCGGCAATCGGATCGGGGAGCGGTCCACTGTTGCCGATGCAAGTTGTGCAGCCATAGCCAACGGTGTTGAAACCAATCTGATCGAGATACTTGTTCAACCCCGCCTTCTCGAAATAATCGGTGACCACGCGCGAACCAGGAGCAAGGCTGGTCTTCACATGTGGCGGCACAGTGAGGCCTTTTTCCACGGCTTTCTTCGCCAGCAATCCCGCGGCAACCATGACCGAGGGATTCGACGTGTTCGTGCAGCTCGTAATCGCCGCGATCACCACGCTGCCATGTTCAATAGGGAAAGTCTTGCCGTTGAACGCAACCTCAACCCCATCGAAGCCAGGATCGGCCACTGCCACGGCATCATCCACCGCAGCCGTGGCCAACTCATCAACGGGCTGGCCCCCTTCACCTTCCCAGCGTCCTTGCGATGCACTTGCCGCGGGACGCTTGCCGTAAACTTCGTTGAGATCACGTTGCCAACCCGACTTCATGGCACCCAGCGCAACGCGATCTTGCGGACGCTTCGGACCGGCGAGACTTGGCTCCACGCTCGAAAGATCGAGCTCGACAGTCTTCGTAAACGTAGGTGCCGGCGACTTGTCGGTCCGGAAAAGCCCTTGCTCTTTTGTGTACCGCTCGACGAGTTCCACCTCGGCCTTGGTGCGACCGGTGCGTCGCAGATAATTAAGCGTCTCGACATCCACCGGGAAAAAGCCCATGGTCGCGCCATATTCGGGGGCCATGTTGGCAATCGTCGCGCGATCTGCGAGCGACATCGTCGAGACACCATCGCCAAAAAACTCCACGAACTTGCCGACGACTTTTTCCTTGCGCAAAACTTCGGTAACGGTGAGCACCAAATCGGTCGCCGTCGTGCCGGGGGGGAGCTTGCCGGTTAGTTTCATCCCCACGACTTCGGGCATGAGCATGTAAATCGGCTGGCCAAGCATGACCCCTTCGGCTTCAATGCCACCCACGCCCCAACCAACAACGCCGAGGCCATCGATCATCGTGGTGTGACTATCGGTGCCAACCAGCGAATCGGGAATCGCCACCTTGCCGGCATGGTCATCCAACAAGAAGACACACTTGGCTAAGTATTCGAGATTCACTTGGTGCACGATCCCGGTGCCGGGCGGCACGACACGGAAATTGTTGAACGCATCCTGGCCCCACCGCAGGAATTCATACCGTTCGCGATTGCGCGAGAACTCCAGTTCGATATTCAAATCAAGGGCTTGGCCCGACGCGAAGTAATCGACTTGTACCGAGTGGTCGATGACCAAATCGACCGGCACCAGCGGGTTGATTTTCTTAGGATCGCCACCCAGTCGTTGCATGGCGGAGCGCATGGCCGCGAGGTCCACGACGCACGGCACGCCGGTAAAATCTTGCAACACCACCCGGGCAGGCTTGAATGGGACTTCGACGCCGCTGTCACCGGGGGCCAACACACCGCAGGTGTCGGTCCATTTGCCAAGCTCCTCGACGTCCTTTTCCGTGACGACATAGCCATCGCAATTCCGCAGGCAAGATTCCAACAACACACGGATCGAGTAGGGGAGCGCTGCGACTTTAGTAAGGCCCAGGCTTTCGAGTTTCGACAGGCGGTAAATCCCGGCGGGGCCATTGCCGGTTTCAAAGGTGTCGCGGGCGGCAAACGGATCGATTTTGAGTGCGGTGGCCATTGTCTCTCGATTTCCTACAAAGTGGCGGGGAAGGTCCAGGCTGAAACGCCGCCAACTCGGCGCTCGTGGGGCATTTTAGCGTTTTCCGGAGGGCTTGTCTGCCGGATTTACAACTGCGGAAGTGATTCAAGGACGGTTTGCGTTGGTCTAACCCGTTCAATAGCCGAATGTAGCCGCATCGCGTTCTTTGGAGATCGCAACAGATGAACAACTGCAATCAAAGTATGCAAGTCATGGGCTGAAATTAGAGCTACTGGTCGCTTGTCAACACGGTCTATGAGTACGATTTCGCGAGTATCTGTTGCAATATCTAGAAGGTCAGCAAGGTTAGACCGGGCCTCTGAAAAAGTTACTTTGATAGCCATAAAACTTCTCCTGGTCCGTAGTCTACACCATCTCTTGCCCAGAACAAACCACGCGCTTACACTCGCCACAGCGCACTTCTCTCCTTCGCCACGAAAGTTTCCCTTGTCCCTACGCGATCCCTACATCCTCGACGGCAGCCAAATCCAAGAGTCGCCCACGCGGTTTCTTGAGCAGTTGAAATACTGTGGGCCGGGGTTCGTGCTGTCGGCGTCGATTGTCGGTTCCGGCGAATTGATCGCCACGACCGCGCTCGGTGCCAAGGTGGGATTTATTACTCTTTGGGTGATCCTGTTGAGTTGCTTTTTGAAGGTCGCCCTGCAACTTGAATTTGGCAGACACACGATCCAAAGCGGCGAGACCGCCATGACGGCGATTAATAAGCTGCCCGGTTGGCGGATTCGACGCGCGCATTGGATGATTTGGTTCTGGCTCGCGCTACTACCCATCAAAATATTGCAAGTCGGCGGAATCATTGGCGGCTTGGGAATTCTCCTCAACATCGTGGTGCCTGGCATTTCCATCCCCGCTTGGTGTTGGATCACCGCGATTGTCGTTGCTCTATTAATCTTTATCGAGCGCTACAAGTTGATCGAGTTGTCTTGCCTTGCGATGACTTTGGCTTTCACGATTCTCACGCTCATTTGCGTGGTTGCTCTGCAATGGACCGAATACGCGATCAACTTCGAGCAAATCGCCTCGGGACTCACCGGCAAACTTCCAAGCGACGGGATGCTGTTTGTCTTTGCCGCCTTTGGTCTGACCGGCGTCGGCGGCGACGAGATCATGCAGTACACATATTGGCTGCTGGAAAAAGGTTACGCCGCTCGTGTTGGTCCGTATCAACCGAACGACACCGCTTGGCAAGATCGCGCTCGTGGCTGGACGCAGGTGATGGTGTTCGATGCCCTCGTTTCGATGATCGTTTACACCACCGTCACCGCGGCGTTTTACGTGTTGGGTGCGGCGGTGCTGCACGCACGGGGCGACGTGCCTGCTGGTTACGCGATGGTGAGCACCTTGGCGAATATGTACACCGAATCACTCGGCCCCTGGGCCAAAGACGTATTCCTGGCCGGTGCTTTCTTCGTGCTGTTCTCGACAGCCTTTTCCGCGCTGGCCGCCTGGACGCGTATCTACAGCGATACGTTCAGTCAGTTCGGTTGGATGCGTTTCGACGATCCACGCCAGCGCCGCATTGCGATCAAAACGCTCGCTTGTGTCTTCCCACTACTTTGGACAATCGTCTTTTTGTGGATTGAACAACCCGTGACGATGGTGATGCTCGGTGGCGTGGCCACGGCGGCGATCCTGTTGATCGTGGTCATCGCCGCGATTCACTTTCGACTCAGGCGCTCGCTGCCCGGACTGGAACCCGGCTTGTTTTACGACATCGCGTTCTGGGTGAGTGCCGTTTCGATTCTCCTACTCGCCGGTTATGGGATTTGGACGGCGGTAGTGGGTTGGGGAACTGTGAAATAACATTACGCCAACATGGCTCCATCCTTGCACGTCAACCCATCGTGCAGCTTCATGAGTGGTCCGACTTGCGGATGCACTTCGCCGTTGCCAAAAGTGCTGACAAGTTCGCAGATGCCGTAAGGATCAGCGGCTAGGTTGTAATTCTGTTCCCACCCACGCATGGCTTGTTCCTGCTTTTCACCCTCCCAAGGAAATCGCACGGGAGGATTGCCCATGCCACAGCGCCAAGGCTTGGGGCTCAGCCGCGCGCGAAAACATTCTTGGACGTTACATACTTTGATATAGAGCGGATCGCTGCCCAGCGCCGTGAGCAAATTGCGCGTTTCGTCGGAGAGCGGATCGAAAATGTGGCTGGTGATGAGACACCGAAAGCCGGCAGCCGTGCGATAGAGCCGCGCACCTAGCTCGCGCGAATTGTCGATCACTTCATGAACACGGCCTACGATCGGATCCACACTTTGGACAACAAGTGTTGGTGCCTTCTTACCGAATAAACTCCCAAACAGACGGCCAAATCTAACGCCGGCAGTTTTCTGCTGCGGATTGTCGATGTCGGCAAAGAGTACCTTGGCCGTATTCAGTACGAGTGAACCATACGCATTTCGCGTGATAACCGCGGCAAGCTCATTGCCGTCGGGAAGTTCTTGAATGATTTCTTCCCGCACGGTGCGGTCGGAGTACAGATAATTATTCGGAGTGTCGCCGCAACGGAAGATTTCAGCGGTCTGCTTGATAAGCTCTTTTGCTCGGGTGAAAGCATCCTCACGGCTTGTGCTTGACCAGCCATGGCGTTCGATGTTCCACGTACCACCATCGACATCGACCGTCTCACTCGCTTTGGCCCAATGAGGATAGAACTTCATGCCGTTTCTCCTTCGCCTTGATGAGCGGGGCTATCGGCCAGCCCCAATACTTGCTGTTCATAAAGGCTCCAGCGTGGGGCCAGTACGGCCATGTTGATGATACAGACCAGCATCAATGGGACGAGCAGATTGTAGTTGCCGGTCATTTCGCTGACCATCAGCATGGCGGTGAGCGGCACGCGGGCCACTCCGGCGAACACTCCTCCCATGCCTACCAGCACAAACGCTTCGGGGTGCTTGATCGTGCCAGGAAAAAACTGCTCGCAGGCCAAACCAAACGCTCCGCCGAGCATGGCTCCGATAAAGAGCGACGGAGCAAACACGCCGCCGCTACCGCCTGAGGAAATGGTAAACGCCGTCGCGAAAATTTTGCCCAGACAAAGAACGAGCATCAGCCCGAGGGCCAGCTTGCCGTCGATGGCCATTTGAATCCAACCATAGCCCCCTGCCAAGATTTGCGGCAGCCAGATCGCAAGCACACCCAGCATGAGTCCCCCCACCGCCGGCTTGAGAATCAGCGGTATCGGCAGCGGTCGAAACAAGCGATTTCTCGTGCCATAGAAAACGAGCACATATAGATAACCGACCAAAGCACAGAGAATCGCGAAGACCAAGTAAAAAGGGAGTTCCATCGCTCCGCCGAACTCCATGCCGGCAGGTGTGTCGAGTGCCAAGCCCGCGCCGAAGATTTGCGTGAAGACCATATACGCGGTGATTGAGGCGATAAAGTTGGGAATCACCGCGGCGGTTTCCATGGCCGTCGAGCCATAGAGAACTTCGCTCAAAAACAAGCCGCCACCAAGCGGGGCACGAAAGATCGCCCCAATACCTCCCGCCGCGCCGGAAAGCATGAGCAGTCGCCGGTCACGGTCGCTGAGTTTCAAACGATCCGCCAGGAACGAACCGAAGCCCGCGCCGATCTGCGCGATGGGGCCTTCACGCCCCGCCGAGCCACCCGTTCCGATGGTGATAATCGACGCAATCGTTTTGACGAACGGCACGCGGGCGCGAATCTTGCCATTCAAGCGGTGGAAAGAGCGCACAATCGCGTCTGTGCCATGGCCTTCGGCTTCCGGCGCAAATGTGTAAACAAGTGCTCCGCAGGCGAGTCCACCCAATGAGGGTACAAGCAACAGGAGCCACCATTGGGTGGGCATTTGCGGCGGGCGACTGATCGCATCGGTGCCGGCTGTCGGGGGAATGTAGCCGACGATGTCCCCCAACACCACCGCCTGAAACTGCTGCAAGCCGTAGTAAAAGAACGCGGCCCCCAAGCCGGCCACGACTCCCACGAGAGCGCTGTAAATCAGGAGCCGACCCGAAGACTGCGTGTCGAAAATAGCGGCAAGATAGTCGCGGATTCGCTTTAGCACGCTGCTCCTCGGTGGGATCATTTTCAAGCGAACTTCCAATTACGGCGACCGGTCTCTGTGGGGGACCAGTTGAGTTGAGGATCAGTCTACAAGTGCCTTCAGCAAGCTACAACCTGAATGGCTCCGAGCGTGTGGGAGAAGTCCGTGCGCGAGAGCGTGAATTGAGCCAAATCTCAGTAAAACTTGCCCCATCGCCAACCGCGCCGTAACCCACTAAAATGGTTCCTTTTGTTGGAAGACGGGCATCACAGTGGAATAAACAGCACCGTGGAACAAGCAGCACAGAGGAACAGGAAAGGATCGTTCATTACATGACACAACGGGCATACAACTTCGCGGCCGGGCCGGCCGTGCTTCCCGAGTCGGTGCTGGCTCAAATCCAGCGCGAGATTATGGTGCTTCCCGGGCCGAAGGCCTCGATTTTGGAAATCAGCCATCGTTCGCCGACGTTCAAGGAAATCATCGAAGCCGCCGAGGCGAATATCCGCAAGCTGCTCAAGATCAGCGACGACTACGCCGTGCTGTTTTTACAAGGGGGCGGGCGGTTGTTGTTTTCGATGATCCCGATGAATCTGGCGACCAAGGAAAAGCCCAGCGCTGACTATATTGTCACCGGTACCTGGGGCAAAGCCGCGCTCAAGGAAGCCAAGAAGGAAGGCCTGGCGCGCGTCGCTTGGGATGGTGCCGACAGCAAATACACCCACACGCCGGCCGATAGCGATTTGGATCTTGATCCCAACGCGGCGTACTTGCATTACACCTGCAATGAAACGATTGAGGGGGTGCAATTCCCCAGCGAACCACAAGGCGGCGAGGTGCCGCTGGTGTGCGATGCGTCGAGCGACTTCATGCACAAGCCGATTCCCATTGATCGCTACGGCATGATCTACGCCTGTGCCCAAAAGAATCTCGGCCCGGCGGGCGTGTCGATTGTGGTAATTCACAAGGATTTGCTTGCCCGGTCGAGCGACGACCTGGGTGCCTATTTGAATTTCAAGTTGCACGCGGACGAAAATTCGCTGATGAACACGGCCCCGACGTTTGCGATTTACGTGGTGCGGCTCGTGACGGATTGGCTGGTGAACGACATCGGCGGGCTCGACAAGATGTATGCGATCAACAAGGCGAAAGCCAAGATGCTGTACGATGTGATTGATGCGAGTGGCGGCTTTTACGATGGCCATGCCAAGCCGGAATGCCGTTCACTGATGAATGTTTCGTTTCGCTTGCCAAGCGAAGAGCTGACCAAGGAATTTCTGCAGCAAGGCGAAGCCCAGGATTTGACGGCGCTGGCTGGACATCGCTCGGTGGGTGGCTGCCGTGCTTCGATTTACAACGCGATGCCGGTGGCTGGCGTCGAGGCTCTGCGAGATTTCATGATCGCCTTCCGCGACAAACACGCCGGATGAACAGTTTAATACGGACCTGCGACCCGTTGCGTCGCGGCTAACCACTGTCCACTGACCACTAACCACTGACCAAAGATGCACAAAGTTATTGTTCTCGATGATTTGTCCCAAGAAGGTCTTGATTTGCTGGAGGCCGCGCCGGGCATTGAATATGAAGTTCGCACGGGGCTGAAAGGGGATGATCTTCGCCAAGCGCTCCAGCAGTTCGACGGCGCGATCTGCCGAAGCGGCGTGAAGATCACGGCCGAGTCGCTTGCGGGTTCGCGGCGGTTGAAGGCGGTCGTGCGGGCCGGCGTGGGAACCGACAACATCGACAAGACCGCCGCCACGCGGGCGGGGGTCGTGGTGATGAACACCCCGGCGGGCAACACGCTCAGTACGGCGGAGCACACGATCACCTTGATGCTCGCGATGTCGCGGAATGTGGCTCCGGCGTATCAAAGTCTGTGTGAGGGACGCTGGGACCGCAAGAATTACATGGGCACCCAAGTTGCCGGCAAGACGCTCGGCATCGTCGGTTTGGGCCGTATTGGTTTGGCCGTGGCGGCGCGGGCAATCGCGCTTGAAATGAAAGTGATGGGCTACGATCCGTTCATGTCGAAGGAACGGGCCCAGGACTTGGGCATTGAGCTTGTCGAAACGGTCGCGGCGATGTTGCCGAGCGTTGACTATCTCACCGTCCACACGCCGCTCACCGAAGAAACGCGGAATCTGGTTGATCTGCCGCAGCTCGAGGTGATGAAAATCGGCGTGCGACTAGTGAACTGCGCACGAGGTGGCATCTACAACGAGGAAGCGCTCGTGAAGGGACTGGAATCGGGCAAGCTCGCGGGCGTGGCGCTCGATGTGTTCGTCGAGGAACCTTGCACCGACAGCCCGCTCTTCGGCAAGCCTGGCGTTCTCTGCACGCCGCATTTGGGGGCGAGCACCGAGGAAGCTCAAACTTCGGTGGCTGTGGAAGCGGTTGGCTTGCTCACCGATTATCTCACCAACGGCACGATCCGACATGCGGTGAACGTCGCTCCATTGGATGCCAAGACGCTCGAATCGCTGAGAGGTTACGTCGACGTCGCCTATCGGCTGGGCATGTTGCTTGCAGGTTTGAAGGATGGCAATGCCCGCGAATGTCGCTTGAATTACCGTGGTGAAATCGCCGACCGCGACACCAAGGTGCTGACCGCTGTGTTTGCGGCGGGGTTGTTAAAACATGCCCTCGATGAAGAAGTGAACTTGGTGAACGCCGAGTACATGCTGCGTGACCGAGGAATCGAGCTGACCGTTGAATCGCATAGCGAAATGGGGGCGTTCCGTTCGACGATGTCCGCTGAATTGAAGACCGATTCCAGCCAACACAAAGTCGCGGGGACCGTGTTTGGCCAGTCGATGCCACGGCTGGTGGCGATTGACGGCTATCGATTGGAAGCTTATCTCGACGGTTGTCTGCTGGTGTACACCCACAAGGATGTGCCGGGGATCATCGGCAAAGTCGGCACTTTGTTCGGCGAGCATGGCGTGAACATCGGCCAAATGGCGGTGGGCCGCGATCAGGCCGGCGGCGACGCGATTGGGATTCTGAACCTCGACGCCGCACCGACGCCGGAAGCCCTGGATGCCATGAAAAAGCTGCCGTCGATTAGCAGCGCACGGGTGATTCACCTGCCCGAAGCCGGTGAACTCCCCGCGTGGCTGCAGGGATAAAGGGCTGCAGGGATAAGCCCGGGAATTGCCTGGAGTGGGAAACCCCGGTCGGCTACAGTCCGCCGCGACGTTTTGCCGATCTGATGGTAGACGGTAGTTGTTTTCGTGCGTTTGAGGTGCTAGCAAGCCCCATTCCCACGGCACGGTCAGCACGACCGGCCAAGTTTTCAAAGATTTCCTCATCGGAGTTACGCCGCCCGCCGACACGAACCCAAATTGTGGCCGATATTTTTTCGGGCCATGATGTGCACTTCTGGTTATCGAAGTGTATGGCGGCCCGCTCTGGATAACTCCCTCCTTCTTCCCCGTTACCCGGATTGGAATCATGCCAGCCATGGTCACCGCCTGTCCTTTCTTCGATCAAGTTCAAGGTGCTCTCACCAGCAGCCCTTACCTCTCAGCTAAAAAATTTCGCATCGAGGCCGCCGACGGCTTGGTGCGACTCGAAGGCACCGTCAGCTCGTTCCACCAAAAGCAGATGGCCCAAGAGCTGGTGCGTCGGGTGGATGGCGTCGAGCGGATCGAAAATCAACTGCAAGTCAGTTGGCGGTAAGCAGGCTGTCAGCCTTTACCTCTTAGCTATCAGCCAGAGGAATCCTGGCTTGTGTCTGATTGCATTTTTTTACTACAGGCTGATCGCTGCCGATTTCTCTTCATGAACTATCTATTGTGACTGGTAGCGTCGCTACCACGACATGGTGTGGTTTCGTTGGAAAAAACTCCTTTTTTACGCGCGCTGGCGGAAATTGAAACGATAACGCCATAGCGATAAAATCACAACCATTTGCTCCGCAGTCAAGTCATACGGGGACACCGTTTGAGGAAGCTGCGCCCCCAGCTTGAATCGCGGAACCTCTTGCTCTGAGAGAAAAGCCACCTATGGTCCCTGCCGATCTCGGATGTTGATCTGCTGCGCGAACCGACGAATCAATTCCTGCTCGCTTATCCAGACCAGTAGTTCGTGGCCTGACGTTTCCCCGACTAAGCGCTTCGCACGGATCACAACCCGCGACTCTTTGCGCAGTAAATCAGCCGCTGCAACAGCAAAGCCGCTTAATAATGATAAATTTACACCATCATCACATCGGCTGGGTCGCGGAAGCGGTAGCCGATGCCGCGCACGGTTTGAATCAGGTCGGCATGAGCATCGAGTTTCTTGCGTAACGCACGAATATGCACGTCAATGGTACGCTCCAGCACAATCGCGTCGTCACCCAGCGCCACGTCGATCAGCTCCGCGCGTGAGAATGCGCGGCCTGGTTGGCGCACGAAGGCCGACAGCAAACCGAACTCACTCGGAGTGAGATCAAGCGGCTTATCGCCCACCGTGGCCCGATGACGGCGACGGTCGATCATAATTCCCTGGCTCACCATGACCTCGCGGTCGGCATGTCCCTGCTCCTTGCGGCGTAGCAAGGCGTTGATCCGCTGCAACAACACTTTCACGCTAAAGGGCTTGGTCACGTAATCGTCGGCCCCCACCGAAAAGCCGACGAGCTCATCGCTCTCTTCCGAGCGAGCCGTGAGCATCAGAATCGCCAATTCCTGCGTCGCGGGGTCGGCGCGCAACAGACGGCACACTTCAATACCGTCTATCAGCGGCAGCATCAAATCGAGTACGACCAAATCCGGACAATGCTGCCGTGCCTCGCGCAGGCCCTGATGGCCGTCGCGGGCCAAGTGAGTCTCGTAACCCTCTTGCCGCAAGTTGTATTCGAGCACCTCGCCGAGCGACATGTCGTCTTCAACAATTAAGATACTTCCCTTGCTCATGTTTGCCCTAACATAGCGATTGTGTCTTAGCCCATCCGATAAAACGACAAATCTTCGTGCCGGTGTCGAGCGATTTCGCCGTCCACCAGATAAATCACATCTTCCGCGATATTGGTCGCGTGGTCGGCGATCCGCTCAACGTGCCGTGAAGCGGAAAAATATTGCCATGCCGGTTCAATCTCGGCGGAGTTGTTGACCACCAGATTCTGTAAATCGTCAATGGTTTGACGATTCAGCTCATCCACCTGATCGTCCCGCAAGCACACCTCATGCGCTAATTCCACATCGAGCCGCACGAACGCGTCGAGCGAATCTCGGACCATCGAAGTGGCGACTTCCACCATATCTTCGAGATGATCGGGAAATCGAAACCGTGGGAAATGCACGAGCGCTTGCGCCCGCTCACCCAAGTTGACCGCCAAGTCGGCGATGCGTTCCAAATCGCCATTGATTTTCAAAACGGTTGCCACGCGTCGAAGATCGACCGCTACCGGCTGATGCAAAGCGAGCATTTTCAAACATTCTTCCTCGATCAGCACTTCACCGCGATTGATCGTGTCCTCATCTTGCAGCAGCAGAGGAATCAAATCGGTACGTTGCTCGGTGATCGACTGACACGCGCGCAAGATCATCCGCTCCACGATCGAGGATTGAGCGAGCAAGTTTTGCTCCAGCGCTTCCAAATCACGTTCTAAATGTTTCGACATAAGTGCCGTTATCAACCGAAGCGACCAGTGATGTAGTCTTCGGTTCGTTTCTCCTTGGGATTGGTGAACATATCGGTGGTCGGTCCGACTTCAATCAAGTGCCCTTCGTAGAAAAAGGCGGTCTGGTCGGACACGCGAGCCGCCTGCTGCATGTTGTGGGTCACGATGACAATCGTGTAGGTATCCTTCAATTCAAAAATCAGATCTTCAATTGCCGCGGTCGATTTGGGATCGAGCGCCGAAGCCGGTTCGTCCATTAAGAGCACGTCAGGATCGGTGGCCAAGGCTCGGGCAATACAAAGCCGCTGTTGCTGGCCGCCCGAAAGTTGCAGGGCGGAATCGTTGAGCCGATTCTGCACTTCATTCCACAAGGCAGCCTGTTGCAGGCACTTCTCGACGATCTCATCCAGCACGACGCGCTTTTTCACACCTGCCACGCGCGGGCCGTATGCAACATTCTCGAGATCGACTTGGGAAACGGGTTGGACTTCTGAAACACCATGCCGACCCGCTTGCGCAATTCCACGACATCAGTGCCGCGCTGATAAATATCGACATTGTCCAGCATGATCTGCCCGCGCAGAGTCGTGTCGTCAATCATGTCGTTCATACGATTGAGGCAGCGGAGGAATGTGCTCTTGCCACAGCCCGACGGCCCAATCAAAGCGGTCACGCAATGCTCGGGCACGGAGAGATTAATGTCGTGCAGGGCGTGATGAGCACCGTAGAAAAAGTCGACATTTTGCGCCACCACCTTTTTGGCGCGGCGCTCGAGGTCTTCCTTTTCGTTGGTTGTCACCGGCCGACGGATCGCGGAAGTCGACACGCGGATCGGCGTTCGGGGGGAAGTCGCTTCGCTCATCGGTCGTTCCTCTGCGTCCAACACCATTAACTTTGGCACGATTAACTCGGGGGCCATCATTTTGGTACTCGTTGGGGACTACTCTTAATTTTAACACAAACCCTTACGAAGAAATCAAACACTCGAATCCTGAACTTACCAGCGGATTTTCTTGCTGAATCGTTGCCGCAGAATCACGGCCACGGCATTCATCAGGATCAACACGCTTAACAGGACCACAATTCCCGCTGCCGCGAGTTGGTGAAAATCCTTTTGCGGCTGGTCCGTCCAATTAAAAATCTGCAAGGGCAAGGCACTAAATTCGTCGGTGAAAATATTCTGCGGTGTGAACGAGACATAGGTTGCCGCCCCAATCGCCACCAGCGGGGCCGCTTCACCCAGCGCCCGCGACAGGGCGAGAATCACACCGGTCATAATCCCCGGGAGCGACGCGGGAAGCAGTTGATACCATATCGTTTGCCAACGCGTGGCACCCAAGGCATACGACGCTTGACGAATCGTGCTCGGCACGGCCCGCAAGGATTCTTGCGCTGAGAGGATGACAATTGGCAACACCACCAGCGTCAGCGTCAAAGCACCCGACATCACGCTGCGGCCCAGCATCATCATCCGCACGAACAAACCCAGACCGAGAATGCCGTAAACAATCGAAGGCACTCCCGCGAGGTTGGCAATATTAATTTGCACCAAGGTCCGCCAGCGGCTGGGGGGAGCATATTCTTCCAAGTAAATCGCCGCACCGACACCCACAGGCACCGAGAACAAAGCGGTGAGTCCAATCAAATACAGACTCCCGACGAGGGCCGCCCAAATGCCGCTGTTCGCGGGTTTCATGGAGGGCCAACTCGTAAGAAACTTCCAACTGAGTGAGTCCCAGCCAAAACTCACGACGTTCCACAACAACAGGCCCAAGACGGCCAGGCAGAGAAATGTGCAGAAGCCGCATGACCAAGCAAAAAGCTCGGAGGCGAACTTCGCATAAGGACGACCGTCGGAATGCTTGGAAATGCTCATTCGTATTTCTCGCGAACGCGGGTGAGAATCCATTGAGCAAACACGTTCAAAATCAGCGTGAGCGTGAATAAGGCCAAGCCTACGGCAAAGATCGTGTGGTATTCCTTGGAGCCAGCGGGGGTGTCGCCCTGGCTGACCTGCACAATGTAGGCAGTCATCGTTTGGATACTTTCGAGCGGATTGAGCGTCATCTTGGGCGTTGCACCGGCGGCCAGTGCGACTGCCATCGTTTCGCCGATCGCGCGAGCAATCGCCAATAAGAACGAAGCCATGATGCCCGACGCCGCCGCGGGAACCACCACACCAACCGTTACATCCAGCTTCGTTGCCCCAAGAGCATAAGCCGCTTCGCGCAGCGATCGTGGCACCGACCGCAAGACATCCTCGCTGATCGACACAATCGTCGGCAAAATCATGAAACCGACAACCACGCTGGCATTCGCCGCGTTAAACAAATCCGCGTTGGGAAAGATATCGCGAATCAGCGGCGAGATAAACACGACCGCCAGATAACCGAAAACAACCGAAGGGATGCCCGCCAAGATTTCCAACAGCGGCTTCACGACGTCGCGGAAGCCACTCGATGCATACTCGCTCAAAAAAATGGCCGTGCCCAATCCAATGGGAATCGCAATAATCGCCGAACCTGCCGTTACCAAGAGTGTGCCGCAAAACAGTGGTAAAATTCCAAAGTGTTGGGGCTTCAAGAGTGGCGACCACTTTGTCCCCGTCAGAAACTCCCACACAGAGACTTCGCGGAAGAATTGCAGCGACTCGATGAACAACACTAACACGATGCCGACGGTCGTAATGATCGAAATTGTCGCACAACCCAACAGCACGACGTGCAAAATCAACTCAACGGCCGCGCGGAATTTTGCTCCGCTGGACGAAGAATGGAGAGCGCTGACTTTGGGTGTTGCCGTGGCCATGAATTGAATTCTGACTCACTGATTTTGACGCAGCTAGTTTGACGCAGCGGTTTCTGGCATGGCTTCCGCCAACAATTTATCGTTCTCCGCCGCCACGTCATCGGTCACTGGCACATAACCAACTTCCGCAGACAGCCGACCCGTATTGGCCAGATAGAACTTCACAAACTCGGCGACTTCCGGACGCTCGAGCGATTTCTTATTGACATAGATCAACAGCGGTCGCGAAAGCGGAGCATATGTTCCATCACGAACCGTCGCTTCGGTAGGCACGACGCACTCGCCGTCCGACTTCACGCCGAGCAGTTTCAGCTCGTCTTTATTCTCCGCATAATAGGCAATGCCAAAATAACCGAGTGCGCCTTTATCGGCCACCACGCCCCGCACCAAGGCATTGTCGTTTTCGCTGGCCGTGTAATCGGGGCGACTGGCCCGTGCTTCGCCACAGATCACTTCGGTGAAATAGTCGAAGGTTCCCGAATCGGTCCCCGGTCCATAGAGTTTCAACTCTTCGTCGGGCCAATCGGGATTCACATCACTCCATTTGGTGACCGTGTCATCGCTTTCCGGCCGCCAAATGCTCTTGAGTTGCTCGACCGTGATACAGTCGCACCAGTCGTTTTCGGGATTCACGACCACGGCCAAGCCGTCGAAGGAAATCGTGAGTTCCAAATAGTCGATCTTATTTTCTTTGCACGCCGCCTTCTCGCTGTCGGTCATGGGGCGTGAGGCGTTGCAAATGTCGATCTCACCAACCGAGAACTGCTTCATGCCGCCCCCAGTTCCCGAGGCTCGCACGGGAACTTTCAAGTTGGGGTGATCCGCGCGGAAATCCTCGGCGACGGACATCGAAATGGGAAAGACGGTGCTCGAACCATCAACGCGAATGCTTGGCGTCGAGTTTGATTCGCCACACCCCATTGCTAGCATCATCGTCATCATGACCAGGGCATGACTTGCCAGTCTGCCAGAGTGAAAATCCACGTTGCCTTCCTCATACATTGTGCGTGGGTTTCAAATTTGCTGCACCGCACTCTACAGGGAAGATATGAAGAAAATGTTAAGAAACTGCTCGCGGAAGGTGCGGATTCGCGCTAACAGTGGAAAATAGGCAAAAAGACACTTTAGAGTTTGGGTAATTTGGGCAACTCCTCGCCCCATTTGAAGACGGGCCGCGTTTGTTGGGCCTGCCCTTTTCACCTCCATGGACCGAGCCAACAGACCCTCGCCAAAGGGAGCAACTTGTCGCCTCAAAAATCCTCGAGGTTTTCCCGAAGCGGCCAACGACATTTCTGTTTTCCCCCCAAGGGGACAAGATTTGCTGAAGGGGCCAAGATTTTTTTGGGGGCTCTTGAAAGGGGGAAGGCGGAGGGGGGAAAGTTTTTGTTTGTCGCGCAGGCGCACCGGCTGAAAGTTGTTAGCTAAGAGCTGACGGCTTATTCTCCTATTAACACGTTTTGCGCTGGCGTTGTCACCATGATTTTTGGCTAGCGTGATGATTTTGAATGGCGATATTTCTAGGCTGTGCGCAGTTCCGGCATGAAGGCAATTTCACCACGACGACACGACGGGCACAACGAATTGCAAAACAATCGATTTCGTTTTCGTCGTGCTCGTTGTGTCGTCGTGGTTGGAAACCTTGTTGAGAAGCTTCCTTGCCGGAACTTGCGCAACTGGTTCCGAACTACGGTCTAAAACAGCGAAGAATCGCCACGCAGCCCCCGCCTTCATCACCCTTGGCATTTGCGGTAGAATGATTTAGTATCGCCGCTCTTGCGACTCGCAGGAATCGCCACTGGGGAATAGTGTAACGGTAGCACTCCGGACTCTGACTCCGTCAGTCTAGGTTCAAATCCTAGTTCCCCAGCTTGCTTCTCTCCTATCGACATCTTCTTAAGCCATTGTTTTCCAGTGGCTTACGTGATTTTCGTTGTCCGACAGCTCAGTAACGATTTTCGGACCTGACACAAAACCGACACACCTGGGCCGTCGCAGGGCATTTATATTGCTGGCTTCTTCAATGCCTGTCAGCGATTATTCCATCACAACAATTTAGTGTTGCATGGTGGAGAATGATGCGTGGCAAGTCTTAACCGACATTCCCCATATGGACTGAGCCTGGAACCGATCCAGGCACCGAATGCTCCCCATTTTATTGGTCGTCCCCACCGCGCGTCTAGCGCGTG
>JAWXAV010000144.1:0-7415 GCA_034439695.1 Bythopirellula sp. | reverse complement strand
TTCCGTGCGATTCGTTGAATCGCGGCTGGGCTGGGGTTAACGCGACTAATTCTAAAGAATTAGAGTTATCGGTGTCAAGCAGAATTTTTGGAAGCAGAAGCCGTGACGCAACGCGTCACACGGGGATTACTTAAAGAGCAGCAAGGCAAAATCCTGGGGGCCAACGCTGGGCATTGGCGTGGCGGGCAGGATTCGTGTGCTACTGAGGGCCCAGGCGTCGCCGCTGGCGGGCGGGGTGGCGGTGAGCTCGCCCCAGGGGATCGCCGCCTCGCTGGTCCAGTGCTCGGCATCGCCCCCCGCCGCGACGAACCACTGGGGGTTCCAAGATTGGTCCTGCCAACAGGCGTCGTTCGTCCAGCCGCGCTGATCGATGGTGAGCACGAAGTAGGTGGTGTAATCGCGGTCGACATCCAACAGAATTCGCACACGATCATGCTCCGCGAGATCGGCATCGTAGGTGCGTTTGCGCGACTCGGTGGCGTAGCTCAACTCGGGAGACTTGGCACAGTTGAGGGCGAGATAGAGGAAGTTTGTGTCGTAAGCCAAGTGGATTTCGGATTTCTCGGATTTGAGTGTCATCGAGTTGGTTTGCCAAAAAGGTTCGTTGAGTTGGCCGTCGAGTTTCGGTTTTGTTGTGGTGAAGCGCGCGATCATGCGCGGCTTGGTGAACGTGGGTTTCGTGGGATCGGCGAGCCAGCGTTCGGCCGCGCCACATTCTTGCCAGGCTTCGCCGGGGTAGCGGATCGCGAGGGCTTGCAAATAGCGTTCGGCACTTGCTGGGAAACCCCGTTTGCGCTCGGCGACAGCCCACGGTACGCGGACCTGCGGTTCGCTGTACAAGAGCGGTCGAGTTTGCGCGATGTGCTCGGCAACTTGCACGGCCCTGGTGAACCGGCGCTGGGAAAGTGAATCGGGGGGCGCTTGCGATTGTTCGGTATCGACCAACGCCGTCGCGGGTTGCACTTCGATTGTTGGATTTTCATTGTTTACGGCACGGACAATTTCGGTCGTGATTGGCCGAGTGGCGTGGGCAGTTTCGCTGCTGGCGAAATACTGCACGAGCCACACGAGGGCTTGATCGGCGAGGGGATCGCTCGGACAACGCCGCGTGATCAGTTCTTGGCAGGAAGCAGTGAGATCGAGTTGCCCGGTTTGCTGAAAGTGCGCGGCCAATTCAAACAACAGCGTGGCCGCGGCGGCTTCATCAAGATCGCCGACCATTTTTCCAACCTGCGCCAAGAGGGCAGGATTCCCTTCACTCATGCGCAAGATGCTGGTGAGATTACGGCGTTTCTCGGCGAGTCGCCGCTGTAACTGTGGATCGAACGGGGCGTCGGAGACGGCGAGTGGCCGACGGTTTGTACTGCCTGGGGTAATTCCCAAACCGCCAGTGAGGTCATCGACCGCGGCGGTCGGTTCGCCGGCGAAACTCGCTTGAAGCTGGAACTCGTTGGTCTCGGCTGGGGGTTGAAAATCACGTCGCAACAAACTCCGCGCTGCCGTGCTTAGCTCTGCCAACGTTTGGGCGGAGAGCAGTACCGAATCAGCCGCTTGCACGCGATGGGTGCCGCGTTCCTCGCCGCTGAGCAAGGTGAACATTCGACTCACTTGCCACGGTGCGAGGGCGAGTTGCGTTTGGAACTGTGGGAAGCTGTTTTCATCAGCCGCTTGGGCCACGGCTTCCGTAGCGATGTTGGCGATCAATGCTGCCACGGGATCGGTGTCAGCACCATGGGGGACCACGATCACATCCGGCCGCCAGAGTCGCAGTTGTCGCACGATGTCAGCGATTAAGGCATCGTTGTTGCGGGCAGAGAGTAACCGATCCGATTGCTTGGAAGACCCCTCCCCTAGCCCCTCCCCGGAGTACCGGGGAGGGAGATATAAATCATGGGACGAACACGTGACACTGCTGCAGCCTAAGGCTGTGAGGGCTTCGGCGAGTCGCGCTGAGGAAGTGGGATCGCTCGAATTTTTTTGCGGCGTCATCAGATGCACGACCGTGCGATAGCCGTCGCTTTGGCCCAATTTGGCGAGCGTGGCGAGTGGCAATTGGCTTTCGTCGCTGAGCAACATGAGTACCGCCGCGCGTTCCCCGCCGCGACGCTGGGTTTGCCACGTTTGCCCGCCGTCGCTGGTCGAGAGGATCGTGCCAAAATCGCCGACCGTCCAACCGTGGGTTTCATCGACGAAGGTGATTTTGTTGAGCGGCGCATGATTGTCGGTCGCGTGTCCTTGCCAGGATTCGCCCGCATCGGGTGAGTGGAGCACGACCGTGCCGGGGCTGCCGGCGATCCAGACGTGCGGGCCATGAGTGGCCACTGTATGCCAATTCACCGCTCGCGTGATTTCGGCGGGCAAGATGTCGAGGGGGTTCCAAGTGACGCCGCCATCGGTGGTACGCGCGAGGTAGCCGTCGTCGCCGACGAGCCAACCGGTGCCGTCGAGCGCAAGTTGCACCGCGCGGAGATTGCGACCGGCTTCGTGGGGCGTAAGGGGCGTTGCATCCCCGCTGGCGATGCGGGTCATTTTGCCGCCTGATCCGACGACCACGCCGGTGCGTTGGTTGATAAAATCACCGCCCCACCATGCCGATGGCGGGCCGACCGCGGCGTGTTGCCAATTGCGTCCGCCGTCGTCGGAAGCGAACACGCCGAGCGGGTCACCCCCCGAACCGCACCCCCAGGCGACGCCGTGATCGGCATCAAAGAATTTCACGCGCGCAAGCGCCGGCAGAAGGGCCAACGGCTGTTGCCAGGTTTGCCCGCCATCGGTGGTGCGCAACACGACCGCCTGGCTGGTCCAGAGATAGGGCCGTGTTGAACCGCCGACTGCCCAGCCGATTTTGCGATCAACAAACCAAACTCCGTGCAGGCCAACCTGGACGCCCGACTTTTGCAGTTGCCACTGCTTGCCGCCATCGGTGGTGTGCCAAATCGCGCCGTGTTCGCCGACGGCCCAGCCGTATTCGCGGTCGACGAATACCACGTCGTGGAGTGTGGCATCTTCGAGGAGCGGCGCGCGGTGTGATTCGGTGGGTTCGTGCGTAACGGGAGCGGGGAGGGGGCTTTGTGCGCGAAGCCACATCGCAGGCAGGCAAGCCCACGCAGAGATCAGCAGAATGAGCGAGCGATCCATCGAGTGTTGCCATGCCTCCAGCTATGGTGTGATGCGTTGATTGTAGTGAATTTTGCACTTAATTCGTAGTGGTGGCTTCCAGCCGCCAAATGGTCTCCGAAATGGCGGCTGGAAGCCACCACTACGATTCTCCACAATCGCCGTTTCTTCGCGTCGTAGGGGCTGTGCTATCGGTGAGTTTTGCGCCGCATCCGTAAGCTATATTTCCTTATCCCCCGCCGCGAGTTGGGGCTCGCGCTCCCGCCTTCCTACGAGCCAAGATCATGCTCACTCCCACCGGGTTTTCGCCACTCAGTGAGCAATCCACCCCCCTCACTATCGAGAGCATGGTCGCGCGGGCGCGGGCTCTGTACACACTCCCGACGGTCGCCGCCGAGGTGCTTGAGCTGACGGCCAATCCGAATGTCGAACCACAAGCGATCAAAGAATGTATTCTCCGTGATCCGGCGCTGACCGCCAAAATATTGCGAGTGGTCAACAGTTCGCTGTTTGGTTTGTCGGGGGAAGTGAGAGATCTCAATCAAGCGATTGCGTTGCTCGGCATTAAGCCGCTGAAAATTTTGGTGCTTGGTTTCAGTTTGCCCGACAGCATGTTCGCCGGTCTCGCGCGAGAACCGTTGAAATGGTACTGGACGACGACACTCGCCCGGGCGGTGGCCGCGCGCGAGATTAGCGAGCAATTATTTCAGACGCCCGGCGATGAAGCGTTTTTGGCGGGGCTGCTGCAAGGGCTAGGACTGTTAGTGTTCGCCAAGCAGATTGGCCCGTCCTACGCGGTGATGCTTATTCGCTCGTCGGAAACGGGCCTCGATCTGCGGCAATTGGAAACAGAAGCGTTTGGTTTCGACCACATCGAGTTGACGACGGCCTTGCTCCACGAATGGCACATGCCGCGGCAATTGGTCGAGGCGATTGGCAGTCAGCACGATCCCCGCGCGCTGGCCAAGGAACATCGGCTCAACAATCCCATCGCGAGGATTTTGCACCTTGCCAATTTGACGGGCGAGTTGGTCGGGCAACATCGGCTCAGCGCACTGCCCGATTTGTTGGAAGCGGGTGAATTGTATTGTGATCTGACCAAAGCGCAACTCCACGAACTGATCGTCAGCCTGCAACCCAAGGTGGGGCACTTGGCCGAAGTGTTGTCGATTGATGTGTGCCACGAGCTTGACTTTGTGCAAGTTTTGATCGCGGCCCATGAACAGATGTCGGAGCTTACAGAATCGGTCTTTGCACCGTCAGAAGGGCAAGCCGTTGACCCGTTGCTGACGACCGATTCGCTTTGGCAGGAAGCGGTGCAATTACGGGCCGTGATGGATGGCTTTTTGCAGCGCCCCGTGACGGATGTGGAAACCTCGGCACCGCCTGCCAAGCTACCCGCGCAGATGGCGCGGCAACAGTCAGCGCAACAGCAGTGGCCGAGTCAATTTGTGCATTGGATCACGCTCATTGCGGCCACTTGCCGCTCGCGTCGCCAACCGCTGAGCGTGGTGATGATTGATATTTCGGACGACACGCCGGACATCGACGACAACGAGAGCGTGATCGCGCAACTCTTAGACGCCACTTGTCGGGAAGAGTTTCCGACGAACACATTGATGGAACGCAATGCCGCGTGGCGGCGAACGGTGGTTTTGCCCATGTGCGACAAACAAGCGGCGGTGCGGCTCGCGCAGGGTTTGATTCGCAATGTGGAGGGTTCGCTCTCTCGGCTGGCCAACTCGAGTCGCACTGTCCAAGGGGTGATTAGCGTGGGAGTCGCATCGGTGACGTTGCCCTCGAAAAGTTTTCGGCCCCTGGATTTGCTCAGTACCGCCGACCGCTGCTTGTCGGCGGCACGGACGAGCGAAACGAGCGTGGTGAAGAGTCTCGAGATTTATTGAGGGCCGCACGCCCTTTGCCCTGGGTCGCCCCTTTGCCCTTAATCCTCAGTCCGTTAAGATTGTTCGATGGACGCAGAGGCCCCCACCCCCGAATCACAGACGCCCTTGGCGAGCCCCCCAATCTCTGAGACTCAGCAGCGGGCGGTGAATACAGGGCAAACTTCTGAGCGGGCGGTGGACACGGTTGAAATCAACTCTCCTCCCGCGCCCCAATCTCTCAAACCCCAGTTCGATGCCGACGATCCGTTCCACGATCCGGCCTTCGCCGATCTGCCCGAACTCAAGGTTTCCGATCTGCATTTCCGCCCCCAGCGCCGCACGCTGTTGCCGCTGCTGTTGTTTTTGGCAACGTGTGCTTCGACGTTTTGGGTAGGCGTGACGCATTGGGAACCGCTGGAGCCGCATTTCATCGGCACGTACGCCGCGATGGGTCGCGTGATTCAAGACAATTGGCTCAACGGGGTGCAATACATGGCCGCCGTGTTGGCGATTTTGCTTACGCACGAGATGGGGCACTTTCTGCAGACCGTGAAGTACCATATCCCGGCCAGCTATCCGCTCTGCATCCCTGTGCCGTTCAATGCCATCGGCACGATGGGGGCCGTCATTGGCATGGAAGGAATGCGCGCCGACCGCCGCCAGATTTTCGACATCGGCATCGCGGGGCCACTCGCGGGGTTGGTGGTGGCGATCCCCGTTTTCTGGTGGGGCATCCAAGATTTGAATCTCACGCGGGTTCCTCAGAACGGCGAGTTCCAACTCTATATGCCCCCCATCGGCCAGTGGATGCTCGAGCTGGCGCATCACAAAGCCCATCCCGAATGGGCCGCGCGTCAGTGGATCGGCATATCGCAGTTGAATCCTTACTTCATGGCCGGTTGGGTGGGGATGCTCATCACGGGCCTCAACATGATGCCGATCAGCCAACTCGACGGTGGGCACACGATGTACGCCTTGTTCCTCGACAAGGCCCACACGCTGGCCAAGTGGTTTATCTGCCTCGCGATTTTCTATGTCGTGAACAATCTTAACGAGGCGGTGATGTGGACGCCGATGTTGGTGCTGGTGATTTTCATGGGAATTCACCACCCCCCCACGGCGAACGACCGCGTGGAACTGGGCCGTGTGCGCTGGGCGATTGGCTTGGCTTCGCTGACAATTCCGCTGTTGTGCTTCCCGCTGCAAGGGTTTCGGATGTAGGGCGGGATTTCACCACGAATCTAACGAATAGCACGAATCAATTCATTCGTGCGATTCGTAAGATTCGAGGTTAATCAATTCTTAAAGAGCTTGGCGTTTCAAAAGCTTACCTTGCAATCCTGCTGCGGTCTTACGATGGTTCTTTGTGTTCACAAAAGCTTCGACGCGACCAATACTCAGTGATACGGATTTCTGCGATCCACCACTTGCCAAAATTCCGCAAGATCAATGACCACTTCTGGAAATTGCGAAGAAATATAGTGGTCTGATTGAGCTGTTTCCTCGCTGTAGCTGCCGTCTTTTAGGATAAGAAACTCAAAGACATGGCTTTCGGGATCGACGATCCAGTATTCGGCGATGCCGTATTGGGCATAGAGGTCCATCTTTTCCAAACGGTCGACGCGGGCAGTGGATGGTGAAAGGACTTCGATCACCAGATCGGGCACGCCGCGCACACGGTCTTCAATGATTTCTTTGTTAGCACTACGCACGTAAATCACATCGGGTTGCGGGATCGTGTGTTCGCTCAGCACGGTGTCCATGGGGGCGACGACAGAGAAACCATCTGTTTGATCAGCAATCGCGGAAAAAAGTTCACCCAAACGCATTACGATGAGTTGATGCAAGATATTAGGGCTTGGTGACACGATGAGTCGTCCCCTGAGCAGTTGAACGGGTTCATTCTCTGGCAAGATCCAATAGTCGTCCGCACGGTAGGGGCCAACTGTCGCGTACGGCGAAAATCCGGTAAACGATTCGTAATTGAGGTTATCGGTAGCCATAAAAACATTCTACCTCGGAATCGGTCAATCGGGAAAGCGACTTTCCGTCGGGTAGCATTTCTCTCCATGACCCTTACAATCGCGGCATTCTTCTCTATTCTTTTCGCGGGGACTACAGCGATGATTCGTGCGATTGGTTTTGTGCTCTGTATCAGTCTGTCCGTTCATGTTCACGCCCAAAACCTCGACCAATATTACAAGCTCGGCCCCGATTCGTTGCCCCAAGAGGGCGTGCCGCGGGGGGAGGTTACTGGCCCGTTTGTGCTGCCGAGCGAAGCCTTTCCGGGCACGCAGCATACTTATTGGGTGTATGTCCCAGCGCAATACGATCCAGCGAAACCGGCGAGCTTGATGGTGTTTCAGGATGGCCAAGCCTTTGTCAAAGAAGACGGGCCCTTGCGCGCGCGGCATG
>JAWXAV010000143.1:0-25117 GCA_034439695.1 Bythopirellula sp. | reverse complement strand
GGTCAGGGGTCGGGGACTGGAGGGTGAGCAAACCACCTACTCACCTACGCACTTACTCACTCTTACTTCGGCTTCTTCTTCGCCAGTTTCTTCGTCGGCGATTTCTTGGCGGGTTGCGAATTCTTCGCGGGCGTCGGTTTCTTCACCACCTTCTTCACCTGCGCTGCTTTGGCATCGGTCTTTTTCTTAACCGGCGGGGCAGGGGGAGTCACAACCTTCTTTGGCTCAGGCTTCTTGGCCTCGGGCTTTTTCGGATCGGGTTTCTTGGCTTCTGTCTTCTTGCCGTCCCCCTTTTTCTCATCTCCCTTTTTAGTAGCGGTCGGTTGCGGCGCGGGAGCTTTCTTCACCACGGGCTCATCTTTTTTGACTTGCCGTTTCGGCAGGCGATCTTTGCAACTCGGATCGATCTCGAGCAAAATCTTGCGAATGGTCGGACCCTGCGGACTGCGGTGTAGCTCCACGCCCAATTGATGGAGCAGTCCGCCGATCTCGGCACCCTTGGTTTTGGGCACGGCCCGCTCCAAACCGGGCACGCTCCCCTTGGCGGCTTCGGCATCGGAAACCACCCCCACCACGCGCATCGCTTCGAGCAGCCCTTGATTGATGGGGATCGAGTGCCCCCCCAAGCCGTGTTGCGTCACGTAAGCAATCGTGAACGGCGTCGTGCCGTGAAACTTTTCCATCTGCTTGATCGTCGCGCCGAGGTTTTGCTTCTTGAACAATTCCAGGTCAAACGAGTACTGAGTTTCAAACACGCTCTGCAACACGCGCTTGAGCCGCATCGCAGCCTCTTCGGCGTCGTTGAGCGACTTCATCACCTCGGCCAACTCGCGGAGCGAAGAGACCCGCACTTCGTTCCAATCGAAGTAATCGGTGGTGAGCGCGGCGACGACCTTGTCGGCATCTTCGTGCAGCGAGTTTTCCACGCAACTGGCAAACACCAAATGCTCCAGCACGTTGCGCTCGCGCGGGGCTTCCACCGGCTTGTAGTGCTTTTTGACGACCTTAATAACTTTGTTAATCAGAGCTGCGCGATTATTGCTTGCCATCGAATACGTTTCTCAAACACTGGGGAATCAAAAATAAAAAAACCGCCGCTGGCGGCTTAGCGGGAATTATCGTCGTCTGCCGACGAGGAGTCGTCCTCATCGTCCTCTGTTTCCGTCCACTCGTCCGCAATGTCGTCGAACTCCGAGTGGTCAAAGTTCTCGTCGTCCTCCGCCACGGCAGCCTCTTCTTCGGGCAGCATGTCGGTGAGCATCTTAGCGATGGCGATTGACTTTTTCACGCCCATGTCGAGTTCAAAGCGAATCACCGGCGTGTAACGGGTGTCGATCCGCTTGGCGATTTTCAATTGCAAAAAACCCGCCGAGCTTTGCAGGCCCTTCAAGCATAGCTTTTGGGCCGTGTCGCTCCCCATGATCGACACATGGACCTTGGCAACCCGCATATCCGGAGAAACCTCGACGAACGTCACCGTCACACCCTGAATCCGCGGATCACGCAGATCGGTGAGAATGGCCATGCTGACCACTTCGCGAATCGCTTCGGCGGCTTTGAGAACTCGTCTGGATGTCATGATTTCAATATGTCGATTGTCGGCAGGCGATTTCGTCATTCCCGCGCAGGCGGGAAACCAGGGGTGGAAGCCGCAGAACTGGGTTCCCGCCCGCGCGGGAATGACACTCTGCGTCGTGTCGGTTGTGCCGTCGTGGTTAAACTGCGACTGCCTTAACCGTCCATCGACTCGTCGAAGGTCCGCCCCACTTCTTCCACTTTGTACACTTCAAACATGTCGCCTTCCTTGATGTCGTTGAAGCCCGAGAGTTTGATGCCGCACTCCAGGCCTTCGCGCACTTCCTTGGCGTCGTCCTTCTCGCGCCGCAGCGTGTCGATCGCGTAGTCGCCGATGATCGTGCTGTCGCGAATCACGCGGGCTCGGCCATTGCGGGCAATTGTCCCCGACAGCACCCGGCAACCGGCAATCGCGCCCACGCGGCTGATCTTGTAAACCTGCTGCACCAGCGCTCGGCCCAATTCGACTTCGCGTTCTTCCGGCTTGAGCAAGCCTTCGAGCGCCGCTTTGATGTCTTCGGTGATCTTGTAAATGATGTCGTAACGCCGAATCTGCACGCCCCGTTGCTCGGCCAGGGAACGGGCATTTTCATCCGCGATCACATTGAAGCCGACGATGATCGCGTCCGACGCATCGGCCAGCGTCACGTCGGCCGCGCTGATGCCACCCACCGACGTTTGCAGCAGCTTGACTTTGACTTCCGGATGCTCCAGCTTGCTGAGTTCTTTCAGAATCGCTTCGATCGACCCCCGCACGTCGGCCCGCAAGATGAGGTTGAGCGTTTGAATCTCGCTCTCGCCGTCAAGTCGTTCGAACAAGGTTTCGAGTGTCACATGCTGTGCCACGTCCCCCAGGGAAACCACGCGTTGCTCTTCACCACGGGCCGCGGCAATCGCGCGGGCATCGGCGATATCGTCGAGCACATAGAAGTGGTCCCCCGCGCCGGGGGCCTCATCAAAGCCAGTGACGTTCACCGGAATGCTGGGGGTGGCTTCATCGATCCGCACTTTAGAATTGAGCGTATCGTACATCGCCTTCACGCGGGCAAAGGTTTGACCGCAGACCAACACGTCCCCCACTCGGAGCGTGCCGTTCTGCACGATCAGCTTCGCCACCACGCCGCGTCCGGTTTCCTGTTGAGCTTCCAGACAGGTTCCCACGGCGGGGCGGTTGGGATTGGCCTTGTATTCGTTCAGTTCCGCCACGGTGAGCAGTGTATCGAGCAGCGCGTCGATGCCGGTACCGGTCGTCGCGCTTGTTTTCACCACTTCCACGTCACCGCCCCATTCGCTCGGCAAGAGGCCATTCGTCGAGAGACCCTGCATCGCGCGATTGATGTCCACGCCCGGCAGGTCGGTTTTGTTGAGCGCCACGACAATTGGCACCTCGGCGGCGCGCACGTGGCTAATCGCTTCCTCGGTCTGAGGCATCACGCCGTCGTCGGCGGCCACCACCAGCACGGCAATATCGGTGACGTTCGCACCGCGGGCCCGCATCTCGGTGAACGCTTCGTGGCCCGGCGTGTCAACGAACGAAAGCTGTCGGCCATCTTTGTTGATTGTGTAAGCCCGAATGTGTTGCGTGATGCCGCCGCTTTCGCCGCTCACCACGTTAATGCCGATGATGCGATCCAAGAGCGACGTTTTGCCGTGGTCGACGTGACCCAGGAACGTAATCACCGGCGGACGCGGCACGAGATCGGCTTCGTCGTCTTCGCGGTCGCGAATTTGGCCCAGCAGTTCATCTTCCAAGCTGATCGCTTCCTTGAGTTCGATATCGACCCCCATCTCCGCGGCGATCAGTTCGGTGAGCTCGGTATCGATCACCGCGTTGATCTTGGCCATCACGCCCGCTTCCATCAGGATGCGCAAGATTTGGCTCGCTGGCACGCCGGCGGCTTCGGAAAACTCGCGGACCGTGCAGGGCAATTGGAGCGATACTTTTTCTTTACGCGGGGCGGTCGTGCTCACGCCGCCACGACGAGGTCGGCGGAGGGCCTTGCGCGGACGATATTCGTCGCTGGCCCCTTCGCGCTCTTTGACGGTTTGACGTTGGCGGCTCAATTGGCGTTGTTCCCGCCCGCCGAGGATGGGGGCATCGCCTTCCTTCTCGCCAGCTTTGCCTTTAATCGGCTTGCGGCCCTTGCCATGACCGGTGCCTTCGGTTTCCACGGGAGGAACCTCGGCAAGTTTACCGCGCTTCTTGGCGTCGAGCGTTTCTTCGTGTCGACGCAGGTGCGCGGCCAACGGCTTGCCACTGGTCTTGCTGGGGCGCAAGGCATCAGCCGACAACCGCAAGTCAGGCTTCTGCGTGGGGACTTCGGTCTTGGAGGGAGGCGGCGTGTCGACCTTGGGAATCGGAGCCAACTTGATCGAAGGCCGAGTGCGCGTGACGCCTGGACCGGGGGGTCGCGCTTCGCGCTCCTTTTCCCTTCCGCCGTTGGGACCGATATTGGGAAGCTTTGCGCCCACGTGGCCGGGACCAATGTAATCGTCGCGGCGCATCACGCCCGACAACGGTCCGCGCGCCGCCACTTGCCGCGTCGGAGTCACGGGCGGAGGGGTGGGAGCCTCCTCGGCCTCGGGCGCTGCCGTTTCTCCTTGTTCTTCTTCGCCGTTTTCATCCTCGGGGCGTTTCTTGCGAATACCTGCCAGAGGAGAATGCGGCTTCGGCGCGGCGAGCACCGGCAGTTTGCCGCTCTTCGTCGGTTCCTTGGGCCGCTCAGGGGCCGCAGGCGCTTGCTTGGATTTGGGCGCCGCCGTGGCCCCCGGGTTTTTGAAATGTTCGCGGAGTTTGAGATCTTCCTCGTCCGTCAGACTTGCCAGCGCGGAGCCTTTGCCTCGAATGCCGAGCTTTGCGCAGACATCGACCAGCTCCTTGCTGTCTAACTTCAGTTCTTTCGCCAATGAATAAATACGGGACGCCAAAATCAAATTCTCCGTGTGATCCAAGGCTCAAATGCCCGGCCCACTGTTAGTGTCAAAAACCTAGGAAACCATAACGATCATCCTCCTCAAAAATACGACGATCAATATCCACAAAACTATTCGGGCATACCCTCCGCTTGCGGTGCTGCCGGTGCGGCATCCGCGATCGGTGCAGGCTCTTCGGCCGGCACCACGGTTTCATAATCCGGCGCGGGTTCTTCGGCGATTGTCGCGGCGGCCACCCGGTCGTCTTCCCGTTTCTGCCGACGTGCCGCAGCCGCAGCCGCTTCGGCCTCTTCCGCGCGACCTTCGGCTTGTTCGACGATTTCGTTGACTTGCTCTTCCGACAACCCGCCCATTTCCATCAAGGCATCCGGCTCAATGATCGACAGATCGTCGTAGCTCAGGAAGCCTTCCTCAACCAAACGCTCCGCCAGTTCTTGCTGCACGCCTTCGATCGAGCTAAAGCCTTGGACCGCACGGTCAATCGACTCGGCCAGCTCATCCTGGGTCATGATCTCGATGTCCCAGCCCGAGAGCTTGCTCGCCAGCCGTACGTTCTGACCCCGCCGGCCAATCGCCAGCGAAAGTTGATCCTCGCGCACCAGCACAATCGCCCGGCCCAGCATCCGGCACAAAATCACCTGCTCGACTTCCGCCGGTTGCAGCGCGTTGGGAATCAGCACTTCGAGGTTGTCGTCCCAACGGACGATGTCGATCCGCTCGCCGCCGAGCTCGTCGACGATGTTCTTAATCCGGTTGCCGCGCACCCCGACGCAGGCCCCCACGCAATCGACCCGTTGATCGCTGCTGCTGACGGCCACTTTCGAGCGGTATCCCGGCTCGCGGGCAATCGCGCGGATTTCAATCACGCTGTCGATAATCTCGGGAATCTCTTGCTCGAACAGCCGCTGCACCAACTGGGGCCGGGCACGGCTGAGAATCACTTTGATCCGACTGCCGCTCTTGCGGACTTCAAACACCGTGGCCCGCACGCGTTCGTTCACATGGTGCGTCTCGCCGGGAATTTGTTCGCTACGGGGCAGAATCGCTTCGACGTTGGGAAGCGTAACCGTCGCTGCTCCACCTTCGTAGCGCTGCACAACGCCGCTGACCATCTCGCCCACCAGATCGGTGTACTCGTCGTACAGCGCGTCGCGCTCCGCTTCGCGAATCTTTTGAATCATCACCTGCTTGGCGGTTTGAGCGCCAATGCGGCCGACGGTTTCCTCGGAGTCGAGCACCTCGCCGTTGCACATGGCCGTGATCGCGCCGTTCTGACGGTCGATCGCGACGGTCACGTCCGACTCTTCGCCGTAATATTTCTTAGCTGCCGAAACAAGCGCGGCTTCGATGCCCTCGAACACAATTTCTTTATTGATGTTCTTGTCGCGGTGGATCGCGTCAACAATGCGGAGGACTTCGCCAGCGTTCATAATGTTTCTCTCCGCGGCGTATTTCGCCCGCCGCGCGGCAACCAGGTTGTTCGGATTGTCAGGTTTTTCAAATTGTTGGGGGTTCATGGGGTGCTCCGCCGCGGCGGACTGGCTTGCCCAGCAGTGCTGAATTCAGGCAACAGCTTGCTGAGAATGTACCCCGAACGCCTCCGCCCACTCAAAAAGCGTGCAGATCACCAAACCCCTTTTGCGAACAGCACTTAGCAGTTCGTAATCCAGTAATGATAACCCACCCAAAATGGGTGTCAACCGGCCAGATTTGGTCCTCAGCCGGATCGCGGGCACCGCTGCGCAGCAGTGGTCGACGATCCACGGAAAAGCTGGATAAAGCCTTAAACCCGCTTCACCACCACCGCTGCCGCTTGCGCTTGCGGTGTGATGCTCAGCTTCAAGAAGCTGCCCCCCGCGGGACCGCCCTCTTTCGTCACATTTAGCGGGCATTCCGAATCGGGCATCTGATAGTTAAGAGTGCGGAACAGCTTATCGTGATGCAAGGCGAGCGTGCTGGCCACCAATTCGACCACCCCGCTCCCCGCGCCCAGATTGCCGAAGTAACTTTTCGCCGCGGCAACGGGCACCGTCCGCGCGGCATCGCCCAGCACTTCCCCAAGCGCTGCCGCTTCCTCGGCGTCCCCTTGCATTGTACCCAAACCATGCGCGTTCACGTGACCACACTCAGCGGGCGCGATTCCCGCTTCGGCAAGCGCGGTCCGCGCGGCATTCGCAAACGCCTTGGTCCGATTTCCTTCGAGGTGCGAATTCGTAACAATGCTGCTTCCCGAGCCGACTAACTCGCCGTAAATCGTCGCCCCGCGCTTTTTCGCCGATTCATATTCTTCGAGCACAATTGCCCCCGCCCCTTCGCCGACCACCATCCCCGTGCGATTGGCATCAAACGGTCGCGACGCCTCGGCGGGTACGCTGCCGGGGTTCGCCAACTGCTCGTTCTGCAAGGCATGCACCGTCTTAAAGGAGTGAACCCTGGTGCCCGTCGAACCGGCAAGCATCAAGTCGGCGTGGCCACGCTCGATCGTTTGCATCGCTTCCCGAACCGCCATCATGCTCGACACCTCGCGCAAGGTGAGCGAATTATTCGGACCGCGCAGGTCATTGAGAATCGCAATGTGACTCGCGGGCATGTTCGGCAGAAACTTGAGCATCCACAGCGGGTTCATATCCCCGATACCCGTTTGCCCCCAATCGGCGTACGAAAACTTCCCCGCGCTCGCGCCGCATTTGATCATCGCCGATTCAAAATCATCCGGCGGGCTCAGCATGTAGTCGCTGCCGTAAACGATGCCGCACCGCTCGGGCGAAATCTCCGTGCTGGTGACCTTGGCGTCGGCCATCGCTTGCTGCGCCGCCGCCACCGCCATCATCGTTTCGCGGCACATCACCTTGAGCGCCTTGCGAATCGACTTCTTCACTTCCTTGTCCAAGTCGCCGAAGTCATCGATCTCGCCCGTGAAGCTCAGGCACTGCCCGCCAAAGGTCACCAAATCGGCGACCGGCGGAATCACCGTCAGCGGCGTCACGCCACTACGACCCGCGCACAGCGCGTCCCACAAGGCGGCGACCGAATTACCCAACGGGCTAATCACGCCAAGTCCAGTAATCACGACACGACGTGGGGAGGCAGACGAATTCATCGAACTTATTCCGTCATTCCCGAGCAGGCGGGAATCCAGGGGGCAAGAAATCAAGCCCTCTAGCATATCTCCAGGCACGTTCCAGGGCTAGCCACGCCCTCTTCGTCATTCCCGCGCAGGCGGGAACCTAGACGGTTCGCTCTGCCCTGGATTCCCGCCTGCGCGGGAATGACGGTTGACAATTTCCTAATACCGCCCGTGATAAGTCTGATTCGGCCGACTCGCCGACTGCGGGGCGGGGGCCGTATCAATCGCCAAACCCGAACTCGCGCCCCGGCTTTCCACAAACAACAGCGCATCCGCCCGCGGCGGCGATTTCAGCATCGGAATGTTGTCCGTAATGATGTTCGGCTTGGCCGGCCCCGGCGAGGCCACCACCCCCATGCTCAGCATCAACACCTGATCCGTTGGCCAGCGGAACCGCTCGTGCAACTGAATCATCGTCATCTGCGGCACCTGGCACTCGGTCCGTTGATTCTGTGCGACGGGGCTCGGCACATCCAACTGCACCGGCACCATCTTTTCCACCTGGGTCAGTTTTAAC
The DNA here is from genome assembly GCA_034439695.1 of Bythopirellula sp. Classification (GTDB taxonomy): domain Bacteria; phylum Planctomycetota; class Planctomycetia; order Pirellulales; family Lacipirellulaceae; genus Bythopirellula. The sequence continues at coordinate 16,964 of JAWXAV010000143.1, read as the reverse complement.
TTGAGCACTGCATCCACCGTGCGCGTATCGAGCGACAACAGCGGACTGAATTCCATGCTGAACCCTTCGTCGAGCTGCCCCATCTCGGGTTGATAACCGGGCCAGGTTTGGTCGGTGCGAATGATCCCCTTCGTGTAATTGAGCGGCCGCATTGTCGAGATCACCAGCGACGAACCATTCTGCACCAACTGATGCGGCGCATTATGTTCTTGATAATCGGTCCGCCGCTTGAGCTCCGAAATCAAGAGCGCCGCATCTTCCTTGGCCAAAATCCAACCCTGCACCCCCGGCGATTGCACGGGAATTGATTTCATGAGTGGCAACGCCCGTGTGCGCCAGTTGGGGCTATCAATCGTCACGATCCGCAGCCCAAACCCCTGACTCTCGGCAATGCTGCTGACAAAGCGGTCCACGATGTCGGCGACGATGGTCTGCATCTCGGGCGTGTGATAGACACGCAAAGTTTTCTTATCGGCGCTCAACAACCCCACGGGCGTCGAATGCCAAGCTTCGTAACCCGTCTCGCGCAAAATCCAATCAACAATAGCTTGCTCGGGCGCGGTGGTATTTTGCACGCGCAGGGTGTAAGGCGAAATATCATATTCCCGCCACACCTGCCCATGATCGCAAGGCAACGCCCCGCTCCCCTTGGTCACCTGCGCATGCGTCACCTGCGGAACATTCGGCGTCGGCGTCACCGGCGAGCCCCCTGCGTCAGGCGAGCCTCCTGCGTTAGCAGGGGGAGATCCTACCACCGGTGGCGACTGCCAACTACTCGCCCCCTGCGCAACAGCAAACGAAGCGTTGGCGAGTACACAACAAATCAGCACAAGACGCACAAGCATCAGAAATTCCTCAGCAAGAGGACGCGGTTAAGCGGTTAATAGGGGCGGGAAGTATAGAAATCCCCACCAAGCGTCACAACCCCGCTTCCGCCAGCAAAGCTAGCAAACAATCCCGTTAGCCGCGACACGAAGCGCCAGCGCAGTGGAGCGCTCTGTATCGTGGAGCGGTCTGCACACTGAAAGCGCCAGCAACTCAATTCCGCCCTCCACACCACGAATAAATTCATTCGTGTGATTCGTTAGATTCGTGGTAGATCTTAACTCTTCTTCAATTCCGCAATCCGAACTCCACATTCCGAATTTGTTTCACCCCCACTTGCAACCGGGCAAGCGTCGGCCCGCATTTTTTTGGCCGAAGGCCTTACTCAACGTAGCCTGTGGCAACGCCACAGGTGAAAAGATTCAATCATATCGTTTGGCCAACGGCCATATTCACCCTTGCATTTCATCAGGTCACGGTGAACATGGCCTACAGCCAAAGCGGCTCGTTGGGTTTTAGATACCTGGGGCGGCACTCCGTTTGCCACAGGCTACGGTGACAAGTGGCTTTCAGCCAACAAGTCAAGATCCCCAGGGGCTTAATTACTCTCTCGCTATTTCGCACCTGCGCGCCTCACCCCCCGCCGTGCCACCATCTCCCCAAAGGGTGCCACTACTGTCTTGCCCAACAATGCCGACGACGAACTCAATTCCTCCAGCGCCCGATCTACTTCCTCGACATAGAAATCCTCGAAAGCGAGTGTGCCACTGCCAGCTTGCCTGGCAGTGAGAAGTGGGGCGTTGACGATACTGCTGGACAAGCCAGCAGTGGCACCCCGTTCTGGGTTCTCTTCTCTGGCTAATAGCTGAGAGCTAACAGCCGACAGCCCTCCCCCCCCATACTCTCCCTGCCACAACGCCAGATCATCACCACTAAACGCATCCGGCGATTCCCCCCGCTGCCAAGCCAAGAAGTCGCGGCCATCGATGTCGCCATCGGTGTCGTAGTCGGCGGATGGAGAGTCCGCCTGCACCTCAAACGCCCCGATGTCGATTCGGCCATTCACGACGCGGTCAAATCCAACACCGCGCTGATCGTAATCAGGCGGTGGCACGAAACCCGGATCGCCCGCATCAATCGCCGGACTGCCGACAAGTAGGGCATGCGTGAAAGTTGGCCCGCCGTTGTCCTGCAACTGACCGAGCAGAGGATCGCCGCTGATAGTGTTCAGCAATCCCAGCCCGCCACTGCCATCCTCGATCAAGTTAAATGACCCGCTCACTGACCCAGAAATGTCGCCACCAGTGACGGAATTCGCAACGATCGTGTTGTCCAACGTGACTGTGCCGAAATTACTGTAGATACCACCGCCGCTGCTGCCAGCCGAATTTCCACTAATCGTGCTATACGCAACGGTGGCTATGCCGTAACGAAATCGGATGCCGCCGCCGGAGTATGTCGCCGAGTTGCCGCTGATAGTGGTATTGGTCACGGTGGCTGTGCTGTACAGGATATCGATTCCGCCCCCCTCAAAGCCGGCCGAATTCCCGCTAATTGTGCTGTCGATGACGGTGGTCACACTGTCTTCATCGCCGATACCGCCGCCAAACTCTGCGGCTGTATTGCCACTGATTGTGCTGCCGTTGACTGTGGAATCACTGTCATCATTAAAGATGCCGCCGCCAGAGCCAGTGGCCGAATTGCCACTGATCGTGCTGTCGGTGATCGCGAGCAGACTGTCCTTGCTATAAATGCCACCACCGCTGTTGCTGAAAACATTGCTTCCCTCAACCGAATTGCCAGAAATCGTGCTGTCGAAGACGGTAAGCGTACTGTTGTTTTGGCTGTAGATGCCGCCACCAGATTCGACGGCCGAATTGCCACTGATTGTGCTGCCCTCGATGTTCAGTGCGGCGTAATTGAAGTTGGAGATGCCGCCGCCGTTGCCGAGAGACGAATTGTTGCTAATCGTGCTGTTGGTGATGTTGAGGGTGCCATTAGCGTAATTGACAATTCCGCCGCCACCGTTTTGGGACGAATTGTTGCTAATCGTGCTATTGGTGATGTTGAGGGTGCCATCATAGGAATTAGCAATTCCGCCGCCGCTGCTGAAATAGGCCAGGTTGCCACTGATCGTGCTACCGATGACGCTGGTTGTCCCGTTGATGTTAAGAATCGCCCCGCCAGAAAATGAGGCGGTGTTGCCGCTGATTATGCAGTTGGTGACGGTCAAGTTCTCGCGATTGTTAGCGATGGCCCCGCCACTAAATATTGAATCGGCATTAAACGCTAGATCGCCGCCGGTAAGTGTCAATGCGCTAATCGCCACGCTGATCTGATTGTTATCATCAGCGTCGTCAACCCTGAAAATGCGCCACCCATCCCGGTCACCAAAGATTCCATTCATACCATTGCCCGCGTTGATCGTCATAAGATTCGCGCCAGGGCCAGTGATGGTGAGCGAGTCGCTGATCGTGGGGAGTTGCGAACCAATCGCGATCGTCCCGTTGACCGAGAAATCGATCTCATCGGCCCCCGCTGAGGCGTTCGAATCAAAGATCGCCTGCCGCAAACTGCCTGGGAGTTGTCCCGCCGCAGCTACCGGTCCATCAAGCAGATTCGTGACCGTAAACGCGGCCAGCATCCGCCGATCTTCCAGCGGTTCAACTTGCAACCGCCTTCGACGAGAGCACTGAATATTTCGACGCCACAATTGTCGCTTGCCCATGGTGTTGATCCGCAAATGCAACGATAAAAAACGCCTGGAGAAACAGCCCCCATATCATAACCGCGATTGCCGGCACTTCAAAATGAATTTCCCCGGCGAGCTGGGGACATATAACTTGCGAGGTTGTCTTTGAGATATTCCTTGAATGTCCTCGCCCGGAGGACGCACGTCCGTTGCCAGGGGCTTCGAGCCCCTGGAAAGCGTTACCGGCCGTGTTCCCCGCCCGGAGGGCGGACGAAGCTCGGGCATTCGGCGCTGTTTTCGTTCCCCCTCCGGGCGAGGAAACAGCGGGGAGCTTCAATTCCAGGGATTGAAATCCCTGGCAACTTTCGAGCGTCCTCCGGGCGAAAGAACCACTTGAATTTGCCCGATCGCAGTATAAGTCCCCTGCATATCTTTCCCCGCCATTCAACAACCATATTGAGCCACGGATGAGGATGGGGGCTGGGGACTAGGATACGGGGACTAGGATGCGGGGACCGGTCAACCAAATGTTTTTCTTAGCCGTGTTCAATCCGTACCCATCCCTGGCCCAATTCTTCTCCAGCCCCCAGCCCCCAATCTCCAAGTGGCCAAAAATCATAGCTGAATCGATCAGCAAGTTGTTCTATAATCGTGCGCCGAAAATTTCGGAGATGGCCGACGGGGCAAAAGAGGAAAAAGTCAACGACCGTTCTTGGCCATCACTCAAATAAAAATCGCGGTTGAAGTTGTTAAAAACGAGAGTTTTTCACAGCGAAACCACAACATCTAGGGTCATCGCCAACTGAAACCACCTACCTATCGACGATCGTACGTGCGCAAACCAAATCCTAAGTCTTTACCGCATCCGCATCCCTTTCCCCCGTAACAACTCGTCACCTCCAACGCTTGAACCTTTAAGTTGCTTTCCCCACTCCCCATTTTGCGTATGGAGACCTGTCATGAGTCTTGCCACCGTCCTGTATTCGCCATTTTTGCCCGTTGCCTACCCGCGTTGCGATTGGTCGGAGCTCAGCACGGCCGTCGCCCCGGCGAGTATTCATGCCGTCACCTCCCGCCGCGATGTGTCTGAATTCATCGAGCTTCCCAAGCGGATTCACCAAAATAACGCCCAGTGGGTCGCCCCGCTCGACATGCAGGTCCGCGAGTTTCTCGATCCGAAAAAGCATCCCTTTTATCGCCACGGCACCGCCCAGGCGTTTCTCGCCAAGCGCGATGGCCAAACCATCGGTCGCATCGTTGTGAGCGATGATCCCACGTACAACCAAGTCCACGGCACGAACCTCGGCTGCTTCGGCATGTTCGAGAGCATCGACGACATCCGCACCGCGCGGGCCCTCATCGATCGCGCCAGCGCCTGGCTCCGCGCACGTGGCCGGACGCAGGTGATGGGCCCGATTGACTATTCGACGAATTATCCGTGCGGGTTGTTAGTCGATGGTTTCGACACGCCCCCCGCCGTGATGATGAATCACCAGCCGCGCTACTACGAACGATTGTTCAAGCGCAACGGTTTGGAAAAAGCCAAGGACATGTACGCTTGGTGGTTCAGCCGCGACAACAACATGGACGCCGCCTGGAGCCAGCGCGTTACGAAACTCGCCGAGCGCTATCACGTCAAAGTCCGCCCGATGAACTTCCATGATTTCGAGGCGGAGATCGCCCGCTGCAAACAGATTTACCATCAATCGCTCGAACAGAATTGGGGATTCGTCAAAATGAGCGACGCCGAGTTCGACCACTTAGCACACGATCTCAAGCGCCTCGCCGTGCCGGAGCTTGTGCAATTGGCCGAAGTCGATGGCAAGCCCGTGGGCGTTTCGATCACACTTCCCAACATTAATGAAGCGATTCAACCGCTCGGCGGCCGGCTGATGAACGGCGGTTTGCCGATTGGGCTCGTGCGGCTCGCCTGCCGGATGCGCAAAATTCGCACCGGCCGCTTGGCTGTGCTCGGTGTGGTGCCCGGCTACCGCAAGCGCGGCGTGGCCGAATCGCTGATTCAGCAAACCATGCGCACCGGCATGGATAAATTCAACTATCAAGGAGCGGAATTGAGTTGGACTCTTGAAGACAACACGCTCGTGAATCGCATGATCGAACGCGTGGGTGGCAAGCGTTACAAGACCTACCGAATTTTCAGCAAGAATCTGATTCTTTAATGTGTGGATTTGTCATTCAATCACAATGAGGCACGTCGTTTACACTGACAAGCTAACCTGACGGCGTTTCTCTCAACATGGTCGAAAGTGAGTCAATTGCCATTCCCAGGAAATAAAACTCGAAAATATAAATAAATAAATCAAACCTATAACCCCTGTATTACTGTCAATGAGGTTAACGATCCCTTGTAAAAGTGTTCTCGCAGACGTAGGGTTGGTATGCCGAATAATGATTTTACCGACCAGGCGGTAGCACTTCGCTTACTTGATGGGCCTCTCTCGGCGGCCATTGGAAACAAGCGACCCTCCCAGATTCTGATTGATTCAGCCTGCTTGATTTTAAGCCATGTGTTGAAATTCTGTTCCCTGGCGACGGCATTTTTGGCCCAAGCCTTGCATAGTCATGTTGGCCAGCTAGTACATATCGAATACTGGCTCCAACTTCTAGCAGAACACGAATAGGGGATATCCATGCGTAATATTCGACCTCTCTATGTCTCCACCTACCCGCCCGAAGAATGTGGCCTTGCCACGTTTACTAAAGACTCCGCTGACGCGGTGGACGGGGTCGCTGATTGGCCCGTCTCTTCGGTGATGGCGATTCAGAAGCTAGAGGAACTGCCGACCGACGATCCCCGCGTTGTCCATGTGATCGACAACAATCGTGCAAATGCCTACCGCCATGCCGCTGAGGTAGCCAACGACGGTCCCTGCGATGTCGTGAGTCTGCAGCACGAATTCGGGCTTTATCCCGACGAATGGGGCAAGCGCGTGATCGAATTCATGCACGATTGCCGCAAGCCGGTTGTGACGACCTTTCACACATTGCTGACCAAACCACAACCGTTGCCGCGCCGCATCATTCAAGAGATTGCAGCCCACAGCAAGGGTATCGTTGTCATGACGGAGATCGCGGCGGAATTGCTCTGGAGCGTCTACCGCGTGCCAACGGCCAACGTCGAAGTGATCCCTCACGGCGTGCCGACGGTTCCTTTTGAGCGTAATGTTTCATGCAAAGAGCGACTCGGTCTCACGGGTCGACGAATCATTTGCAGTTTTGGTCTCATCAATCCCGGCAAGGGGTTGGAGTATATGATCGAAGCAATGCCACGCATCGTCAAAGAATGTCCCGAGGCACTCTATTTGATCGTGGGTGCGACGCATCCCCAGGTGAAACGGCATTCGGGAGAGCAGTACCGCGAAAGTTTGACCGACTTGGCCGAAAGGCTCGGTGTCGCCGACAATGTACGATTCGTGAACAAGTATCTCGATCTGCCAGGACTGCTCAAACACTTACAAGCTTGCGACGTTTTTGTCACGCCGTATCAGGGCGCGGATCAGATTGCCAGTGGTACCTTGGCCTATGCGTTGGGAGCGGTCGGCTCCGTGATCAGCACTCCGTACCTATATGCTAAAGAAGTGTTGTCCCAGGGACGCGGACAGTTGGTTCCTTTTGGCGGCAGCGAGCAATTCGCCACGGCGACATTGCGGTTTCTCAATGATCCGCAATTCCAATTGGAAACACGCCGTCGTGCTTATGATTATGCAAAATCAATGTTCTGGCCGGTTGTGGGGAAGCGTTATTTGGAATGCTTCAACCAGTTCGTGCAGACCAGCAAGCAGCAGGTCAAGCGCGTGGAGTATGCGCCAATCACGCCGCCCGCGATGAGCCATTTTGTTGCACCCAAGCAGGGAGGCCGAGCATGAATAGTCGCATCGAACTCTGTTTGGAACACCTCGATCGCATGACTGATTCCACCGGTCTAATTCAGCACGCGATCTACAGCATCCCGCGGCGCGAGAGCGGCTACTGCACCGATGACAATGCCCGGGCCTTACGGGTTTGCACACGCCTGTGGCAGCAAGAGGCTTCCGAGGCGATGTTGAATCGAGTCACGACGTACTTGAGTTTCCTGGAGCACGCTCAATGTTCGGGCCGTGGCTTTCATAACTTCATGGGTTACGACCGTAGTTGGCTTGACGCGGAAGGCTGCGGCGATTGCCAGGGTCAAGCTGTACTGGCGCTGGCCGAAGTGTTGGGCAGCGATTTACCTGACGGATATCGGCTGTTAGCCCGTGAATTGATCAAAGCGGTTCTGCCAGCCCTGGCCGACTTGCGCAGCCTACGCGCTCAAGCCTATATCATTCTGGCTTGGGGCCATTTGCGCAATGCCGGGGTGAAAGACATTGAAATCCTCGAAAGCGTCGCTTGGTCGGCAGCCAATCGACTCACGGAATGTTATGAGCGCAGCTTGCGACACGATTGGTTCTGGTTTGAGTCGCGGATGACTTACGCCAATGCTGTCTTGCCACACTCGATGATGATTGCTGCCCAGCGCTGGCCGCAAGAAAAGTTTCTGTCTGTTGCAACATCTTCCTTTGATTTTCTTGAGGAAGTAACGACCGTTGAAAACATGTTCCAACCGATTGGCAACGACGGTTGGTACGAATACGGCGAAGAAAAAGCCGTTTACGACCAGCAGCCCGTGGAAGCCGCGACCATGGCCGAAGCCGCGCTAGCTGCCCACGAACTGACCGGCGACATTAAGCATCTTGCCACTTTTAACCATGCGCGAGACTGGTTTTTCGGACAGAATAGCATGAGTCAACCGCTGGTGGATTCGGTGAGCCATTCCTGCTTTGACGGTCTCTCGGCCAAAGGCGTGAATCGCAATCAAGGTGCCGAGTCGACACTCGCTTATTTGCTAGTTGCCATTTTGGACTCTGCAAGCGAAGCAATGCCGATCAAGAAGCGCCAGTTAAAAGGTGCTTGACCTGTTCAAGAGTGGTCGGCACTGACAAAATGGGGCTGACAAATATTGAACGAACCAATCTTCATAACGACCATGGATGGAAGGACTATCAAAGATGCCCCGAGAACGTAAACTCCCCCAACCTTTCCCCGAGCTTTTTCATCGCCACGCTGACAATCCCATTTTGACGGCCTGCGATTGGCCTTATCCCGCGCATACCGTGTTTAACGCGGGCGCGTGTCAGGTTGGTGCCGAGACTATCTTGCTGGTCCGCGTGGAAGATCGCCGTGGCCATTCGCATTTGACCGTCGCCCGCAGCAACGACGGCATTTCCAATTGGCGGATCGATGAGAAACCGAGTTTTGCCCCTAGTCCCGATCAGTTTCCCGAAGAAGCCTGGGGCGTTGAAGACCCGCGACTCACCTGGGTCGAGGACCGTGATGAGTGGCTGATTGCCTACACGGCCTTTTCCAACAGTGGCCCTCTCGTGTCGTTGGCATCCACCAAGGATTTCTCGACATTCAAACGACTCGGACCGGTCATGCCTCCCGACGATAAAGACGCGGCGGTCTTTCCGCGGCGGTTTGGAGGTCGGTATGCCATGTTGCATCGGCCCGTCTCGGCAGGAAGTTCCGGTGCCCATATCTGGCTTTCCTTCTCACCCGACTTAAAACATTGGGGCGACCATCATGTCCTGATGCACGCCCGCAAGGGAGCTTGGTGGGACGCTAATAAAATCGGCCTCAGCCCGCCGCCGCTCGAAACCGCCGAGGGGTGGTTGATGCTTTATCACGGCGTGCGGCACACTCCTGGTGGTTGTCTGTATCGCCTGGGCTTGGCATTATTGGACTTGGAAAACCCGAGTAAAGTTTTGCGGCGTAGCGACGATTGGATTTTCGCGCCTGAGGAACCTTACGAACGTCAGGGCGACGTCAATGGCGTGGTGTTTCCCTGCGGCTGGGTGTCGGACAAGGCGTCTGGTGAAATCCGCATCTACTACGGCGGAGCCGATTCTTGTATCGCGTTGGCGACGGCGCAAGTGACAGAGTTACTCGACTACTTGCGAGCTTGCCCCGAGCGTTCCGGTTCGAGCAATTATGTTCCCAAGGGATTAGGGACTTGAATTTCGCGGGAATGACGCGAATCCTTAAATCTGCCCGACGATGATTGACGCATTGTGCCCGCCGAAGCCAAAACTATTGCTCATCGCGCGGCGAATCTTGCGTTCTTGCGGTGCGTTGGGCGTGTAATTGAGATCGCAGTCGGGATCGGGCGTGTCGAGATTGATCGTGGGGGGAACGGTTTGGTCGCGGATTGCTAGCAAGCACATCACCAGCTCAATACCGCCGCTCGCTCCCAGGGAATGGCCTAGTTGGCTTTTTGTGCTCGAAACATTGAGTTTGTAGGCTTGATCCTCGAACACCCGCTTCATGGCAATCGTTTCGGCTTTGTCACCTAGCGGTGTGCTCGTGCCGTGGGCGTTGATGTAGTCGATGTCGGTGGGGTCGAGTTGGGCGTCGACGAGCGCGTTCATCATCGCCCGCGCCGCGCCGGTGCCTTCGACGTCGGGCTGAGTGATGTGGCCCGCGTCGGCACTCGCCCCAAAGCCGAGCACTTCGCCATAAATATGGGCACCCCGAGCGCGAGCGAATTCCAGTTCCTCGAAAATTAAGATGCCGGCGCCCTCGGACATCACGAAGCCGTCGCGGTCGGCGTCAAACGGACGACTGGCACCGACGGGGTCGTCGTTACGCGTCGAGAGCGCCTTCATATTGCAGAAACCGGCTAGGCTGATGCCCGCAATCGCGGCTTCGGTTCCTCCGGTCATCATCACGTCGGCATCGCCATAGCGGATCGCCTTGAAGGCTTCCCCCATCGCATTGGTCGCGCTGGCACAAGCCGTCGCCACGGCAAAGTTCGGGCCGCGCACGCCAAAATGGATCGAGAGTTGCCCACTCGCCGCGTTGAGCATCATCTTGGGAACCAAGAACGCCGAGACTTTGTCGGGGCCCTTGGTGAGGAAACGCTCCTGTTGCGTGACGATTTCAGTCAACCCACCAATACCGGAGCCAATGATCGCACCAATGCGGAACGGATCGTACTTCGTAAAGTCGATGCCCGCGTCCTTGACGGCGTCGATACCAGCGACCAAAGCGAATTGCGTGAAACGGTCAATGCGCTTTTCTTCCTTGGTGTCCATGTAACCAACGACCGACCAATCGCTGATCTCACCGGCGAACCGGACTTTGAAGTCCGTCGGGTCAAACAGGCGAATGTCATGGACACCACTTTCGCACGCCAGCGTCTTCCGCCACAGGTCGGGAACCTGGCAGGAAAGAGGAGTAACAACTCCAAGACCGGTGATGACTACGCGGCGATTCATCGGATAACTATGCGGGGGACGAGGCATCAAGAAAAAATGAGTGCAACCAACAGCAAAACGCGACGTGGGCTAAATCCACGTCGCGGATGCGTTTTTGGTCAATCACGTCACGGCATCACAAAAAGCTGAGCCGCGCGGGAGAGTGCTCTGCTGAGCGCCTACTTATTATTCTCAATGAAATCCACCGCTTGGCCGACGGTTTGAATCTTTTCCGCGGCGTCATCGGGGATGTTGATGTCGAATTCTTCCTCAAGTTCCATGACCAACTCGACCGTGTCGAGAGAGTCGGCACCCAGGTCGTTCACGAACGAGGTTTCCGGCGAAATCTTGTCTTTATCGACGCCCAATTGCTCTGCCACGATGTCTGTAACACGTTCCAATGTTGAGGCCACTTGGATGGTCCCCCTTTAACCCAATAGGAAAAATATGACAATGAGCCGCCAGTTTATGGGTAGGTTACCGCCCAAAACCCACTTGCGACTTCAACAGTGTTAATTTGCGAACTCGATTTGCCTAAGCGCGGCCACTAAATAAGCGTAAACCGTAGCCAAGTGTCACAATCATTTTGTGAAGATAAACTTTGCCAGCATTTCACAATAGACCGTTCTCGCGAAGGTGGTCAAGATATAGCGTTTCTCCGGAGGAATGTCTAGGTCGTCTCAGAGGCTCTGCTCATCGGCAAACCGTGATCTGCTAAGCAGTTAGGCCACCGTCGATCACCAAAATCTGTCCCGTGATATAGGCCGCCGAGTCACTTGCCAGATAGAGCACCCCATCGGCGACTTCCTCGGGCTGCCCCTGGCGCTGCAACGGCACCGCTGCCTTGATTCGCTCCATTACGGCGTCCTCGCCGGCAGCTTCCATCAAGGCGGCCGTCATATCAGTTGCGATAAATCCCGGGCAAATGGCGTTGACGGTGATTTGTCGCCGCTTGCTAGCCAGTTCCCGCGCGATCGTTTGCGTAAAGCCAATCACACCCGCCTTCGAGGCTGAATAATTGCCCTGTGCGGGATTGCCCATGATTCCCGAGGTGCTGGAGATATTGATAATTCGCCCCCACTTGGACCGCATCATGACGCCTGCCGCCGCCCGCGAAAACAAGAATACGCTTCGTAAGTTGGTGGCGATCACTTCGTCCCATTCCTCGTCGCTCATTCGCGGCAAAAGTGTGTCCCGCGTGATGCCAGCATTGTTCACCAGGATATCAAGCCGACCCCATTCCGTGGCAACCGCTTCCACAACCTGACTGGCGGCGGCTGAATTGGCCACGTCGCAGGGATAGACTGCGGCCGTGCCACCGGCGGCGGTAATCTCGGCCGCGACTTCGTCGAGCTTCGCTGCACTCCGAGCAACAATCGCCACCTTGGCCCCCGCCGCGGCGAGCGCTATCGCGATCGACTTACCAATCCCCCGCGATGCCCCGGTCACCAGGGCGGTCTTGCCAGAGAGATCAACTTGAATTCTGCGTGATGAGTTTTCTGACATATCATTACCTTTTCATTATTAACCACGAAGGCACGAAGATCACAAAGAATAATCGATCGCGAAAATTGCTTTCCAAAACTTTGTGCCCTTTGTGTCTTGGTGGTTATTAAAATTACGCCTCAACGCTTTCACACGGGAACTTGCGATCAATGCGCTTGAGCAGCCCTTTCAAGACTCGGCCAGGGCCGATTTCGTAACATTGCTCGATGCCAAAGTCTTTGAGCAGCCATTGTAGCGAATCTTCCCACAGCACCGGCTGCACGACTTGCCGTTGCAGCAGCGCACGAATTTCCGCGGGGTCGTCGTGCGGGCGGGCATCGACGTTCGACACCACGGGAATGCGAGGTTTCTTGATTTCCACATCCGCCAGCGCCGCGCTCAACCGTTCGACCGCCGATTGCATGAGCGAAGTGTGAAACGCACCCGCTACCGCAAGAGGAATGACTTTCATCGCCCCGGCAGCTTCGGCGCTGGCAGCGATTCGTTCACATGCGGCTTTGCTGCCGGAGACAACGATGTTGCCTGGGCAGAGAAAATTGGCGAGTTGCAGCACGTCGTTGCCACGGGCTTCATCGACCAACTTTTCGAGCGGCTCGCGTTCCATTCCCAAGACGCTGACCATGCCACTCGGCGCGGCGTCGGCAGCGTCTTGCATCGCTTGGCCGCGAACTTGCACCACGCGCAGCCCCGCGTCAAAGTTCATTGCCCCGGCAAACACCAAGGCGGTGTATTCGCCGAGGCTCAGCCCGGCGGTGGCGGCGCATGATGCCACCACGTCGGGCGCATCTTGTTTGAGTTGCTCCAGCGCCGCCAAGCTACACACAAACAGCGCGGGCTGGCTGTAGACGGTCGAATTGAGTTTCTCCGCCGGTCCGTTGGTGCAGAGGTCCAACAGATCGTACCCAAGAGTGTCGGCAGCGCGGGCGAAAAGCTCTCGAGCGCGAGGTTGCGCGGCAGCTAGTGCCGCACCCATTCCGACCGACTGAGCACCTTGACCAGGAAATAGGAAGGCAGTTTTGGTCACGGTTTGCGGAGGGGCAGACTCGAATGACATTGTCTGAAAAAACCTCCCCTAGCCCCTCCCGCAAGGGAGGGGGATTCCTTTTACTCCTCGGTTTCCACCATCGCCCGGCCTTGGTAGTGGCCACAATTGGGGCAGACGGCGTGCGACGGGGCAGGGGTGCTGCACTTCGGGCAGGCCTGCAACTGACGCGCGGTCAGGAAATCGTGCGAGCGACGCTTGCCGGTACGGGAATTCGAATGTTTGCGTTTGGGAACGGCCATGGCTGAGGCTTCCAATGAGTCGGTACTTTACTGACGTGAATCCCTGTTTGGGAAACCACCCAGCGTACCGGTTTTCGTGGGCGGATGTCAATGGTCGGTTTTGGCCGGGGGCATGGCTCCCAAGCTATCTCGTGAGTACGTTGCAATCCGGCAAAGACCGCAATTCTGTCCGCAATAGCGGGAACTTAACTTGTTTGGCAAAATTCATTGTTTTTGTCTCCGCGATTTTCGGTTCGTACGGCAATTGCAGGTCATAGGTCACCTACCGCGGGACGAAATAGGTTGAATTATGTCCCCAGCGAAACGGTTCGCGGGCCAATACTTTTCTTGTAAGTTGTCAAAGAGCGTTCCGCAAAGTAGCACGGCGTGGTTACAGGCAGTGATGTATCGGGTGAGTGCATACAAATAAGCCTACGCATTATACGAGCCTAGCAAAAAATTGCGAGAAGCTATTCTTGGCCAGTGTTGGTGTTGTCGACTTCTTCGACGGAAGATTCCTCTGCTGTTGGCGTTTCGATTTTTGGAAGGGGAAAGACGTATCTAGCGTTTGTGCCAATCTCGGTATTGCGCAATTCGTAATTAGGGCTGAATTGATCATCTGGGATACTGACCGCATCCGTTGCGGGAGAGGATGGATGTCTGAAGCGTAAAAACATTTCCTCCGGAGTGTTTTGTTTAAGTTGCACATTACCCTGTCCAACGCTCCAAATCATGGGTGTATCCGCGGAAATTTCCTTCGGACCTATGCCAATGAGTTTGTATTCCAACCCTTGTGGGCGATATTCGAACCCGTTATCAGAAAACGGGTCTTGAATGTACTCGGGCAAGTAGTTTGGGGTTAGCTCAGCTAAAGTCTCTGGATAGTGGCCATGGTCGAGTTGATAAGCCATCAGTGCGAGTTGAACTAACAGCGCTCGACGGTAAGTTTCCCCTGTCATCCAAGAGTACAGCAAGTAATTGAGTTCGGCACTGTTTCCAAATTGCTCAGCCGCCAGAAAACTCGTGGCGTAGGTTTGAGCCAAATTGTTGGCGAGAGTAGCTGTATTCTTATCACCTCGAAAGACAATCTCGTTGTTGGCATCAAGATTTGAGGATGGTGCGATCCGCAGAAGCTCACGAGGATTGTCGGTTAGCCCCGAATGAAAGCCAAGGTCTGAGTAGGCTCCCTGAGAGAGTGCCACCACGGCATCAGCATAGTTGAGCGCTTGAACCGTAAGCTGATCGAGGGCGCTGAGCGAGCGGGCTTGTTCTCCGAGGAGATTGTGAAGCAGAAGTGGTAAGGGATTGCCATAGTCGCGAGGGGGTTCTTTGCCAAGCAAGACTTTGCGGGCGTATTCGCGTTGCACAAGAATTGTGTCGCGTGGCAGCGGTAGGGCGTCGAAGAGTGCTTGCAATTCCACGATGGATCGCTTGAGCCGTTCGCTTGTTTGGTTTGGATTTTGCGCCCATTCAATAATGTTGCTGTAGTTATCGATGCGATCGCTGTCGAAGAGAAAGTCGGCTTTGAGCGGGATAATGGCTTTTAAGCGTTGCCAAGCTTCGTCAAGTTGGCCCTGGGCGGTAAGTTTCTGGGCATCATCATCCAGCAGAGTGGCAAGATTGTGTGTTAAATCAAAAAAAGTTGTCGAAAAGTAAGGAGGGCGGCGAGGAATGGCGACTTGAGGATGATTTAGTATTTCGAGGGCTGCGGGGATGACAGCTTTGTTCTGTTCGTAGAATAATTCTTGTTGCGCAAGCTCAAAGCGGTTGAGAATCTTGAGATCCTCTGGTTCGAGTTTGTCTTTATTGCCTGAGCTAAACAATTCGAGGGCTCTGTCCTCAACCCCAAAGTCTTCCAGTGATTTTCCATCGACGGCTACTTCATCAATATTATGCAAGAGGGATGTATGCAAGAGAGAGATTCCCAATCGTTCCAGCTTGAGTTGAGTTTCCTTTTGTCTTTTCTCCAAATCTTGGAATGCTCGCACGGAGATATCCAGCGGTTCTCGCAGGAACGGATAATTTGGTGTTGGCTGATTGACTTGGGTCATGCGTGTCGCGGGCACCATACTGACGATGGCGATCAGCGGTAACAACAAAGTCGCGGCGGGAGCCAGCCAACGCTGCAAATGGTTCTTGCCAAGTATCCACGCGGGAACTCGCAACCAGGTAGCCAACATGGCGGATAAGCCGATGGGTAGCACAAACCAGAGCGGATTCATTTCCCACATAAACATGAGAACCGACCAAGTGGCGATGATTAGGCCAAAGAGAATCGCCAAAAAACCGGAGAGGAGCGATTGCTTGAGCAGCATCGAGCCGAGTTGTCCGATGCCGTAGGCAGCTATGAAGGCTGACCAAGCCGTCAGGATTGCGGCACGGGCAGTCAGCTCCACGTTTTGAAATTGCCAAACAAGAGTCCATTGCGAAGGACCGAATCGATAGTGTCTTACTCCTAAAAGATCAAAAATAGATCGCCCCCTGCCACCGCCAAGAAAGTGGTTCAGAGCGTTACTTAGATTTGCCTGCAATACCCATCGTGCCACTAATTGTATGGATAAGCCCATGATTATCACTACTGTCAACCAAATCGCATGGCGTGCGAACCATACATAACGGGGCTTCACGGCGTGGGTCGCGAGAAACAGGCGATGATCGCGCTGTTGGTCGGCACGGAAAGCCATGGCTCCCAGCAGGGCGGGAGGAATCAACGCGACAAACGGCAAGGCTCTGAGGAAATCGTGTGTGGACTGAATGTAAGCAGGAATCATAAGTACGGCGATCAAGCCGAAAGAGAGTGACAAGACCTTCAAGATCGATTTCCAAGATTCCCGGCAGGTTTGCCACAACAACCGTGTGAACATTTTCTGGACCGGCCAGGGAGTGCGTCTCACCGTACTCTTGGTCGTACGAGGTTGCTCCAAAGTACGGAATGGATTGACACAATGGGGTGAGGGATAGAGCCAATATTTGCCCAGCAACAGATCCACAGCCAACACGGCCACGCAAATCAGTAGTCGCCCGGGGATCGCGTTGTGATAGGCGTCCAGCGAAAAAGCGTCGTAGGCGTCGGTTGTGCTGGCAATCGCGAGTTGTGTTCCCAACGAGGCGCAGGCAATCGCCGCCACGGCGGCCATGAGCGGTTGTTTCCACCAAAGTGAGAACAACAGACCCCACGCGAATCCTTCCAAGATGGCGACTGCCATCACCGCGAAAACGAATTGTGCTTCATGCGCCGAGGGCCAGCGTTGCCCGGCAAACCACCAACCGCTGAGCGAAAGAGCACAGCCCAGCGGCTGTGTTGTTTGTCAATGATTTTTTAGCAGGCATGGAGGTCTCTCCAGGGAGTATTGTTCCTGATCATGGTGTTAAGAATCACCAAG
>JAWXAV010000142.1:0-13691 GCA_034439695.1 Bythopirellula sp. | reverse complement strand
CCTCGATCTGTTCAGCGGCGAGTTTGTGGTGCTGCTGGGTCCATCGGGAAGCGGCAAAAGCACTCTCTTAAACATTCTCGGCGGGCTGGATTCGCCGAGCACCGGCACGATCATTTACCGCGATAAGACACTTACGAGTTTCGATGACGCGGCTCTTACCACCTATCGCCGCGAGCATGTGGGGTTCGTGTTTCAATTTTACAATCTCATCCCCAGCCTCACCGCGCGGGAGAATGTGGCGCTTATCACCGAGATCGCGCGCGATCCGATGGACCCGAGCGCGGCGCTGGCGATGGTCAATCTTCAAGACCGCATGGATCATTTCCCGGCGCAGATGTCGGGTGGCGAGCAGCAGCGGGTGGCCATCGCTCGCGCTGTGGCGAAGCGGCCGGCCGTGCTCTTGTGCGACGAGCCGACCGGCGCGCTCGATGTTGAAACCGGCATCTTGGTGCTCGACGCAATTCAGCGGATCAACCAAGACCTCGGCACGACCACGGCGGTCATCACGCACAATGCGGTGATCGCCGACATGGCGGATCGGGTGATACATCTTTCGGGGGGGCACATCACGGGGATTGAGGAGAACGTGACAAAGAAGGGGGCGCATGAGTTGACGTGGTGAAGAGCCGTGCGATGCGTTGCATCGCGGCTTTAGTTAAACACTTCTGCGTGCGGCGGTGAGGGTGTTTACCAGCAGCATCACGCGGGTGAGTGGCCCCACGCCGCCGGGGACGGGGGTGATCGCGCCGGCGACTTTGCTTACACCCTCGAAATCAACGTCACCCACGAGTCCTGACTCGACGCGATTGATGCCCACATCGATCACGGTCGCACCGGGACGTACCATGTCGGCGACGATGAAGTTCGGCTTACCGATAGCGACGACCAGAATATCAGCGAGTCGCGTCACGGCGGGCAAATCGGCGGTGCGGCTGTGGCAGAGCGTGACCGTGGCGTCGGCCCCTTTTTGGGCGAGCATGATGGAGAGCGGCTTCCCCACGATGTCGCTCCGCCCCACGACGACAACGTGTTTTCCCGCGGTGGCGATGTTGTTGCGCTTTAAGAGTTCGACCACCCCATGCGGAGTGCAGGGCAGGAACACGGGGCGACCTTGCACCAAGCGGCCGACATTCTCGGGGTGGAAGGCGTCGACATCTTTCGAGACGCTCACCGCTTCGAGAATCACTTCGGTATCGATCTGCTTGGGCAGCGGCAACTGCACCAAGATGCCGTGAACTTGCACATCTTGGTTGAGTTGGTCGATGACCGCCAAAAGTTCGGCCTGCGTCGCTGTGACGGGAAGTTTCTCCAGTCGGCTCGCAATGCCGACTTCTTCGCAGTCGCGGCGTTTGTTGCGGACGTAGACTTCGCTGGCCGGATCGTCGCCCACGAGTACAGCAGCCAGAGTTGGCGTGATACCCGACTGTTTGTGAAACTCGGCAACTTCGCCCGCTAACTCGCGGCGGATTTGTTGTGCGAGGGTTTTGCCGTCGAGGATTTTGGCGGGCATGGCGGTGGGCATTAAGGGAATTAAGAACGGGACAAGTCCCGGCGCTGCGCGGAAGGAATTATGATTAGCACTGATTTTAGCTTACCAAGACAGGTGTGAGCAGGCCCCAGGCGTAGGTTTGGTCGAGGCCCTTGATGATCCACAGCGCGAGGCACGCATAAATCGCGGCGGCCGCGTCGTCGGCGATCACGCCCCAACCGCCGGGGAGTTTTTCCAGGTTTCGCGCGGGGAGCGGTTTGGTGATATCGAACAGCCGAAACAGTAGCCAGCCCGCCCACAGCACGCGCCAGTTCGTGAGGCCACTGGCGAGGTACACAATCGGCAGGACCGCGATTTCGTCGAGCACGATTTCCTGGGGGTCGTCGCCGCCGATCATGCGAACGGCCCGCGAACAAATGTTCGTCGCGACGAGTCCAACCACGAGTGTGGCGACAATCTGCCACCCCAGGGTGGGGAGTTGCATGATGACCCAGGAAAGGGGCAGGCCCAACAGCCCCCCCACGGTGCCGGGAGCCGGCGTCACCAGCCCGATGCCCAACCCCGTGGCAAGCCAGACGGCCAGCCGATCAGCGAGCGAAGCAGCGTATTTTTGGCGGCGTTTCATAACAAGGCATCGTAGATACTCGGCTTCTGAGACGCCAGCAGGGTCCGCTGCAAGCTGGCCACTATGGTCGAAGTGGGGTCAAGCGAGTATCATGCACTACTTGGGATTTTGACTGAAATAGGCAATCTGTGCCGAGGCCCAATACAACGATACGCAGACCACGACGAGCGAGATGAGCGAAGAAACCACCGAAAAGCTAAGTCCTGTTGAACATTTCAAGCAAGAGAGCAATTACCTGCGCGGAACGATTGCCGCCGAGTTGGTCGATGGAACCGACCATTTTGGCAAGGAAAGCATCCAACTGCTCAAGCATCACGGCATGTATCAGCAGGACAATCGGGACGACCGCAAGTCGGGCAAGGCGTTCAGCTTCATGATCCGCACGGCGATCCCGGGCGGCATCCTTTCCAGCGACCAATTGCAGGCCGAGATCGATCTGTGCGATGAGCTCGGGAACACGACTTTGCGGATCACGACTCGCCAGGGCCTGCAACTCCACGGCATTCTCAAAGACGACGTCAAGCAGACGATCCGCCGGATTAACGACGTGCAGCTCACCACGATTGCCGCGTGCGGCGACGTGAAGCGGAACGTCATGTGCTCGCCGTGCCCTTACAAAGGTGATCCGGTTTACGACCATATGCAGGACATGGCAGCGCGGATTGCCCTGCATCTCACCCCGCAAACGCACGCCTATCACGAAATTTGGCTCACCGACGAAGCAACCGGCGAGCGGGAATTGGTCGGCTCGTCCAAGGGCGAAGAAGTCGAACCAATCTACGGCCCGACTTATTTGCCGCGGAAGTTCAAAATCGGCATCGGGCTGCCCGGCGACAATAGCGTCGACGTGTATTCCCAGGATTTGGGCCTCTTGGCGATTTGCGAACACTGGAAGATCATCGGATACAACATCCTGGTTGGGGGCGGTTTCGGCACTACGCCGAGCGCGAAGAAAACCTTCCCCGCGATTGCCCAGCCAATGTGCTACGTCACGCCCCAGCAGGCGATCGATGTGTCAACCGCCATCGTCAAGGTGCAGCGGGACTTCGGCAATCGGGCCGACCGCAAAGTCGCTCGGCTGAAATACTTGATCCACGATTGGGGGATCGACCGCTTCAAGCAGAAGGTCGAGGAGTACTATGGCGCGGCACTTCCCGCCCCACGACCCGTGCATGTGTACGGCTTCAACGACGGCATGGGCTGGCAGGCCCAAGGGGACGGCCAATTCTTTTATGGCCTGAACGTCGAGAATGGCCGGATTAAGGACGAAGGGGATTATCGGCTCAAGTCGGCGCTCCGCGAGATTTGCGGCACCATGGCCCCGCCGCTGCGACTGACGCCGCATCAGAGCATCATCTTCTGCGATCTCAAGGACACCGACCGCCAGCCACTTTTGGACACCTTACGTCGGCATGGGGTGCCGCTGAGCGAAGAAATTTCCAACACGCGGCGGTGGTCGATGGCTTGCCCGGCGCTGCCGACATGCGGCTTGGCGATTACCGAGAGCGAACGCTTGCTACCCAGTTTGGTGGACCAACTCGAAGCGGAGCTTGCCAAGCTGGACCTGAGCAACGAAGTCTACACGTTGCGGATGACCGGGTGCCCCAACGGTTGCGCGCGGCCGTACAACTCCGACATCGGGCTGGTGGGCAAGACCGCCGGCAAGTACACGATCTTTCTCGGCGGTCGGGTGATGGGGGATCGGCTCAACTTTATTTACAAAGATTTGGTCCCCGAGGCGGATGTGATTCCGACCATCGTGGCGGTATTCCGATATTTCAAGGTCGCCCGCGAGAACGACGAGTCGTTTGGCGATTTCTGCCATCGGCAGGGACTGGAAAATCTCTTGGCCCGCTGCGACGCGGGAGCGACAAGCTGAAATAGCCGTCGGCGCGAGCCGATGGTTCTTGACCCACGGCTTGCGCCGAAGGCTATTTCACGCTATCTCTAGCGTTTTGACCGGTGAGCGGTTATCGTGTGACGAGAGCAGCAATTCTCCTTTTCACACGTAAACCGCAGCAGGCAATACGATGGCATGGCTCTTTGAACGCATGATCGAAACGGCCGCATGGGTCGCGTTTATCTTGGGTATCGTCTTCTTGTGCGAAGCCGTGTACATGCTCTATCAATGGTTTGTGAGCATGAACGTCGAAGGGGGCACGGCCTACCTGCGGCAAAGCGGGCAAGCGGCGGCTTCGTTCGTGGCCTCGGCTTTGGCGATGGGACTGTTAGCCTGCATCGATCACTACGTCTTTGATTATGACGAGCGCATCAAGTGATCTAGCGATTCGCGCTGACCGGTCCCTCGACCAGCAGGCGAATTTCCCGGCGGCGCGCCAAGCGGCGTTGATGATGCCGGATGGCCAAGAAACTTGCGCGGGCGGCACGGCCTGATTTCATGGCACTGCGGGTGCGGCGATTGAGCTGGCTGCTATCGGCCAAGAGCCGCAGATGATCGACCGTGTCTTGCAGCAAGTTCTGGATAAAACCAATCGTGCGCTGTTTCCACTTGGGCAGTTCGGGGGACATTGGTCTGGGCTCACAATTCTGGGGGTGTGAATTAGGGGCAACCCTTTGTCACTCATGTTGCAATTATTGCCACGAAACTTGCGGAAGTCACGGGCAATCGTGGCACAACGAGGAACTCAAGGATGTCTTCCTTGATTCAATGGCCCACAAAACACGGGTGTTCACCCCTCAAAGAGAAGCCTCTCGGCTTGCCGCAAATCAATTTGGAAATTTGCATTTTTGCGAGCAGCATTGGTTATCCGATGAATAGATAGTTAGTTAACGAAAACGACTTTTTCGCCAAATCATGACCCTCACCACGCATCGGGGCAGGGGAGTTATCCGCATTGCGTGTAGCTTCCTATGTGGTGAGGGTCTTTTTTATTGCGCCGATGACGGGATCGGGGTCGGGACGACCCCGGCTAACGGCGCGGCGTTTTGCATTCTTGCACTGTTGGAGTATCTTGCTGGGACCGATCACTCGTTTCTCCCGCAGGATTCGCCATGATTCCTCTCTTTACGCCCGACAGAACTCGCCTCGGCTGGATTGGCACGGGGGTGATGGGAACCAGTATGTGCGGGCACCTCATCGCGGCCGGGTATCGGGTGACGGTTCACAATCGCACTCAGGCCAAGGCCGATGCACTGGTGGAAAAAGGTGCCGTTTGGGCGGATTCTCCGCAGGCCGTGGCGGAGCAGTCCGACGTGGTGTTTTCGATTGTGGGCTATCCCCATGACGTGGAAGAGGTGTTGCTGGGCGAGCATGGGGTGCTAGCCGGTTGTCGTGCTGGTAGCGTGCATGTTGACATGACGACCAGTCGGCCCTCGCTCGCGGCACAGATTGCCGAGACCGCCACCCACCAGCAAGTCGTGAGTATTGATGCTCCCGTCTCCGGTGGCGACGTGGGGGCACGCAACGGCACGCTGTCGATCATGATCGGAGGCGAGCGCGAAACCGTCGAGGCCTTGGCCCCGTGCTGGGAAGCCCTGGGTAAGACCTGGATTTGGCAGGGAGGCCCCGGAGCGGGTCAGCACGCCAAGATGGTCAACCAAACGCTAATCGCCACGAACATGATCGGTGTGTGCGAAGCGCTGCTCTACGGCTATCGCGCCGGGCTCGACCTGCAAAAGGTCATGCAGTCGGTTGCCACCGGGGCCGCGGGAAGTTGGTCACTCGCGAATCTCGGCCCACGGATCATTGCCGGGAATTTCGATCCTGGCTTCTTTGTCGAGCATTTCATCAAAGACCTGGACATCGCACTCACCGAGGCGGAACGGATGGAACTGAAGCTGCCGGGACTCAAGCTAGCACGCGAACTTTACGGCCGGCTGGCGGAGCGGGGACATGCGCGCGAGGGGACGCACGCGCTGATGCTCACACTGGCGGAGATGTCGGGGGTGGATTGGCGGAATCGGTGAGCCATTTAGCCGCGGTGCTTGCACCGCGATGTATAGAACGTGGTGCAAGCATCGCGGCACTGTGTTTTCCGGGCGCGGTGCAAGCACCGCGGCTAAATATTGACGGCTAGCTGCCAAATAACTACAGTTCGACCGCGAGGTTCCGTGCCATTCGAGATCGCGGCGATGAACACTTCTCAATCAAATACCGCGCCGGGAATTCCTGGTTCGCTCCCGCCGCAGTTGAAGGTGCTCGTCATCACTTCGCCCCGGCGCACGGGGGGTTGGCTCGCCGAAGCCTTTGCCGCCGATAGTGCCACGCAAGTGGCACTCACCGAAGTGGTCGGCGTGACCGCTGGACTCACGCGGCTGCGTGACGAGGTGTTCGACGCGGTGCTCGTGACCCACGAACCAGGGCAACTCGATGCGCTCGACTTGGTGGAAGGTTTACGCGCGGGCGGGACCGAGGAACCGATGATCGTGCTTGGTTCGCTGCCGCCGCAGGAGATCGATGCCCTGTGTTATGAAGTGGGGGCCGACGATTACTGCTGCATTGCCGAGACCACGGTGCGCGGTTTGTTGTGGAAGTTTTCGCGCGCCATCGAACGCAATCAACTCTTGCGCGAAAATCGGCGATTGGTTCATGCCCAACGCCAGCGGCTCAAGCAGGAACATCTCGAAGCTCAGCGACTACTGGAACAACAACGATTATTGATTGCTGACCTGGAAACGCTCGGCAAAGGCCCGGTCCGCGAGGCGACGGTCGGCGTCGATGGCCTCGACGATTGTCTGGCCAAGTCGGTCGCCAGCGCGGAGCAAATTGCCCATGATTTGCCTGGGGCGCTCGTGTCGCACTATCGCGAATTGCTGCGGACTTATGTGATCATGGGGGTCGGCAATCTGGGGAGCGAAATGGCGCAGCTCGCGGAGTTGCTGGCCAGTGCTGAAGTTTCCGCCCAGCGAGCTTTGCAATTGCATGTGGCCGTGCTCGAAGAATTGGTGCAAGGCCTGGGCACGCGGAGCGCGCGGCACGTGATGAATCGGGCTGATCTGTTGGCGCTGGAAGTAATGGGCCATCTGGCTGACGGCTATCGCCAGCGGCTACAAGAGAGTCGCAATCCGCCGCGGCAACAACCGCTGCCATTTGCCGCGTAAGGCGGTTACAATCTCTTTGCACCGCGAAACCGCAAGCGACTGTTTTTGTGTTGGCAGAGGGCCTAAGTTGTTCAATTCCTCTGCGTCCCCTGCGCCTCTGCGTGAGACAATTTCTTCATGAACGACTCCACCACCACAATTGCCGAGCTTCGGGATAATATCCGCCAGTTTGTTGTCGAACGAGATTGGGAGCAGTTCCACTCGCCGAAGAATTTGGCGATGGCGCTCGCGGTCGAAGCGGCGGAGTTGATGGAGCATTTCCAGTGGATTGACGTCGCCGAGTCGCGTACGCTGGCCGATGATCCGGCGAAACTGGCGGCGATTGGTGAGGAACTGGCCGATGTATTGAGTTACACGCTGGCGCTCGCGAATTCGCTCGACATCGACATCGCCTCGACGCATCGGGAGAAGATGCAAAAAAACGTCGCCAAGTATCCGGCGGAAAAATTTCGTGGCCGGTTTGGCACGAAGGGCACGTAGCCGCCGATGAATTCGCGCCCTACGATTGCCGTTGTCGGAGCCAGTGTGCGAGCGACGGCGTTTTCACTGCTGCGGGACGGTTGCCAAGTCGTGGCGGCGGATTTGTTTGCCGATGCCGACTTGCAGCGCGTTTGTCCCGTCACCAAGATTGCTGATTATCCCTGGGGGCTAGCCCCATGGCTCGCCCAAACTCAGTGCGAGGGTTGGCTATACACGGGGGCGCTCGAAAATCATCCCGAACTCATCGACCGCATGGCCGAACTGCGACCGCTGTGGGGGAATCGGAGCGAAGCGCTCCGCAAGGTGCGTGATCCGCTTGCGCTACAAGAACTATTGCGTGCTGCGGAACTCAACTTTCCGGAAACAAAGCTTTGTGACGGCAACTCCCCCGGCGATGGTGATTGGCTACACAAAACAGGGCAGGGGGGCAACGGCAGCGGCGTGAGTCTGTTTAATCCCCAGGAAATTCCGCCCGATGGTTACTGGCAGCGACGTATTGAGGGAACCGCCGGTTCAGCGCTATTCGTTGGCAACGCCTTAATGGGCATAACTCGGCAACTCATCGACGAGTTTCAGTACTCAGGGACACTCGCGCCCTGGGAGTTGCCTACCACAGTGACTGACGAACTGATTCGCCTCGGCAAGATGCTGTCTACGCAAGTTGGCTTGGTAGGTTTGTACGGAGTCGATTTTGTTTTCGATGGCGCGCGGGTGTGGGTGATCGAAGTGAATCCCCGCACCACCGCAGCGGTGGAAGTGGTGGAACGAGTGACGGGCATCAACTTACTCGCGGAACATGTCGCGGCGTTCGGAATCGCGGTCGAGAACTCACCACAATCTCGCGTTCCAGCAGCCGGCAAAACAATTCTCTACGCAAAACATCCGCTTGCGGTTTCGCGGTCCCTGAGCGACCAACTCCTCGCCGCCACGGGTTCCCTCGACTATTGCCAACTGGCCGACATTCCGAACGCTGAAACGCAAATTTCCCCCGGCGAACCAATTCTCACCCTGCTGGCCGATGGTTCGCATATCGACGACGTGGCAACCAAACTCCGCGCGCGTGTTGCGGAACTTGAACGCCAGCTTTATCGTGACAATGGAGAGTAAATATGCGAATTGGCGTTGTGAGCGATACCCACGGCCATGTGGCAAACACCTTGGCGGCGGTGACCATGCTGGAAAGCCTGGAAGTCGAGCGGGTCCTCCACTGCGGCGACATCGGCACGGAGACGATTCCGGCCTTGTTCAAACCGTGGCCGACCGATTTCGTGTTCGGCAATTGTGATTTCGCGCGGGACGAACTGGCCGAGGCGATCAAGCAAGCGGGCAAGACGAACCACGATGTCTTCGGCGATCTCGAAATTGCAGGCCGACGCATCGCCCTGTTACACAGCGACGATTCCCGCAAGTTTCACGAGGTTTGCACGAACGGCAAGTACGATCTGGTGTGCTACGGACACACGCACTTGGCGAAGCTCGAACGGATGGACTCAACGCTCATTCTGAATCCCGGTGCCCTCTATCGGGCGAATCCCCATTCGCTGGCGATCGTCGACTTAGAGACGCTATACGTTGAGTTTGTGAATCTGTAGTTAGCCGGCATCGTCCCGATGCCGTGTCAACTTTGTGTACCGCCCAAGATCGGCAGTGGGACACTGCCGGCTAACCAGCGAGCCGATCGATGCGGTTGGTGGGCAGCGAATCGGCAAATTCGTCCGCGCCGCATTGGTACTGCATCACGTAGGCGTCTTCCGGCGAGTCTTCGTAGTACGACCGCAGCACCGTCGTGGCACGGAAACCGACCTTCTTGAAGAACAATTGCGCGGGGAGATTCGTTTCGCGCACTTCGAGCGTGATCCGTGTGCGGCGCTGGCTGGAAAGCTTGCTGGAAAGTTTGTCCGCCATTTGGCGGCCGATGCCCCGCATCCGCATCCCCTTGGTCACCGCGAAATTGAGGATATGCAGCCGCGACTTGTGCAGTTCGTAGATCATGAAGCCAACGACTCGTTCGCCATGCTCGGCGACCATGCCGATGCAATTACGTTGCCGCAGGCAGCGAATAAAGTCTTCCTCGAACCACGGGAACTCAAAGCTCTCGCGCTCGATGTTGAGGACTTCGGGCATATCGCGGCGGATCATCCAACGGATATGCACGCGAAGCTGTTGGTCGTGAGTTTCACTGCTGGTGTGGCGGCTCATAGCGGCCTCCTTCCGTGTCGGCCTATCGCAAATCAGGGGTTCTGAAATGGTTTGTGTGCAGGCACCATCACCGCTGGCGGTTTCGAGGGTCTGACAAGAGGCCATCCAACTACGGAGTTTGCCTAGCCAACCCACGGAAAACGTCGGCGTGGTGCCGTCGGTTTTGCGATCTTCTTGTCGCATCCCACTGTCGCCTCATGCTGAGAAAAGCCTCATCTCAAAAAGGAGTTCTCGACGAGTGGAATGGGAAATTACCAAAAGGCTGCCAAGCTGCCAAGCGAGAAACCAATGCCGCGAGATTTCGCTTTATTAAAGGCCGCTAGCACGGCGAAAAAAGGTTGTCTTGGGGATAACTTGTTGCTTCTGCCACCACCGGTTGTGGTGAACAAATGGGTAGCACCGGTGGAATGAGCGGCGGCGACCCGGAACATGCCGAAGCACGCTCTCTGGCACCGGCACTCGCTCTACCGTGGGGTAAAGTTGGTAGTGGACTTGGAGCGTCGCGCAAGGCATGCGGATTTTGCCTGAAATGCTGACTGGCTCGGTCCACTCCCCCGCTCAACGTCCCACCACTTCGCGGTAACGCTGATGACCACCGTCATGCCGTCCACATCGGCTACTCCCCACGAAGCCGAAGTCGCGCGCCGGGAAATGCGCGTGTTTCGCTGGGGTGCGATTTTGGCCTTCGCGCTCGCGTGTGCTTGGCCGCTTAGCTTCAACCTGGTCGATCCCGATTTGTGGGGTCACGTCCGCTATGGACAAGATTGGCTTGCCGAGGGGGAACTTCCCCGCACCGCGACACACACCTTCACGGCGGTCGATTATCCCTGGATCAATCACGAGAACTTGGCCGAACTCGCGCTCGCCGGATGTTACGACACGTTCGGAGTGTCGGGGATGCTGCTCGCCAAGTGTTTGTTGGGGATGGGGATCGTGCTGGCCATGGTGTGGACCGCCAGCCAACATGGGGTCCATCCGTTTGTGAGTTGGAGCCTGATGCTGGTGGCGACCACCAACTTGCAGCCGTTCTTTCCGCTCCGGCCACAACTGTTGAGCTTTGCACTCTGTGCGGTGGCGCTGGTGCTGTTGGATCGCGGTTTTCGCGATTGGCAGGAGCGACGTGAATTTGATCTGCGGCTCCTGTGGTGCTTGCCGTTGGTGTTCATTGTGTGGGTGAATGCCCACGGTGGATTTGTCGCGGGGCTATGCATTGTTGGTGCCTATCTCGGCGGCAGGATCGTTGAACTTTTATTGCGCCGTAAAAACATATCCTGGTCGCAGGTGGGTCAACTTACGCTGGTGGGCGCGGCCTGCATTGCGGCGACACTGGTGAATCCCTACGGCTGGGAACTGCATCGCTGGCTCGCGGTGTCGCTGATCGAACCCCGGCCCGAAATTACCGAGTGGCTCGCTCCGCATCCGAGCGATCCCGTGTTTTGGCCGTGGCTCACGATGCTCGGCGTGATCGCGGCGAGTTTAGTGGGAACCCAAAAACGACGGGATTGGGTGGAGATCGCAATTCTGCTGCTAGTCGTTTGGCAATCGGCTCTCCATCTGCGGCACATCGCATTTGTCGCGCTGTTGTGTGGATTCTGGATTCCCCCACATTTGCAGTCGGCGCTACGTCGCTTGTTGCCAGCAAACGGCGAAAACTCGTTCTCGTTGACGTTCTCGCCGTGGTTGCGACGGGTGGTGATTGTGGTGCTGCTCGCGGCGATTGGGCTGCAGAGTTTTGCGCTCGATGAGCGTTTGCAGAACTTTCCGGTAGATCGGGGCCGGTTCCCTGTGGATGCGATTCAATTCATGGCCGACCGCAATTTAGAGGGTAAGCTGGTGGCAAGCTTCAACTGGTCGCAGTACGCGATAGCCGCACTTGCCCCGCGAGTGACGGTGGGTTTCGATGGCCGGTACGACACCTGTTATCCGCTCGAAGTGGTCGACATGCACTTCGATTTCTTGCTGGGTGAAGCCGAAGGATTGCGAAATCGCAGCCCGAACTCGGGGCCCGTCGATGGCACAAAACTTCTTGAATTTGAGCAGCCTGATTTGGTGTTGATTGATCGGCATTACGAGAACCCACTCGCCATCATGCAGGCCGAGGCCGAGCAGCCCAAACCGAATTGGGTGCTGCTGTACCGCGATCGCGTGGCCGAACTGTGGGGTCGCAGCACGAAATATGCCAACCCGGCGAGCACCGCTTACATTCCCGTGAATCACCGCGTGCAAGACGCCAGCCCTCGCGAGGGTGAAATTCCCTGGCCAGCGCTGCCGCTACCTAGCAATCAACAACAAGTCGCCGCCGAAACCCTCCCGACTTCCACGACGGACACCAGTCTGTAAACACCCCCCGAGTGCCACGCCATGACCACTTTCGTCGATCAACAAACCGAAGAAGCAATAGCGCAACTCACTGCCAAAACGGGTTGTCATCTTCCCGCGATGGATACCAGTTACCTGGAGCGACTGGAAGAAACGCTTGCCACCGCGGAAGAAACCTTAAAGAGCGCTGAGGCGATTGATGTCCTCCCGCCGGTAATACGGCCAAAGCGGACCGCGCTGGCCGTGTCGGTGGTAATTCCCGTCTATAATGAGCGCGAGACGATTACCGAAATCGTGGAGCGCGTGCGAGCCGTTGGCGTGCATACCGAGATTATCATCGTCGACGATTACAGCCTCGACGGCACGCGGAGCGTGTTGTTGGAGCTCGCCAAACAGCCGGACGTGAAGGTGCTGTTCCACGGTTACAATCGTGGCAAAGGGGCCGCCTTGCGAACCGCGTTTGCCGAAGCGCAAGGAGACGTGGTGCTCATTCAAGACGCCGATTTGGAATATAATCCGCGGGATTATCCCCTCTTGCTGCGGCCGCTGGAAAGCGGCGCGGCCAATGTCGTGTACGGCTCGCGGTTCCTGTCGAACGCCCAACAAGACCCCTCGCGGCTACACCGCCTCGGGAATTGGCTGCTCACGAAGTTCTCGAACCTACTCACGGGCCAGCGGCTGACCGACATGGAAACTTGCTACAAGGTGTTTCGCCGCGAGTTGCTGGAACGCTTCGACCTGGAGCAAGACCGCTTCGGCTTCGAACCCGAATTCACCGCCAAGCTTTCGCGACTTGGCGAGAAGATCGTCGAAGTGCCGGTGGGCTACGACAGCCGCGATTACAGCGAAGGGAAGAAGATCGGCCTCCGCGACGGGCTTAATGCGCTGTGGTGCATCGTGAAATATCGGCGGTAACAATTAACCCGGTGGTTTACGTTTCCTGAAACGTTTTTATAATTATGACAATTCTGACTCACTGTTAGTTCTTAAAATTGATAACCATGGCCAATTTTCTTGTCGCAGCATTTCAGACCGATCTTTGCGAGCGACTCAATGACCTGATTATTCTTTGCGGCAAGTCTCCTGCTGAGTCGATTGAATTGTTTGACGATTGGCTATCAGTATCTACAAAGCTCAACGAAGATGGATGTATTGTTTGCGCTTACAGTGGAGTCTGGTCCGTACTTTTTGGAGACTATGAATTATTGGCTTTGATCTTTTCTGATACTGCTCTTTTGAAGTCATTGGCTTTGCGATTTGAAACAACAGCCGTTAGCGCTTATGGAGATGATACTTCTTGTGCGTATGGCTTTAATTTGTGCTCAGCGCATAACACTCGATCTATATTCGTACAAGACTCGATCCTAGAGAACTCCGGAGAACCACTAGCCGGGGAGCCTTCATTGGATTTAGAAACTTACAATGAGGAAGATATATTGCAGATATTGGACTCGTTAGGGATTGATATTGAAGCTGGTGTAGAATCTGGTACAAAATTCTCGACAATTAAAGTTTAAT